>NZ_CP028426.1:2835538-3150598 GCF_003010915.2 Gulosibacter molinativorax | reverse complement strand
TCGGCAACATCGTCGCCGCAGCAAGCCGCGACAGACGCGAGTATCCGGGCCTTGCGCGACTCGCCGCATCCGGCTTCCCGCCAGCGACCGTGCACAGCGACGCGCAGACCTTCCAGTGGCTGCGGGGCGCGACACCCGTACGCGACGCTCAAGCCAAGCCCTCTCCCGCCCCTGCCAGCAATATTTTTCGAGATCGTTCGTGAGCGCCTCCCGGCACCGCTCGCGCTATGAGGTTTCTTTATGACGTCTCGTTAGGGTGAAGCTACGGCCAGCGCTCGACCGGAGCCAGCGCCGTAGACGAGGTGAACTTGTCCAGCGCTTGGGCAGGCACCCAAGGAAGTGAGGTATCGACGATGACCGAACTACACGATGGGATCAACCGAGAACGACACGCGGGTCCGACGCGGTCGCCGCACCAGGATCCGCCGCACTACGGCGAGGGCCAGACCACCCACAGCACCTACGGTGCCGGCGACCCCAGGATCGTCATGACCGGGATTGAAGACCCGCTAGGGTCACCGGAGTTTCATCTCACCCACGAGGTGACCACGATCGGTTCTGATCCGGACAACGACATCGTGCTCGAAGGCATCCTCCCGCATCACGCGACCATCAGCCACACCGAGATGGACGACTACGTGCTCGACACGCTTGGCGACACTGAGACGTCTACCGCGGGCGAAGAGTCCCCAACCGACGACGCACCGACCGGTGTGTTGCTTCGGCACGGCGCGGAGTTCCGCATCCACGGCTATGGCTTCTCGTTCCAGCGCAGCGAGTATGCGGACCACGGTCGCCCGTACGGCGGCCGTGAGGGCGGTGAGCTTTCTCGCCAGCCCCAACAGGATGCCCCGCCCGACTATCGCGAGCGGCACGAGTTGGCGGTGAACGATGGGCTTCACGCGAAGCTCGACGAGACGCTGGAGGCACAGGCGCAGCGGCGCCGGAACGAGCAACCGGGCCCGGCCGCACCGTAGTCTCGCGGCAAGCGGTCAATGGTTCCGCAGGAGGTCGATCAGGTCCTGCTTGCGCAACTTGGAATACCCGCTTAGCCCAAGCTCGCGCGCGC
Source organism: Gulosibacter molinativorax (assembly GCF_003010915.2). Classification (NCBI taxonomy): domain Bacteria; kingdom Bacillati; phylum Actinomycetota; class Actinomycetes; order Micrococcales; family Microbacteriaceae; genus Gulosibacter; species Gulosibacter molinativorax. The sequence goes on along the minus strand of NZ_CP028426.1, from coordinate 3,149,529 downwards.
GGTCGCGGAGTTCTTCGACGGTTCGGTCCTCGTAGTCCTCCGCGGAACCGCCGCGCGAGCCCACCTTGTCACGCCCTTCCTTCGCCGCCGCATTCGCGATGCGTGCTGCCTTCTCTTCCGAGTTCCCTTCCTCGCGAAGGCGCTTGTAGAGTTCTTCGTCTTTGATGCTCGATCGTGGCATTGCCGCCTCCTCCGGTTCGTGCAGTTCGTCTCTGCAGTCTGTGCCCCGGGAGTCAGAGCCGCCTGAGTATTCCGCCGCTCTTTCCGCGTATTGCCATGCGACTCGCACCTCGCGGCCAGTTCGCGTTACGGTGACCGCCCTAGCGTCCAGAGTGTGCGTCAACAGAACGCGCCCAACTTCAACCGAACGAGACAAGACTCCGACCAGCTGGACCGATCGCCGAGGAGGCACCATCGTGAGCGAAACGACCACCGATCAGCTGACCTTCCAGAATCCCGTCACCCGATACCCCGAAATCACCCCACCCATCCAGGACCAGCCCGAGCCCGGCATCGACCAGTACCTCATCCCCCACACCGACCGAGGACAGGATTCCTACCGCGGAACCGGCAGGCTCGAAGGCCGCAAGGCCCTCATCACGGGTGCTGATTCGGGCATCGGTGCGGCCGTAGCAATCGCGTTCGCCAGGGAAGGTGCCGACGTCGCGCTCTCGTATTTGCCGGTCGAGGAGCCGGATGCACAAGAAATCAAGCGGGTGATCGAGGCTTCCGGGAGGCGCGCGTTCCTCATCCCCGGCGATCTTGCCGATCGCGATTTTTGCGAGGCGCTCGTCACGCAGGCGGTGGATGCACTCGGCGGGCTTGACGCGCTCGTGAACAACGCCGGTCGCCAGATCGCCGTTGAGGACATCGCTGACCTCAGCGATGCGCAGTGGACGAACACGTTCGAAACGAACATCCACGCGATTTATCGAATCAGCAGGGCCGCCATCCCCCACATGCCACCGGGCTCGACGATCGTGAATACGACATCGATTCAGGCCTACAAACCGTCTACACCGCTGCTCGACTATGCGTCAACGAAGGCAGCAATTAACAACTTTTCGAAGGGGCTCGCGCAGCAGCTGGCGCCCAAGGGCATCCGCGTGAATGCGGTTGCACCCGGGCCGATCTGGACGCCGCTGCAGGTGTCGGATGGACAGCCGAAGGAGAAGCTGCCGGACTTCGGCAAGAACACTCCGCTGGGTCGAGCCGGTCAGCCGACTGAGGTCGCGCCAGCGTTTGTGTTCCTCACGTCGCCCGAGTCGAGCTATGTGCTCGGCGAAACGCTCAACGTGAATGGCGGGACCCCGTCTCCCTAACCGTGCAGGTTCGAGTCTCCCGCAGTCGCGGTGCGCTTGGTGTCGCTGGTGATTTCGTACAGCCGTTGCAGCGCCACCGAGACCGTCTGATCGAGCACCCGTTCGGGATCACCCGCGAACAGATACTCCGTGCTACCGACCTGACCGTCGCGATACCAGCCGACAAATACCGTGCCAGCGGGGCGGCCCTCTTGCGAGCCCGGCCCGCCGACTCCGGTAGTCGAGACGGTGATTTCGGCGTCAAAGAGCTTGGCCGCACCAGCCGCCATCTCCTCCGCGCATCGGGCGGTCACCACGGGCCCCGGGCTGACCCCGAGTACTCGCTGTTTTATTTCCGTGGAGTAGGCAACGATACCCCCGCGCAGCCACGCCGAAGTGCCGTGTCCCCGCCCGAGCATCCCCGCGACGGTGCCGCACGTCAGCGATTCCGCGAGCGCCACTCGCGTCCCGCTTCCTTCGACTTGGTCTGCGATCAAATCGGGCAGATCGTGGGCGCTGTAGCTCATGGGGTCACTCTAGTCATCTCGAGTACGCGGCACGTCAGTCTTGCCGGGAGTAGACCCATTCCGGAAGCTCCCGCACCGGCACGATCACGACATCCCGGAGTTTCCAATCGAGCACCTGGCACGCCTCGCGAGCCTCCTCGAGCCGTTCGATCGAGACTCGTTTTGGATGCTTCGGCACGACGAATGCCTCGAGGTGCAGCTCGTGGCCCTCATCCCGGACTCGGGAACCGACCGCTTTTACCCACGGCAGGTCGGCAATCGCGCGATTCGAATCACCAACGAGTGGATGCGTCTTGGCATCGTCGTGCGTTCTTGCCTGCTTGTCCATGAGGTCGAGTAGCGATGCCCGCAAATTGCTCACGCCATCCTTGAGGATGCTGCCCGCGATCAGCAGTGCGACCGTCGCGTCAAGCCACCACAGGCCAAGGCCGATCCCGAGAATGCCGAATATCGACCCCGTTGCGGTCTGCCAATCGGCTTTATTCATCTCCGCATCCGCGTACAAAATCTTGTCGTGGAGTTTTCGCGCGTATTTCAGTTTGATATGGCCGAGCACCACCGGCGGCCATCCGGTGAGGATCATCGCGCCGATCATGAGCCAGCCTTGCCACAGCGTCACTCCGAATAATTCGACCGAACCGATAGTCGGGTGCTCCGCCGCGAGCAATGCGCTCGCCGACTCGTAGATGAGGATCAGCGCCATTGCCGTCAGCGCCACGCTCGCGATGAGGTGCCCCACGCCGACCGAACGGTGAAAGCCATACGGATGTCGTTGCGTCGGCGCCTGCGTACTCACGCGGCTTGAAATGAGGAACGCGATCGGTGGGATGAGCGACAGGGCGTCCTCAACCCACGCCGCTTTCATCGCCTGCGAGTTGCCGGCCACGCTAAACACGAGCGCCGCGCTCAATGCCGTGATGGTCAACGAGATCCACTGCAGCCGAATTGCCCGCGCACGTTCGCGCAGGAGGCCGTCGGGGAGCGGAAGTCGTTTCATCGCTTCGGCTCCTCGTCACACAGGGACGCCTCGAGGCTCGTGAGAAAGTCGTTTTCTCCCGCCGGTACGAACATCACGAAATTCGTCGGCTTCCCCGCAGCATCGGTTCCCCGTATGCACGATCTCGTTACCGCCACCTCCGGCGCCCAGGGTGAATCGTCGTGAAACCCGGCGATCGCAAGGTCGAGGCTGCCATTTTTGAGCCCCTCGACAAGTTCCGCCTCGGAACCCTCGATCCACTCGATATCAGCATCCAGTGTGCTCGCGAACTCTTCGACGGCGTCGACCTCGATACCGGAGGGTTGGTCCGCCACGTCGGTACGCGGCGGATTACTCGAGACGCCGACCCGCAGCTCCCCTCCCGTAACGCGATCGAGCGTGCCGTTTGGGTCCGTCGGGATGCTCATTCCGCATCCGGCGAGGAGCGTGCCGATCGAGAGCGACACGAGGCCGAGGGTGAGCCTCCGCGATGCCCGCCTCCAGCCGCCGCTGGGTCGGCCTAATTGAGCGCGCATCGCCTGCCTCGTTCGTTCGTGGTTCTCGCTTCGGTGATGCAGGCAAGAATAGAACTCGTACCAGGTATTTCGCTCAGCAACGTTTCGTACGGTGGCCCCGTGAATGCGACTGAACCCAAGCCCCTCGACCGACGCCTCAATCTGAAGGCGGATGCGACACTCGCGTTTTGGCCACGGCAGGATGCGCTCCCGACAGAAATTCAGGCCTTCGCCGAGGACCACGAGGTCGCTGAATCGCTCGTAGCTGCGGGCTTCGTGGCCGCGCACGTGGCCGACCGCGACGCCGCAGCCGAGTTACTCGACAATCACCTGGAAGAACTCGCCGACGTGCAGGCGGTGTGGCTCATCTACGCGAAAGGGAATCGCGCCGACATCAACCGCGACTCGTTGTGGACCATGTTGGTCGAGCGCGGCTGGCGCCCTGTGTCGAACATTTCGGTCAACGACGTCTACTCGTCGATCCGCATCCGCCCGCTGAAGCCCGGCGAGACTGGCCTCCATAAATAGGCCGAGCGCGGCGCCGAATGGCAACATCCCGGCGGTGTTGTTTCACTTCCCAAGTTCATCCCGATAACCTCGAGGGCGTGTCTGACTCCCCGATTATCCTTGGCTATGACCCCGAGACCCTGCGCGAACGCATCGACCCGGATGCCGCCGCCACGCGTCTCGAGGAGATCGAACGATTCCGCTCGCTGTCGGCGCTGAACGAGCAGGTCGCGCTGCTGCGCATGCTCGGCCGACTCGACGAAGCGTTCGACAAGGCACAAACCGCGCTGCGGCAGTCGCGCTTCACGGGTTCGCGTGAGGACTCGCTCGCGGCGCGCGTTCGCCGCGCGCAGGTCGAGCAATATCAGGGCAAGCTCGACACCGCGCTTAACGAGCTGACGGGATGCGTCGACGAAGCGGTTGCCCACGAGTGGGATGAGCTGGCCGGCTTCTCGCTGCAGCACCGCGGCAAGGTCCTGTTCGACCTCGGTCGGCTCGAGGAGGCCCTCGCCGATTTCGAACGCGCGCTGAAGTACCGCGAGAACGAGGGCATCCCCGCGGACCAGACGAACTCGACCAAGTTCGCGATTCGCGCCGTGCGCGCGAAGCTCGAGGGCACCTCGACGGAAGAGTTCGACGAGCCGATCACCTCGATCGACAACTAGCGTGGCCGACCTTACTGACGTGCGCGGCTGGGCCGCGGAGCTCATCGCCACGCATCTCGACGACTCCTGGTCGTTCGCGTTCGACAACGCCAAGACTCGCGCCGGTAAATGCAATTTCGAGCGTCGCGAGATCTCGGTCTCACGCTATCTCGCGCAGAAGCACTCGGATGAGCAGGTCAAGCAGACGCTCCTGCACGAGATCGCGCACGGGATGGTTGGCGCGCGGGCCGGGCACGGCCCGGTGTGGCAGGCGTGCGCGGCGCAGATCGGGTACGTGGGCGGGCGCACGCACACGGCCGAGGTGGCAGATGAGTTCGCGAAATGGGTTGGGACGTGTCCGAACGGGCACGAGATCTACCGTTTCCGTCGCCCCGGCAACCGTGCGGTGTCGTGCGCGAAGTGCTCGAAGCGCTTCGATCGGCGCTTCCTCGTGACCTGGCGCGAGCGCCAGACGGTGTAGTGCGCGGACGGACTATTGAGTAGCGGCGAAGCCGCGTATCAATGGCCGCCACGCTTCGATACGACGCTTCGCGTCTACTCACCGGGCTTCAGCGGCGACTACTCACCGGGCTTCAGCGGATAATGGGCCGGTGATCTCTTCGCTCCACGACCAAGATTCGTACCATTTCGGCTCCGACAACTACGCGGGCGCACATCCGCTCGTGCTCGAGGCAATCGCGACGGCCAACGGCGGCCACGTCCAAGGCTACGGCGACGACCCATACACCGAGCTCCTGCGCGACTCGATGCGCGAGCTCTTCGGCGAGCGCGCCGAGGTCTACCCGGTGTTCAACGGCACGGGTGCGAACGTCGTCGCCCTGCAGGCCCTCACCCCGCGCTGGGGCGGCGTGTTCACCGCCGCGAGCGCCCACATCAACACCGACGAGCAGGCAGCCCCAGAGCGCCTCGCCGGGCTCAAGGTGCTCTCGACCGCAACTCAGGATGGACGGCTCACCCCCGAGGACGTCTCCCGCGCCGCCACCGCCACCTCCCCCGACGACCCGCACCGCGCGTACCCGCACGTCCTTTCGTTCTCGAACTCGACCGAGTTCGGCACGGTGTATTCCGTCGACCAGACACGCGCCCTTGTCGCTGCCGCCCGCGAACACGGGATGCGCATCCACCTCGACGGCTCCCGACTCGCGAACGCGGCCGCCGCCACCAACGCATCCCTCGCAGAACTGAGCGACGGGGTCGACGTCATCTCGCTCGGCGGCACGAAGATCGGCGCGATGGTCGCCGAGGCGATCGTGGTCCGCGAGCCGGATGCGGTGTCCGGCATCGAGATCATCCGCAAGTTTTCGATGCAGCTGGCCTCGAAGCAGCGCTTCATTTCGGCGCAGCTGCTCGCCCTGTACGACGGGAACCTCTGGCTCGAGAACGCCCGCCACGCGAATGCACAGGCTCAAAAGCTCGCGGAACGGCTCCGCGCGACGCTGGGGTGCGAGGTGCCGCTTGAGGTCGAGGCGAACGCGGTCTTCGCGCGGCTCGCACCGGGTGTCGCTGACGCTGTCCGCGCGACCGGCATCAAGTTCTACGACTGGCCCGCGCTCCCTGGCGTAGTGCGCCTCATGACCGCGTGGGACACGCCGGACCACGCGCTCGACCGGCTCATTTCCGAGATCGAACGTGCCAGCGCATCCTGACGTCATCGCGAGTCGAGTAAACCCGATACGATTTGCGCAATGCGCGCATTTTCCTGCGTGACGTCGCCAGCACTGCTGCTTTGGTGGCGTCGCGCAAAGTACGAGCACGGTTCGAGTACTCCGCACTGAAGGGCCCCCAGTGACCATTCCTCACATCACCAGCCAGCACATCCGCAAGCACGTCACGTATCGCCACGCGACTGAGTCGCTCAAGCAAGCGCTGCTGACCGACGTCGATCCCGCCACGGATTTCGAGCGCGAGATCCTGCCGCTCCACGACGGCAAGCAGCTGCTGTTCATGCCGTCGCAGTCTTCGCGCTGGGTGGGTTCGAAGCTGATCTCGGTGAACCCGAACAACACGGCGCGCAATAAGTCGCGTGTGCAGGGTCTGTACCTGCTGATGGATGCGGACACGACGACTCCGCAGGTGATCGTGGATGGGAACGAGCTCACCAGCGTGCGCGCGGCGGCCGTATCGATGCTCGTCGCCGACCTGGTGCTCGCCCGCGACCCGAAGCGACTGCTGATGTTCGGTTACGGCGCGCAGGCCCGTTCGCACACGCTCGCGCTCAAGGAGCTGCGCCCCACGATGGAGCGCCTGGTTGTGCACGGCCGCCGCCCCGAGCGCGCCGAGATGTTCGCCGCGAACGCCTCCGAGCACGGCTGGTTCGCCCGCACCGGAACCGCGATTGACCCGCACGACGCGACCTGCGAATCCGATGTGATCGTGACCGCGACCGGTGCCGCCGAGCCGCTCTTTGATTCGGAAGGCATCCGCCCCGGCACGCTCGTGATCGCGGTCGGCTCCCACAACCACGACCACCGCGAGCTCGACTCGAAACTCATCGCGCGCTCGAACGTGGTCGTCGAAGACGTCGCGACCGCGATGCGCGAGGCTGGCGACATCGTCCTCGCCGCCGAAGAGGGCGCGATCACGGCCGAGCAGCTCATCCCCCTGCGCGACCTCGTGCGTGGCGAGCGCAAGCTTGACCCGTCGAAGCCGACGGTGCTGAAGACCGTGGGCATGTCGTGGCAGGACCTCGTAGTCGCTGGCGAGATCTACGAGCGCGTGCCCGCAACGGCACTGCGCTAAGCGCTGCGTTTCGAGGGATCGCGGGTGGGAATCCGGTACTGGCTGATTGTGCAGCCGCTTGATCGTGCCCGCGATCTCATCGACGGTGGCTTCGCGCAGGTGTCGTGGGGCTCGCTCGAGCCGCTCGACCGCATGGGTGTGGCCGACGGCGTCGTGCTCTACAGCCCCCGCTACCAGAACCCGGACGGGGAGCCGCTGCGCGCGGCGGTGCAGGCCGGTCGCGTCGTCTCGGAGCAGCCGTATCAGCCGGGCACCGCTGGCCGGTCGCCCTGGCGCGTCGACGTCGAGTGGCTACCGGATGCGCGGTTCGCGTACATCCGTCCGCTGCGGGACATGCTCGAGCTCACCCGCGATTCCAAGTTTTGGGGCGAGCAGTTACGGCCCGGCTGGGTCGAGATTTCCCGTCGGGATTTCGAGATTTTTGAGGATGCGGTGCGCCGCCCCGCGCCCGAGCCGAGCGGCTACATGTTGCGTGCGTTGCAAGAGGGTCGCGACCCCGGCCCGGACGGCTTCGACGGCGACCGCCCGCGGCTTATTCGGTAGGGTGCCGCTGGTTGAGTAGGGCGCAGCCCGTATTGAAACCCGCCGACTGCGACATTGATACGCCGCTACTCGGCTACTCAATGACCGCGGGACCTACCAGGCGCCGAGGAAGCCGAGCGCCGTGCGGAGGATCTTGCCGCGGCCGCCCTCGAGTTCCTCGAGGAGGTCTGGGTCCTTCGCTTCGTCGGGCGTGACCCAGGTGACCTCCAGCGCATCGTGCCGCGGCGCGCACTCGCCCGACACCGGCACGATGTACTCGAGCGCGACGGCGTGCTGCCGCGCGTCGTAGAGCTCAGTCATCGGCAGCGGCGAGAACTCGGCCACCGTGAACGGCGAGAGGTTGAGTGGCACCTGCGGGAACGCCATCGCGCCGAGGTCTTTCTCGAGGTGGCGCATGAGCGCTCCACGCACCGTCTCGCCGTAGTGCACGCGACCCGACACGAAGGTACGGGTGATCATGCCGTCGCTATTGGCTCGCAGCAGCATGCCGATGTGCTCGACGATACCCGCGTCATCCACTCGAACGGGGATGGCCTCGACGTAGAGAATCGGCATGCGGCGGCGGATGAGTTCGAGGTCGCTCTCGCTCATCCAGCCGGATGATTCGGGGTCCGGTGTGCGCAGGTCCATACGGCCTATTGTGCCCCATGAAGGCTGCGCGTTCGCGCCCGGCGCAGCACGGGATTGTACAACGCACTCACCCTTGCCGTTAGCGCATCCCGCCATTGCAGGTAACGCCAGGCCCGCCCCGTACACAGGCAAGGGCAAGCCCTACTGGCAATGCCGGCAACCCCGCCTGGCGCCCTACGCGCGAATGAGCTCCAGCGCGCGATCGCGCACCCTCACCATGAGCTCCTCGCTCACGGCCTCGACGTTCAGGCGCAGGAGTGGCTCGGTGTTCGAGGGGCGGATGTTCGCCCACCACCAGTCGCGACCACCGGAAGAAAACGTGATGCCGTCGAGCTCGTCCATGTCCGCGCCCACGCCGCCCGGGCCCAGCGCGGTGACCAGCCGCTCGTACGCGGCCGGCACATCCTCGACCGTCGAGTTGATCTCGCCCGAGGAAAAATACGGGGTGTTGCGCGCGGCAATGGCCGAGACCGGCTCGCCGTTGGAGCCCACCGTCGCGAGCACGTGCATCGCCGCGAGCATCCCGTTGTCAGCACCCCAGAAGTCGCGGAAGTAATAGTGCGCCGAGTGTTCGCCACCGAACACCGCACCGGTGCGGGCCATCTCGGCCTTGATGAGTGAGTGGCCGACGCGTGTGCGTACCGGGGTCGCCCCGGCCGCCTCGATCGTCTCCTCGACGTAACGACTCGTCAGCAGGTTGTGGATGACGTGGATGTCGTCCTCGCCTTCGGCCGAAGCCCGCGCAATCTCACGCGTCGCGACAATCGCCGAGACCGCCGAGGGCGAGACGGGCTCGCCCTGCTCATCCACGACAAAGCAGCGATCCGCATCCCCATCGAACGCAAGCCCGAGGTCCGCACCTTCCTCAACCACGCGGCGCTGCAGGTCGACGAGGTTCTTCGGGTCGAGCGGGTTCGCCTCGTGGTTCGGGAACGTTCCGTCGAGCTCAAAGTACATCGGCACGATCTCGAGCGGCAGCTTCGGTAGGTCGGATGCGTCGCCCAGCACAGCGGGTACGGTCAGTCCGCCCATGCCGTTCCCCGCATCCACCACGATCTTGAGTGGGCGGATAGCCGAAAGATCAACAAGCTCGCGCAGGTATGCCGCATAGGCGGCCAGGACGTCGATCTCCGTCTCGGTGCCCGCGGTAGTGGCGGCGGGGATGCCGCCGTCCAGGTACTCGGCGGCCCGATCGCGGATCGCGGCCAACCCGGTGTCGAACGAGATCCCGCGTGCCCCGGCGCGCGAGATCTTGATGCCGTTGTACGTCGACGGGTTGTGGGATGCGGTGAACATCGCGGCTGCGGCCCCGCGCGCCCCGGAGGCGTAATAGTTCATGTCGGTTGAGCACAGGCCGATGTGGACGATGTTTGCGGCGCGCGCGCGAGCCCCGGCGGCGAATGCGCGAGCGTAGGTCGGGCTAGAGTCGCGCATGTCGTGGCCGATCACGAGCTCTTCCCCCGCGAGCTTCAGCTCATCCGCGGTGGCCGCACCGAGCGCGGTAATCAGCGGTTCGGTGAGCGTGTCGCCGACCAGTCCGCGGACGTCATAGTTCTTGACCACCTGCTGGAGGTCGCCGCGATCGGCGCCCGCAACCGGTTCAAACGCAATCTGCATAGTCGCCAACTTACCTCGAGAGGGCGCCCGAGACCGCATCCGACACCGACTAACGGAAGTCCTGGCCGATCGGAGTCGGTTTGATGAGCGTCCATCCCTCCGGCACGCTCGTGCGCGCGGCGTGCAACGCGCACAGGTCATAGCTGTGCGGTTCAGCCTGGTAGGCAAGGGGGCCGATCGCGGCCATTTTGTCATCGTAGTCAAAGGTGAGCGTGTATTCCGCACGACGCGAACACGCCACCCGACAGCAGGTGCGGGAACGCATATCGCAACGATAGCGGATGCGCTTCGCCCCCGTGCGTGCACGCGGCGGCACGGCTAAGCTGGTGGGTATGGCAAGTCGCAGGCGCAGCACCGGGACGCGCCGTTCGCGCGGGTCTCGTTCCCGGCACGGACGCGCGCTCCGCTCGAGCGTCGCCGGTCCCCATCTGCCACAGCTGACCGGGCGCATTCCCCGCTTCCACCAGGTCGTTGGCGAGACGCTGGGGTTCCTGCGAACCGTCGCGCCCGAGCAGATGAAGGATGTCCGGGTCGGCATCGCGCCGATGCCAGCTGCCGAGCAGGGCGTGGACAATTCCAGCCGATGGCATGTGCAGGATGAGCACAGCGTCGTCATCTTCCGCGTCCCGATCGAGCGCCTCGTGGGCATCTCGCTGTCCGAGCCTCGCGATCAGATTCGGTATCGCGAGTACGTCGAGCACACGGTCATGCTGGCCGTCAACGATCTCCTCGACGGCGGCCTCGAGGACATCCTGCACAACGGCCACTAGGCCTCCCTGACGGCCGGCCGCCAGGGATGCGCGAGGTCACGCCACGACGCCGGTCACTTCACGACGCGAATCGCCTCGGCGTCCGCGTTGCCCGGCCGCACCGGCGCGCTCGCGAGCTGCCCACCGGCCGAATAGTGCACCGCCGCGGTGAGGCCGGCCACGCCGTGCAGCTCCACGGTGCTGGCCGCCGACACGTCCGTCTCATAGGTCGCGAGCGGTTCGATCGTGACCGTGCTCCCGTCAACCTCGACCTCGCGGGCCTCTTCCGTCGGGTTGTACACCGCGAGTCGCGGGTTCGGACCCTCCGCGACGGGCACGATCTCGTCGCCCACGAGTGTCGAAGACGACGGCACCCACGCGAACTCGTTGCGGTCGAGCGGCGACACTCGCCCGCTCAGCAGCACCGGCCGATCGGCATCGAGTCGAATCGTGTAGTCGCCCTCGGCGACATCCGCGAACGGCAGCTCGACAATCCGCATCGAGGTGAGCTCGAGTTCCCCCGAGTAGGCGACCGAGCCGTCAGCGGCGTAGGCCGTCAGCGTCGCGGTCGTGTCTTCCTCGTTCGGGTTCAGGATGCGCAGGGTCGTGCCGATCTCCGTGAACGAAGTCGCGTCGGCGTCCGGTCGCGCGTAGACGTGGAGGCCGGGGAGCGTTTGCGTCGTCGATGGCAGCGCGGTCGAACCGACGATGTCGGAGCCCTTCGGGGTGAGCGTATCGATGATGGTCTCGTGCAGGAAGGCTGACACGGCCGAACCGGTCGAGGTGACCTTCACCGCGAAAGCCGTCGCGCTGGGCGCAACACCCGCGAGGCTCATCGTCTCACGCTCCCCCGGCTGCACCACGACCTCCTGCAGCCCCGGCACAATCGCGCCGTCGGTTCCGTAGACCTCAAAGTTGACGCGCGCCTCGGCCGTACCCGGGTTGATCACGTCGAGCACGAGTGTGTGACCGAGCGTCGTGGCACCGCCCAGGAGCCACTGCGTTGCGATCGGTTGCGTGCAATTGGTCACGGACAGCCCCGTGGTCGCGTTCGTCGACAGGAACACCGACTGGGATGCGCTCAGCATCGTGATTGCGTCGCCTACTTGCCCGGGCGCCTCGATGCTCACCGGGTCGGTGGGCTCGCCGCCGAGCTCCTGAGTCGAGTAGTCGGCGTACGAGGATGCGATCGTCACCTCGGCCGTACCCACCGGTGAGGCCGCATCCGCGTCGTCGGCGAGCCCAAGCTGTTGCAATGAACCGGGGCAGACGCGCTGTTGGTCGCCCGGTGCCGGCGCGATCTCGATCGGCTCCGCCTGCGCCGAGAAGGAGGGCAACTGGTACCAGCCAAGCGCCCACGTGCTCGCGCCAATGATTGCGAGAGCGCTGATCGCCCCAATCGTGTGCGTCACCGCGCCGACGACGCTCCGACGTCGCGCGACGGCCTTCTGACCCCGCCGCTTCCGCCGGGCCTTTCTCACTCGCCGGGCCATCGTTGACCCGCCCGCGCTCGTGGTCTTCGCCGCGGCTGCAGTGGTCGAGGGCGCGTTCTCGTCGATCGGCACCTCGCCCTCGGGGAGCACGGGCACGGTGTCGTCAGGATGCACGGGGCTGGCGTCGTCCGCCGGCTGCGCATCCGCCGAGGCTCGCGGTACCGCGTAAGGATCCGCCTCGGGCGGCGCAAGCAGTTCGCGGTCCACCGATCCGGCGAAGGGCTCCTTCGGCTCCACGTCGCCTCGATCTGCATCGTGCATGTCAGCCACGTCGTCCTCCTTCGGGTGCCGCGTCGATGTGGTCGCCGGTCGCCTCCGTATAGATCCGTACCCCGTCGTCTTCGTAATCGCGCTTCGGGAGCGCCTGCCCCTCATCCAGCTTCTCCCAGTGCCGCGAACCGTGCGCCGCGCGGCTGCGAACACGCGCCGCGAGGCCACCGGTCGGCAGTGCGAGGAGCAGGCAGAACACGATGATGGCGGCCTGGACGAACAGCATCCCTCGACCAAGCTCGTTCTGCAGGTTGGTGACGTCCAACCGCTGCGCGAGGTCGGGGTCGGTCGGCTGCTCGGCCGCGTTCACGACCTGGAAGAGGACGCCGAAGTCGCCCGTATCGCCCGCGGCGACGAGCGCCTCGTTGGTCGACAGCGCGGTGAGCAGTCGCTCTTCGAGCGCCGCACCGCTGGTCGGCGACGGCTTCACGAGAATGTAGGCGATGCCGAACTCGTGCAGGCTCGCGGTGGGGTTGGTCGCGCCTTCGGACAGGAATCCGACGGAGATCTCCGCGAGGCGCAGGTCCGTGTCGACCGGCTGCAGACCGGTCGACTCCAGCGTAGAAAACTCGTTCAACTTGAGGCCGGAGCCACGCTCGAGGTGCACGTGCATTTCGTTCTGCTCGAGCGGCGTGATCACCAAGGTACCGAGCTGGCTCGCTGACTTGCCCTGCGCATCCACGAGCGCCGGGAGCGTGCGACCATCGGAGGCCTCGACCGACGCCGTACCGGTGAGGAACGCCGGTGCGATCGGCACGATGAGCAGCACGGCCGCGAGGAAGCTCACGACGACGGCGGGGATGCGCACGGGGCCGAGGAACGCCGCACCGGCGACCGCCGCGGTAACAAGCGAAAGATAGGCCAACGACTGCGCGGAACCGATCCACAGCGGCACCGAGACCCCCGCGATGCTCGTCAGCGACGTATTCGCCGCCAGCGCCGCGGTCAAGATGCCGGCCGCGGCAATCGCGATACCGGCGGTAGCGACTCGCCAGCCGCGAGTAAAGAGTCCGTAGATCGCGAGCAGCACGAGCGGCGCGAGCAGGATGCCGATCAGCAGAGGGATGTTCAGCTGCAGGCCGAAACGGCCGAGCAAATCCCCCCAACCTCCGAAGGACTGCGTCGGGAACATCAGCGCCGACTGCCAGGAACGCGTCGGGTCGTAGGGCGTCGGCATTCCGGGATCCGCAAAGACCGCGAGCGGCCGGCCACGGTTGAATTGCGACACGAACAGCGGCAGGAACATTGCGGCGGCAGGAATCGGGATGAAGACCTGACGCACCCAGCCGCGGCCGGCGATGATCACCGAGATAATCCAGACGACGACGAGTGCGGGGATCAGCATCGGCGAGGACGCCGCGACGACGACGGCCAGCAGCGAGGCCGTTGCGGCCGCTGCCCAGCTGCGGGATGCCGCGAAGCCGGCGAAGAAGAGCCAGGGCAGCGCGACGTGGACGAGCACCGCGCCGAGGCGCCCCTCGGCGAGCGCCACAAAGAGCATCGGCGCGAGCATCCAGGCAACCGCGCCGAGCGCGCGCAGCCACGGTCGAACGGTAAACCGGGCCATGAGGTACCAAGCGCCGACCGCAGAGAGCGGGATCGCGAGGAGCCACACCACCACAATCGACAGGCTCGGGTGCCAGAACGTCAGCGTGCCCAGCATCGCGAGGATATAGGCAAAGGGATCCGCGACGCCGACGCCACCGCCCGCATCCCGAAGGCCATAGCCCGTGTTCGCCCAGAGTTCCCCAATGCCGTTCGAGAGTGGCAGGAGCGCCCCGCCCGCGATCGTCGCGCTGCGCAGGAGCGGGAACATGAGCACGAGTGTCGCGATCACCGCGAGGATGAGCACCCAGCCACCGCCACCGGTGATGAAGTTGTACCGATCGCCATCCTGCTGCACGAGCGCGCGATACTCGTCGCGCCGGTTGGCCTTCATCTTCCGCCACTCTGAGGGCGAGATCAGCAGCTGGTCGAGGCTCGCGAAGGGATGGTTCGAGGTCGCCTGGAATCTGCGGCGCGCCGCACCCGCGCGGGTACGGCCGAAGAGGAGGGCGAATGCGGCGCGGAAATCGGGCAGGATGCGCCCGGGCTGTTTCCGGAGCAGGTGCAGGATCGCGCGGCCGAAGGCGCCCGGGATGAGCAGGAGCCAGCGGAGGAAGAATTCGAATCCGCCGCTCCACGCGAGCTGCCGGTGCAGCACCGCGGTGCGCTCGAGCCGATAGCGCTGCAGCGGGCGGGTGTGTCGGCCGAACCTGGACGTGCCGACGGCATTTTCCGCCTTTGACTCGACGCGGGCGCCGGGGCTCAAAATCACGCGGCCGTCGCTGAGCCATGTGCGCACGCAGAAGTCGAGCGCGTAGTCGACCGCGGGTAGCCCCGGATCAAAGCCGCCGAGTCGTTCCCACGTGTCGCGAAGCACGAGCATCCCGGCACTCGCAACGCCAAGAACATCCGAGAGGTGCTCGAATTGGCCCTGGTCGAGCGCATCCTCGTGCAGGCGAATGGTTTCGTCGTTCGGCGCGATCGACTCGCCGTATTCCACGAGCACCGCGGGGTCATCGGCGCGGACGACCTTCGGCCCGGTCACTTCGAGCGAGGGATTTCGCTCCGTCGTGTCCAGCAGTTCCTCGAGTGCATCCGGATCGGGCACGTTGTCGGCGCCGAGGAACCAGAACCAATCGTTCGGGGCGTCGCCAGCGCTGCCAAACTCTTCGATGCGCGCCCGGTCGCCCTCGTCAACCTCGCTCAGCGCGTCGACCCCGGCAGCGATCGCCTCGCCGAAGGACGCGCGCTCGTCGACGGTCACCGTGAGATCGGGCGCGAACTCGGCGATCACCTCGGCTGACTCGTCCCGGGACTTGATGTCGACGACGACAGTCCGGTGGGGTCGCCAAGTCTGCGCCCCCAGGGCCTCAAGCGTTCGCCCGAGGGGTTTCGCCGCATTGTGCGCGACAACGATCGCAGTCACTCTTGGTCGCATCAGTCGAATGCTAGTTTTCGTGTCTGCGCGTGAAAGCATTGACATCGGCAAGCCGGAAACTGATCAAGACCGCCGCCCAGTGGGGTGGGCGACGGTCTTGCAACATTCCTGCGAAGCGTTTCGCTACGCCTGCTTCCGCAGTTTCCGGCGTTCGCGCTCAGACAGACCGCCCCAGATACCGAAGCGTTCGTCGTTCTCGAGCGCGTACTCGAGGCACTCGCTACGAACCTCGCACGACTGGCAGATCTGCTTTGCGTCGCGCGTGGAACCACCCTTTTCAGGGAAAAATGCCTCCGGGTCAGTCTGCGCGCAAAGCGCATCAGCCTGCCACGAAAGCGGGTTGTCGTCGCCGATGTACCCTTCAGCACCCGGTACGCCCAGTTCGAGCGGGTCGACGTACCAGTTGCTCGGAACATCGCGTATCAACTTAGCCATTAGCACAACCCCCACTTTTTCTTCGAATGACTTGCCCAACTACCGGTACCAATTACACCGGTGTAGTTCGCCTCACGTCAAGCCGGGGAGTCCATAAGTTTAAACCCGGCCTTTAAAGTTTCGGCGGATTGCCAGGCGCGGCACGCCGAAGGAAATTGCCTATTAAAGCGGCAAAGCAACGTCGGCTGGCACGGCCGCCGACGCGATAACGAGGTCGTCCGCCGAGACCGTGACGTGCCGCTCATCCTGCGTGATGTAGACCGCTTCGCCGCGCGAGAGGGCGTGAGTCGCCCCATCCCCACCGACGAGTTCGGCTCGATCCCCGAGACACAGCGCGATACCCGGACCGTTCACGTCGACCCCAATCAATTCGCCCGTGAATCGGTGCAAACGGAAGTCTGGTTCGGCACCTGACAAAATCATGTGCCCCGGTGCTTGCTCCACCGGTTCAAGCAGTGGCGGCGGGGTCGGCGAGCAATCCAGCACCCGCAGGAGTTCGGGAACATCGACGTGCTTGTTCGTGAGCCCACCGCGCAGCACGTTGTCGCTGGCCGCCATGATCTCGATCCCGACGCCCTCGAGGTACGCGTGAATTGTGCCGCTGCGGACGTAGACCGATTCGCCACGGCGCAATTGGATGTGGTTCATCAGCAACGTCGTCAACACACCCGAGTCATTCGGGTGTTCAGTGCGGATGCGCCGCACGTTTTCGCGCTCCCGGCCGTAGCGATCGTCCGCGGAGTCGAGCCACGCATCCACTGCTTTCGCGGCCGCGAGCGCCTCGGGCGAGCCCTCGAGGACCCAGGCAACGAGTTCCCCGAGCGATTCGCTATCCTCGAGCGCGTCGACGCGCGTCGCGAAGGCCCCGAAGGCCCCGCCTGCGAAGGTCGAGACATGCTGGACAAGTTCCTTCACCTCGACGAAATCGCGGAACCCCGCGAGCGCCGACATTTCCGGACTCAGCGCAACGAGCAGTTCGGGCTTGTGGAACGGGTCGCGGTAGTTGCGATTGTGCGCGAGCCGGGGAATTCCCTCGGCTTCCTCGGCGGCGAAGCCTTCGCGCGCTTTCTGCAAGGAAGGATGCACCTGGAGCGACAGGGGCTTCCCTGCCGCGAGGACCTTCAAGAGGAATGGGAGTCGGACAGGATCGCCCACGCGCAGTCCCTGCGCGTAGCGGCCCAGCGCAGCTTCGGGGTCGCGCTCGATCCACTCGGCGAGGTCCTTCGCGCCGCTAGCAGTTTCCGGTCGCGAAATCCGCGAGGGTGAGCCGTAGTGGCTGCCCAGCCACACCTCTGCCTGGATCGGCGCGGAGTCACCCGTGCCGGTTTCAGGTTCGACGAGCACGCCTGCATTGCCCAGATACTCACTGAGCGCACCTCGTGCACCCCACGCATAGCGAATCGGCGTGTTCTCGATTTCCACAAACATTCCTCAGACAGTATCCCCCACGTTTAACCAACTCCTTGACACTTGAAAGTGACTGCGCGCGGTCAACCGAAAATGGGCCCGAGGATACATCCTCAGGCCCATTTTCAGCGGTCAGTTTTGCCGCGCGAACTCGCTAGCTCGGCTGTCGGCGAGCGATGACCAGTGTGGCCCCAATCACGCCGAGCGAGAGCACGATTCCGAGCGTGACGAGCAGCTGCGCGGCACCGGTTTGTGCGAGCGCATCGTCTTGCGCAACGGCCTCGACGCTCGTCGACGGCAGGACCGTCAGCCCCGCATCGTTCGGCTGCTCGGATGCGTCACCCGCGCTGGGTGCGCCGCTCGCCTCATCGCCCTTGTCGCTCGGCGGGATGATGGAGAGCGACGACTCTTCGGACTTATCCGCCTGCGCAACGGTGTCAACCGCGCCCGCAGCAGGTCCCGCCTCGGCTACCGCCGAGCCGTCTGCACCGTCGGTCTTCACGTCGGGGTGGCGCGTCGAGTTGGCGTTGTCGCTGACGGAGTTCTGCGGCGACGTGGCGGAGCTACCGGTCGTAGGCTTGTCCGCTCCCGACGCGTCGGTCACCGTGTTGTTCGTGGACGAGGTCGATTCCTTCGGCGCCTGAGTCGTTGGCTCCTGCGTCGTCGGTGCCGGCTGCTTCGGTTCTTCCGCGGCTGGCATCTCCTTCGCAGGCTCCTTGTCCTTGGTGTCAACCTTCGGGACCACCGACATCGCGGATCCCTTCGGCTTCACCGTCTCGCTCGGCGCCTCAGTCTTCGTCGGGGCCTCGGTCTTCGTCGGGGCCTCGGTCTGCTTTGGCGTCGCGGCCGGTTTCGGCGCCGCGGTTTCCGTCGGCTTCGGGGCCGTGGTCTCGGTCGGCTTCGGGGTCGCCGTCGTGGTCGGCTTCTGAGTCGGCGTTGCCGTCGTAGTCGGCTTCGGCGTTGTTGCCGTAGTCGGCTTCGGGGTCGGCGTTGCCGTCGTAGTCGGCTTGGGAGTCGGCGTCGGTGTAGGTGTGGGCGTCGGGGTCGGCGTCGGCTTCGGCGTAGGCGTCACCGCCGGCTCCGGGTTCGACGCGGGCTTCTGCTTGGGCGCCGTAGCCGTCGTCGGGCCGAACCAGTCGGTGTACAGCCGCCAGAAGTTCCGGTTTCCATACGCCGAGCAGTAGTTGCCCTCGCCGTAGAGGTTGTCGAGCGCAGCCTGATTCGGTGTGTACGGCGTGTAGATGTAGAGGTTCGCGGTGGCCTGGTTCTCGATGTAAACCGACTTCGTGCCACACGAGGCATCGGGGTTCAGGAGGATGTTGTTGGTCTGGCCAGCCTTGTACCCATACGACGTGGGGTTCTGCGTGTAGCGCTGGAACTGCGCGGACGCGTTGTAGAGCTGGTTAAACAGGCCCGCATATTCGGGGTCGCACCAACCGGGGCGGTTCGGGTCGTCCGGGCAGTAGTACCCCATTGCGCGTTCGTAGCGCCAGTTGGACGGGTCGGTCATCGTGACAAGCGAGGTCTCCTTCTCGAGCATGACGAGGAGAACCATCGGCGAGATGCCGCAGGACTCCGCCACGTTCGTGATGACCTGCGCCGCGGTCTCGCTACTGCGGCCCGTGTAGCCGTCGCAGCGTGACGACGCGGGCTGCGACGACGTGCTGAGCGTGTGGTCCTTCAGACAGTTCGAGTCGCAGTATTTACCCTTCTCGTCGAGGAAGTTCTGCACCTCGGTCGCCGTCATCGAATCAGAGTCAAAGAATAACGAGTCGGTGATGAGCATCCCGGCATTGAAGTCCGAGGCATTCGCCGCCTGGGCGGCTGGCGCGGTGGCAACTCCGGTCGCCCCGATACCGGCGGCAAGCGCGAGAACGCCCGCCGTCGCCAAAACTCGTTTGATCAGCCGCTTCATTACGGGGCCTCCACGAGGGTCGACTCCGAGGTGCCGAAGGCATCGGCGCTGTCGAAGGTCACGGTGACGCTCCAGTCACCTTCCGGGACGTTGTCAATCGTCACGGTCGGGCACACGGTGCTCTGCGCATCCGGGAGCGCCTCGGTCTCGACCTCGAGCGATTCACCCTCTGCGGAGGTCGCGGCGGTCGTGCACGTGCCCTCGCCGATGTGGTTGTTCACGATCGAGCTCACCTCGATCGTTCCGGCCGCGGCGTCATACCGCGCGTCCAGCACAATCACGTTGGCCTGCAAGCGGTCGTCATCCGGAGCTGCAGTCGGCTCGACCGCCGCGGTCTCCGGAGTCGCGGCATCCGTCGAGGTCGCCCCGTCGGCCTGGGTGCCCGGGCCTGAACCGGTCGCGCAGCCTGCGAGCGCAAGCGCAATAGTTGCCGAAACAGCAACACCCGCCAAAACGGGCTTTACGCGCCTTTTGATTACTTCGAGGGTGGTCATCAATTTCCTCATTCCACGGCGTGTCGTCACTTCAAACAACACTGGCCACACTAATAACAATCGTCACAAATGTCACGCCGAGCACCAAAATCGTCCCCGAAAAGCACTGAGGACCCGGCGTGTCGCCTTGACCGGGCCATCCTTCAGCGGCGTGCGCACTAGAAGTTACATTCGAGTTGCAATACCGTTTTCGTTTCGTGATCCAGAACAGCAATCGGTAAGAATGAAGCTCATGCCATCGACAGGACCTGAATCAGCCGCGCCCTCGCGCGGCGTGTTTTCAGAGCGGGAGATCGCATCCGAGTTCCACGGGAAGTTCACGCCGCAAATGCTACTGCTCGTGGCCACCCTCATCCTCGTGTTCGCGGGTGACCTCTTCCGATACACGATCGGCTGGGTGGGGTACGCAATCGTCGTGGTCGCCATCGTCGCGCTCGCCGTCGTGGCGTACGCGAAGGCGCGGCCGCCCTTGCGCATCCAGCACCTACCCACGAGCCTCCTCGCGTTTGTCGGCTGGTGCCTCGTCTCGGTGTTCTGGTCGCGATATCCCCTCGAGACCGTCGCCGGGAGCCTGGTCCAAATCGTCACCGCGTTCGTCGCCCTGACGATGGCCGTGACCCTCACTCGTTTCCAGTTCATCCGCGCCCTGGGCGTCGGGATGCGGTTGCTCGTCGCATCCTCGCTCCTCTTCGAGCTGATTGCCGCTCTCTTCTTCCGCGAGGGCGTCATTCCGCCCACGTACCTGCGCCCCGGCGTGCTGGAGAACCTGCTCGCGACCGACGACATCCCCTCTCCCCTGCCAGTCGGGTTCTACTGGTCGCGCAGCGATCTCTTCGACGGCGGCCCGATCCAGGGCATCATGGGCAATCGCAACCTCCTGGCGATGGTCGCGCTCCTCGCCCTGATCGTCACGGCCGCGCAGCTCTTCGACGGCGTCATCGGCAAGATTCACGGCATCGTGTCGATCGTGCTTGCGAGCGTCGCGCTCGCACTCACCGACTCCGCGACGGCCTACGTCGCACTCGCATTCATCCTGTTCGGCACGGTGCTGGTGTACCTCGGTAGAAAGCTACGGCGAGCGTGGCGCTGGGTGATGTACGCGGTCGTCGGAATCGGGCTGCTGGGCGGCAGCTATCTCGCGGTCGCCTTCAACGAGCAGCTCTTCGCGCTCATGAATCGCTCCTCCGACATGACGGGACGCGGCGACATCTGGCGCGCTGTCTTCAAACTCGGTTCGGAGTCCCCCGTCGTGGGCATCGGCTGGATCAGCTATTGGGCACCCTGGCTCCCGGAGTTTGATGACCTCGCAATCGTCCAGGGTATGGCATATCACCAGGCCCACAACGCGTTCTTCGACGTGTGGATGCAGGTCGGCTTCATCGGCGTCGCGCTGTTCATCGGGCTAGTGTTCACGACGTTCATCCGCACGTGGTGGATCGCGATCAACCGGCCCGATACCCCCATGGTCGCGTCGCGACGCGACCCGGCTCACGGGCACCTCTCCGGCATCACGACAATCCCGTTCCTCATCATGGTCGCGCTCGTTGTCCAGGGGATGACCGAGTCGCGCCTGATCGTGGAGGGCGGCTGGTTCATGCTCACCTACTTCGCGATCTATTCGAAGCTCCGCGTCCAGGATGTGTCCATCCTGCCCCGACAGACGGTCGGCGACCGCACCGGGCCAATTACGGTCATCCTCGACCCGAAACGCGACCTCTAATCATCCCGTAGCGAGACCTCGCTTAATTAAGAGGAAGCGAATACCGAATTGCGTCGAATCTGCGCGCGTTCGATCTTCAAATTGAGAAATTCGCCTTAGAGGGTGAGGTTTTGCCCAGTTTCAGCTGCCTAAGATGCAGGCAGCAATCGTCATCCGGCGTGGCGATGTGAACTCATCGAGGAGCTCCCGCTGTGTCGACACGATTGGTGGTCAAGTCGGCCTTCGCGGCGCAAAAACGGCGGCAGATCTTCCGCATCGCGACGTCCTCCCTCGTCGTGGCCGGGCTCGCGACCGGCGCGGTCGTGTACCTGTTCAACCCCACCAGCGCTCCAGCCACAATCGAGCTCATCCCGACCGCGACCCCCTCCCCTACCCAGCCCGCGCATCCGGCCGAGGATGCCGAAACGACCGACGCGAGCCAAGGCATCCGGGGCGGCGTGTCTGGCAACGGTGATGGCCCGGGCGACGGTGTTGGCACCGGCCAAGGTGGGGCGGCGTCCCCAGAATCCGCGACGGCGGGTGCCGCGGCGCCCGGGCCCGCGTTCGACGCATCCTCTGCGCAGTCAAGCCCCACCGGGCAGCCTGCGGCGCAGCGGGATCCGGCGCTCGGCGAGGGCGGTGCGGCCGTCGCTCAGCATGCCGTCCGCTGGCCGCTCGAAACCCGCGACCGCTACATCACCTCGGGGTTCGGGCCGCGTAACTCGCCTTGCAGCGGCTGCTCGTCGAATCACCGCGGGCTCGACTTCTCTGGCGCCGCAGGCTCCCCGATCGGGTCGATCGCCGCCGGCATAGTGATCGACGTCTCACCGACCGATCAGAGCGGTCTCGGCGTGCACGTCGTCGTCGAGCACCGCGTCGACGGCAAGATGACGCGGTCCGTCTACGCGCACATGCTCACGGGTTCGCTGACCGTCAGCGCCGGAGATGTCGTCGTGGCGGGTGAGAAGCTCGGTGAACTCGGCAACACGGGGGCGTCTACCGGCCCCCACCTGCACCTCGAGATCGTCATCGAGGGGACCCACGTTGACCCGTACACGTTCCTCAAGAAGTACGCGGATGACGAGGACGTCGAGGTAATCGATCGGCCGTGCGTTGACTGGCATGCGAACGAGGATCCCGACGCCGAGGGCGAGGGCTGGCTGCCCGACGAAGACACGCTCGAGGTCGATCCGAAAGAACTACCGGATGCATCCGTGCCTTCGGCGCAGGCCACGACGCCGCCATCGGGAAGCGGAGCCACCTCGGGACCGTCGGAGTCGCCGATGACGGACCCGTCGACGACGCCTACGGAATCGAACCCTTCAGACGGCACCATCGCGCCGCCCGAGTCGGGAACGCCAGACCAATCGACAACGCCCTCCTCGCCGGCGACCACGCCCGCAGACACGCCCGATCCGCCCGAGGCCGAGCCCACCGATGGCGAAGGGGCTACAGACACTTCCGAGCCAGCCGACGGCGGCACGCCCGCTGAAGGCACCGGCAGCCCTAAGGCCCCGAGCGGAACCGATGCCGCCACCTCGGAGACCCCGTAGCTAGCTGAGCTCCCTAGCTAGCTGAGCTCCCTAGCTAGCTGAGCCCCCTTGCCTGCTGAGACGCTGTAACTGCCCTAACTAGCGGCGACCCATCCCCACGTACTGCCAGCCAGCGTCGCGCCACTCGCCCTGCTCGAGACAGTTACGCCCATCGATCACGAGCTTGTTCGCGACCTGTTTGCCGACCCGCTTGGGGTTGAGCTTGCGGTATTCCTTCCACTCGGTCAGCACCATGACCGCATCCGCGCCTTCGATCGCCTCGTCGACCGTGTCGACGACGAGCCGCTCGGGCTGCCGACGCCGCACGTTGTCCACGGCCTGCGGGTCGGTGACGCGCACCGTTGCCCCGAGCTCCGCGACCTTCGCTGCGATGTCGAGTGCGGGCGAGTCACGAATGTCGTCGCTGTCCGGCTTGAACGCGGCGCCCAGCACCGCGATCGTCGCGCCCTCGAGCGGGCGATCGAGGCTCTCCTGCAGCAGCTCAACCGCACGCATCCGCTGGCGGCTATTGACCGCATCCACGTTGCGGAGAAACTCGAGCGACCGACCCGCACCGAGCTCTTCCGCGCGAGCGATGAACGCGCGAATGTCCTTCGGCAGGCAGCCGCCGCCAAACCCCACGCCCGCGCGCAGGAACTTCTTGCCGATGCGGTCGTCGTGGCCAATCGCCTTCGCGAGTGTCGTCACGTCTGCGCCCGTCGCATCGCACAACTCGGCCATCGCGTTGATGAACGAGATCTTCGTCGCGAGGAATGCGTTCGCCGATGTCTTCACGAGCTCTGCCGTGGCGTAGTCGGCGGTGATCTTCGGGATGTCCTCGTCCAGGAGCCGCGCGTACACCTCATCGAGCAGCTTCTCGGCGAGCTTCGCCTCCGATTTTTTCTCGGGCAGCCCGTAGACGATGCGGTCGGGGCTCAGCGTGTCCTTGACTGCGAAGCCCTCGCGGAGGAACTCGGGGTTCCAGGCGAGCACCGCGCCGCGCTTGCCGAACAGCTTGGCGAGTCGGCTCGCCGTCCCCACTGGCACGGTCGATTTCCCCGCGATGAGCGGCGCGACCTTCCGATGCCTCGGCAGCACCGCGGCCAGCGCGTCGCTCGCGGCGTCGACGAAGCGCAGGTCGGCGCCTTCCCCAGTGGCCAGCTGCGGCGTGCCGACCGCAATGAAGTGCACATCCGCATCCGCAATATCGCGATACTTCGAGGTGAACTTAAGCCGCCCCGCCGCGACGTTTCGCTCGAGCAATTCGTTCAGACCGGGCTCGTAGAAGGGCGCGCGCCCCGCGGCCAGTTCCGCGATCTTTTCGGTGTCGGTGTCAAGCCCGATGACCGTGTGACCGAGTTCTGCCATACACGCGGCGTGTACCGCACCGAGGTAGCCGCAGCCAATGACTGAGATCAGCTTCATGTTGTCGCTTTCGTGTGGAGCTGCATCCGCCGATAAGCGAATGTGTCCACTCAGGCAACCCGAGCAATTTGAACGCGAGCCAAACTTCATCTTGCGAGCGCGCATCCGATTGCCGACCAGCCACGCGCCGCCGCGGATGTCACCCGCGCGGGGTACTGCACCGGCTACTGCGTCCGGATGCGGCGCGCGCTCACCGATTTCAGACTTGCTCTTGGATAGGCTTAGCGCCGTTCTCGATGCGCGCATCCGCCGACACCACGCGTCTACGCCAGGACCAAGGAGCTCCATGTACCAACACATCCACCGCGGCATTACTGCCGATCTGGAGGTGCGCGCCACAACATGGTGACGCTCAAGTACTTCGTCGACGAGCTCCTCGTGCCCGTGCCCGGCGCCGTCGACCGCTACGCAGAAAACCTCGCGCGCGAGGTGATTCGCCGCGCGCCCGCCAACTGCGAGGTCGTCGGCGTCGTCTCGCAGATCACGCCCGAGCAAGAAAACCAGCTCCTCAACCGGCTGAACGGCATCAGCGACATCCAGGTCGCAAAGCTCAACCACAAGACGCTCGCGAAGTCGTGGCAGCACGGGCTGTTCACCTCGGTGTTTGGCGAGGGCCTTTATCACGCGCCCAGCCTGTTCGCGCCGATTCGCGCGGCCGAGACCGGCGGCCCGCAGCAGACGATCGTGACCGTCTCCGACACCCGCGCCTGGACGCATCCCGAGGGCCTGCCGACCGCGGAGGTGCGCTGGCAGAAGGCGCAGCTCAAGCGCGCCTGGCAGTTCGCGGATGCGGTGGTCACCCCAACCCACGCCCTCGCGGAGCAGGTCGGCGAGCTCTTCGAGTTCCGTGACCGGCTGCGCGTGGTTCCCGGCGCGGCACCGATCAACGTGCGGATGCCCGACGACCCGAAGCTCTCGAGCGAGATCGAGATGCGCCTCAATCTGCCGGGCGACTACATTCTGTCGCTCGGCTCGCTCGAGCCTCACCGCGGCATCGACCGGCTGATTCGGGCGCTGGCCCTCCCGCAGCTCGCGGATGCGGTGCTCGTTCACGCGGGCAGCGACACCTTTGGCGAGACATCGATCGACTCGCTGTGCGAGGAGGCCGGCGTGGCCCGCCACCGCGTGCGCACGCTCGGAGTGTTGACGGATGCGGAACTCGCGGTGGTCTTCCACCACGCGTCGGTCTTCTGCCTCCCCGCGACCTACGAGGGCATCGGGCTCTCGGTGCTCGAGGCATTCCGTTCCGGCACGCCGGTCGTGCATAGCGATCTGCCCGCGCTCAACGAAGTTTCGCAGGGCGCGTCGCTGCACGTGTCGCTCGAGAACCCCGAAACCTTCGAGCAACGCCTCGCGATCGCGCTGTCAAACGTCCTGCACGACGTCGAGCTGCAGCAGACGCTCACGACCGCCGGGTACGACCGCGCGCCGGTCTACTCCTGGGGCTACTCCGGCGACCTCGTCTGGCACCTCCACGCGGACCTGTAGGCCCACCGCTCCCCGAGTAGGCCGAAGGCCGTATCGAGGGGCGCTTCGATACGCCGCTGCGCGGCTACTCACCGAGCGGCGGGGCTACGGGGCGGGTGCCTCAGTCGACGCCGCGGTCTCCTCCGGCTGGGGGTTCTTGATCGCCTCGTCGATGAGGACCCGGGCGGCGTCGAAGTCTGGATTGTCCGGGTCCATGTTCGGCGGCGAAAGCTGCAGCTTCACGCTGTCATCGCGCCCCCGCGACTTCAGCACGAGGTCGGCGATGATGCCCGCCTCACCCTTCGGCATATCCGTCTTCACGACCTCGTCGAGCACGCCGAGGATCGGGCCACTCTTGCCGATCATGGCCTTCGGCAGCTGGGCGATGATCGCATCCTGCAACTCGCGCTGGCGCTGCATGCGGTCGTAGTCGGTGGCCTCGTACCGCGAGCGCGCGTACCAGAGGGCCGTGTACCCATCCAAGGTCTGCACGCCGGGCTCGATCGTCCCGACCGGCGGTTTCCAGCCCTCCTGGCCCTCGTCATTCGCCCCCATGACGACCGGTTCCTTAACATCGATCGTCACCCCACCCATCGCGTCGATGAGGTCGGAGAAGCCGTCCATGTTAATGAAGACGTAGTACTGAATATCGAGCCCGGTGATCCACTCGACGGCGTCCTTGGTCGCCTCGATGCCCTTGTCCGAGCCCTTGCTCTCGGCGTCCTGGTACATGTCGTAGTCGTGATACGTCACCTCGGTGTAGACCGAGTTGAGGTAGCACACCGAGACATTGCAGTTGTAGTAGCCCTCGGGATATAAGTCATGCATCGGGCCCTCGGCGAACCCGAAATTCACGGTCGTTCGCGGGATACCGATCGTCGTGGCCTGCCCGGTGAACGCGTTGAAGCTCATCACCGAGATCGAGTCCGGGCGCATCCCCTCGCGAGTCTTCCCCGCGTCCCCGCCCAGTAGCAGCACGTTGAGGCGACCGTCCGCCGGAAGCTTGAGCCCGGCGCTCGGCCCGCCGAAGATCGACTGCACGGCGCTCTGCGCCTGCAGGATGTTCGCCGCGCCGAAGCCGCCGACGAAGATCGGGATGACACCGAGGATCACCGCGACCACGGTCACGAGGCCGCGAGCAAACGCATCCACCCGAAACAGCTTCACCTGCCGGAGCGTCTCGAGCATCGTGATGCCCATCCAAATGCCGTATGCGAGGACGACGGCCGCGACGATCCCGAGCCCCCACCACGTCGTGAGGAAGAAGAGCAGCGGGCCGCGCAAGACCAGCATCAACAGCACGATCACGACGATCGCGAGCAGCGCGTAGAGCCAGAGGCGCAGGCCCAAGCGGCCGAACCGCCGATTGCCCGACAGCAGCGGCCCGGCGCCGGGCACCAAAACATTCGCGATGACGAGCCACCAAGCCCGGCGAGTCATGAACTCGGGGTCGGAGGTGTCGGGGTGCCGAAGCGGCAAGGATTTGCTCATAACTCGGACAAGGGTAGCGACCCTAGTTGGGATGCGCGCACACAACTCGGGGAACGTCGCCGAGTTGTCGGGCTCGCGCGGGCTTTCGCAAGTCGCGCGCGACCGCCGCAGACAAACACAATTGTTTACCTGCGAGATGCCTCCACGACAACTTCTGCCGCGCAAGTCGTTCATCCACCGTGTGAGCCTATTCGCGGTCCGCATGATGACTACGGTTTCATCTGCGGCCTTTCCTTTCCCAGCAATGCTTCCTGAAGGGCTGCACTCACTTGTTTAGAACATTCGCAACGCGCCGCGCGCGGGGACTCGGGGCGCTCGGCCTCTCCCTCGCGATTGGCGCCACGGCGGGGCTGCTGACGCCCGCCTCCGCCGCGCACGCCGAAGACACGACGATCCCTGCCGACGCCTCGATGAACGAACTCGGCGCTCGATTCACGCTCGGTGTGATCCCCGACACCCAGTTCTACTCGCGCTACTCGACGGAAGAGACCGGCAACCAGTACATGGCGACGTACGGCTCGGAGCCATACGCCGCGCAGACGCAGTGGCTCGCCGACAACCAGGACCAGTACGGCATTGCGATGTCAATGCACCTCGGTGACATCGTCGACCAGCAGAACCACCCCGAGCAGTGGGCGGTTGCCGACGCCGCGATGCAGACCCTCGAGGATGCGGGGCACCCGTACTCGATTCTCGCGGGCAACCACGATGTTGGTGCTGGCGCATCCGACACCGACCCTGTCGCCTACGACACCTACCTCGAGAACTTCACTCCGGAACGCGCCGCGCTCAACTCGACCTTCGGTGGCCGCGACGAGACCGGTGCCCACGAGTACCACATCTTCGAGGTCGACGGCCAGCAGTTCCTGGTCATGAACCTCTCTTGGCAGGCGACCGACGCATCCCTTCAGTGGGCCTCGGATGTGCTGGATGCGCATCCTGACCTCCCGACGATCGTCAACTCGCACCAGCTCATCAACGTCGCTGGTGACGGCTCGACCCCGATCTCGACCGAATTCGGCGAGCGCGTGTGGGAGCAGGTCATCGCAAACCACGACCAGGTCTTCCTGACCTTCAACGGCCACCACCACGGTGCGACCAAGTGGGAGCGC
Organism: Gulosibacter molinativorax; assembly: GCF_003010915.2. NCBI lineage: Bacteria > Bacillati > Actinomycetota > Actinomycetes > Micrococcales > Microbacteriaceae > Gulosibacter > Gulosibacter molinativorax. Next base: position 3,121,037 of record NZ_CP028426.1, on the reverse strand, counting down.
ACGAACAACTTCGGCAACCCCGTGCACCAGGTCCTCATGGACTACCAGATGGCGTACATGGGCGGTAACGGCTACATGGGCCTCGTCGAGCTCGACCTCACGAACAACAAGATCCACCAGACCTCGTTCTCGCCGTGGGTCCTCGAGAAGCCGACCGACACGCTCGTTGCCGATGACCAGGCGCTGCTCACCGGCGGGGGCCAGTCGTTCACGATTGACTTCGACTTCGCATCCCGATTCCCCGACCTCACCGTCGGCGCCGCTGACGACGCATCGGCGACTGCAGCCCTGCGCGACTACCTCACCACGAACTACAACGCGCCCGAGGCGCCGCAGCAGCAGCTGCCGGCCGACGCATCCGACTACCCGCAGGTAGACAACACCGTGGCGCACTGGACGATGCCGACCGACAAGGCCGACGGCGAGATTGCCCCGGTTGGCTCGGTCATCACCGACATCGCAGCTGGCAACGACTTCACGCGCGCGCCGCTCAACGAGGCCCCCGTGACGCACGCACAGGAGTCTGACGTCACCTGGTCGACTGACCACCACCCGCTCTCGGCCAACGCCGGTTCGGTCTGCTTCGACAACGCCAGCCGCGTCGACAACGTCGCGAGCTACTTCCTCACCGACGCCGACGCTCCGGTGAACTCGGAGACCTTCTCGAACGGCTTCACGCTCGAAGCCTTCGTCAAGATCGATCCCGAGTACTCGACCACCGACAACGCGTGGATGCAGTGGCTCACCCGTGACGGCCAGCGCGGCAACATCGATGGCTACGCCAACACCGAAGGTGAGGAGCCGCCGTTCGCGTGGGCGTTCTCGACCCTCAACGAGGTGCAGTTCTCGTTCGTCGACTCGCAGAACCCGCCCGTTGAATCCTCGAACTGGTCGGGCGAGATCGTCAACCTCGGCGAGTGGCTGCACCTCGCCGCGGTCAACGACCCGGCGACCGGCATGACCACGCTCTACGTCGACGGTGTCCCCGTGCTCCGTAACGCCCCCGGCACGACCGGCATCGCCCACGACGCCGCCGCGCAGTGGGTTCTTGGTGCTGGCTCGTACGCCGGCGACCGCCAGTCGGGTTACCTTGGCTGCCTCGGTGAAGTCCGCATGGTTGCAGCTCCCCTCGGTGCCGACCAGTGGCTGACCTCGCGTGCCGACGCCGCGACCGAACCGACCGAGACGGTTGCGCCGACCGAGACGGCTCAGCCGACCGAAACTGCTCAGCCGACCGAGACGGTTGCGCCGACCGAGACCGCTGCGCCGACCTCGACAGCCCCGACCTCGACTGACGCTGGCGCAACCACCGCGCCCAGCGCATCCGTCGACGAAACCGGCGGCTCGACCGACGCAGGCGAGGACGGCCTGGCACAGACCGGTGCCGACATCGCGTGGCCGCTACTCGCGCTGATCGCGCTGCTGCTCGGTGGCGGTCTGCTGCTGGTGCTGCGCCAGCGCCGCGAGAACGTCTAGTCACTCGCTGACCGCATCCCGCGATTAACCGACCGAAGGCCGTGCCGATCTTGTTGATCGGCACGGCCTTCGGCGTTTTGGCGGCCGCGTTCCTGGCGACTTAGCTTCCGGCGTATCCGCTTGGTGGCAATCATCGGCGATTCGGGGAACCCCATGGTGCGGGACCTACCCTGTGTCTGCGCTCACTGCGCCGAAGCAGCGTCGGGCACTCCACTCCGCTTCGAAAGACCAGTCGTCTCGATAGAAAAAGGACCTGATCATGACCGTAAATGCAGTTCCCTACCTCACCTTCGATGGCAAGGCGCGCGAGGCCATGGAGTTCTACCACGGCATCTTCGGCGGCGAGCTCAACGTCGCCACATACGGCGAATTCGGCACCCCCGAAGACGACCCGGCGCACGGCTGGGTGATGCACGCCGCTATCACGGGTGGCGCGATTACGCTCGCCGCCTCCGACTACGACCCGCGCATGACTGAGGACAACGCGGCCTATGTCGTCGGTAACCACCTATCGATCTCGCTGTGGGGCGACGACATCGACGAGGGCACGACCTACTTCAATGCACTCAGCGAGGGCGGCACCGTCGGGATGCCCTTCGAGACGCAAATCTGGGGCGATACCTACGGGCAGCTCACCGACAAGTTCAATATCGAGTGGAGCGTGAACGTGGGCGCGGCGGCACAGCCCGCATAGCCAGCGGCACTGTTCGCGACGGTGCTTCGCCCTACTCAGCGCCGCTCGTTGAGTAGGGCGAAGCACCGTATCTCGCGCGCTAGCCGCCCACCTTCGCCTGCAGCGCGGCGTTCTTCTCCGCGACCATCGCGGTGAGCCCGTCGGCGTAGTCCTGCAGCTTGTCGGCCACGGCCTGTTCGGTCGAGCCGAGGATGCGCGCCGCGAGGATCCCGGCGTTCTTCGCGCCGCCGATCGACACTGTGGCGACCGGGATGCCGCCCGGCATCTGCACGATCGAAAGCAGCGAATCCATCCCATCGAGGTACTTGAGCGGCACAGGCACGCCAATCACCGGCAGCGTGGTCATGGATGCGACCATGCCGGGCAGGTGCGCGGCCCCGCCCGCGCCGGCAATGATGACCTGGATGCCGCGGTCGCGAGCACCACGGGCATAGTCCACCATCTTGTCGGGAGTGCGGTGTGCCGAGACCACTTCAACTTCGAATTCGACGCCGAACTCGCGCAGCGCGGCGGCGGCCTCGCTCATGACCGGCCAGTCCGAGTCCGAGCCCATGATGATGCCCACGCGGGCGGTCGCTTCGGTCAACGTGTCTCCTCGGTGTTGGTGCTGGTGCTGGTCTCGGTTGCGGTGTCGGTGTCGGTGTCGGTGCCAGTGTCGGTTTCGGTGTCAGGGTCGTCGAAGAATCCCGCCGCGGTGCGCGCGCGGTACATGACCTCGTCGAGGTCATCGCCGGTCACGGTGACGTGGCCGACCTTGCGTCCCGGACGCGCGGACTTGCCATAGGTGTGCAGCTTCGCGTCCGGGACGTGTTCCATCGCGACGGCGAATCGATCGGTGATCGCTTCCTCCTGCGGCCCGCCCAGGATGTTGACCATCACCGAGTGCGCGTCGAGCGCCGCCGGGTCGCCGAGCGGGAGGTCGAGCACCGCACGCAGGTGCTGCTCGAACTGGCTCGTGCGGGAACCGTCGATCGTCCAGTGCCCCGAATTGTGTGGGCGCATCGCGAGCTCGTTGACGAGGAGCCGCGAGTCGGTCGTCTCGAACATCTCGACCGCCAGCACGCCGGTCACGTCCAGCCCTTCCGCGATCGACTCCGCGATACCGGTGGCAACCTCGGCGAACCGGTTCGCACCGCTGCCAGCACCCGGGGCGGGCGCGATGACCTCGTGGCAGACCCCGCCACGCTGAACGGTCTCGGCAACCGGCCACACGCGGATCTCGCCGCTCGGGCGCCGCGCGATCAGCTGCGCGAGCTCGCGACGGAACTCGACGAGCTCCTCCACGAGCAGCCGGTCGAAGTCCTGGAACCAGTCGGCGCCCTCCTCGCCCGAGCGCACCACGCGCACGCCGCGACCGTCGTAACCGCCTCGCGGGGTCTTGAGGATTGCGACACCGCGGTGCTCATCGATGAATCGCTGCAGCTCCTCGGCATTGGACACGGCCGCCCAGGCTGGAACCGGGGCACCGAGCTCAGTCAGCCGCTCGCGCATCCGCAGCTTGTCCTGCGCAAATTCCAGTGCATCCGGGCCCGGCTGCACCGAGATACCGGCATCGACCATCGCGCGCAACACGTTCTGCGGCACATGCTCGTGATCGAACGTCACGACGTCAACGTCTTTCGCAAAGGCCATGACAGTGTCAACATCGCGGTAGTCGCCCACCTGCGTCGCGGCCAGTCGTGCCGATGAGCCCTCAACCTCCGCGAGCACCCGAATCTCGATCCCGAGCTCAACCGCCGCGGGAACCATCATCCGGGCCAGCTGCCCACCGCCCACTACGCCTACGACCGGCACACCCATCCGCAACTGCCTTCCTGCTCGAATTCTCTCGATCACCGACTTGAGTCGGCCTGGCGGAATGATCCGCCTCGCGTACGCCTTCAGGCGTAACTACCCCGTTATTGTCGCACCTGGGTTACGTTCATGGGGTCACCGTGGGACAATCGGAGGACGTCCTCGTGACGTGCCGACTTCTGAGAGAGCGCATTTGACTGACGAACACCACGATCGATCATGGCAAGATTCGCCCCACCCTCACTCGGGCGCGCTTGCCGTAATCGCGGCTGATCACGCCGACTCGCACGCCCATCCGGGTACGAGCCCGCGGCGATTCTCAATGCCTTGGTTTCGCCACCTCGTGGGTCAGTTGCTCAAGTTTGGGCTGATCGGTGGCCTTGGGGTCTTCGTCGACCTCGGTGTCTACACTCTGCTGCGCACGACCATCCTGACGCCGGAAGCTCATGCGCTCGGACCGATGGTCGCGAAGGTGATCGCGACGCTCGTCGCGATTGCGTGGAGCTGGCTCGGCAATCGATTCTGGACGTTCCGCAAGCATCGCGCGACCGGCCAACATGCCACGCGCGAGGGCCTCGAGTTCCTCGGTGTCAGCCTCGCCGGCATGGTCATCGGGCTCGTCCCCCTGTGGATCACGCACTACCTGCTCGGCTGGCAGTCGCTCGTCGTCGACAATGTGTCAAACCTCATCGGCATCGGCCTCGGCTCGGTCTTCCGCTTCGCGCTCTACCGCTGGTGGGTGTACTCGCCGAAGCGGCAGCATTGGCTCGAGGTTCAGGATGCGGCGGACGATACCTTGAGTAGCCGCGAAGCGGCGACCGCACCTTGAGTAGCCGCGAAGAGGCGTATCGAAAGGGGCCCGCGCAGTTCGATACGGCGGCTCCGCCGCCTACTCACTGAGCTTGCAAAGCGGCTCCGCCACCTACTCACTGAACTTGATTACTCAGCCTGCTCGGGCTCGTCGGTGTGACGATTCACGTTGCCGGTGAGCTCCCGCAACGCCTGCGTCACCGTCACCGCGTTCGGCACATCCTTGAGATCGAACACGCGACCGTTCACCGCGGTCAGGTAAATCGTGCCCGACCCGAAGATTGCCTGCCACGGATTGCGCTGCATCTCGACCTTGACGACCTGGTGATGCGCGATCTCGCGCTTGACCGAGCGGATGAGCCCGCGGCGCGACATCGTTCGCACGGTCGTGATCTCGTAGCGGTGACGAAGCCATGCGACTATGGGCGCGATTCCGAACAACACGGCCACGATCCCCGCGATAACTGCCCACGTCACCCAGTCTCCCGGTTCGCGAAGTCCGCGAAAGCTGTAGCCAATCACCGCCGCCGCAGCGATAAGGATGAGGGACGGCAGGATGACTCGGCGGGCATGCTGCCGCATCGCGGCGACACGAAACTCGGGGCGCGCCGGTTGCCCGCCGCCGTGGTTTGCGACGTGCTGCTGGCTTTGCAGGCGCTGTTGCTGATTCGGGTCACTCCAACCGGCGGGCGGAAACTGCGTCACTCGCCCTCCCCGATTCGACCGGCGGGGCGCACGTGCTCGATATCGCCGACGTTGATGGCGTGCACCTCACCGCGCGCGTCGCGCACTTCAAGATTGCCCTGCGCGGTGATGCCGATTGCACGACCGACGAGATCCGCATCCCCCGGCAACGTCACCCGCACGTCGGAATCGATCGTGCTGCAGTGCAACAAGAGATCGGCGCGCAGTCCCGCGGCATCCGCGTCGCCGTTCGTGGCCGTGAGTTCAAGGATGCGCGTGGCTAGCTTCCGCACGAACGTCGCCGCAAGCGCACGGCCGGTGACTTCGACGCTGACCGAATCGAGGGCGATTGCGCGCTCGGTGGGGAGCCCGCTCTCGGGCGTCGTGAGGTTCACCCCGACGCCGACGACACACGCAAAACGCTCGCCGCCGTCGACCACTCCAAGCATCTCGCCGAGGATGCCCGAGACCTTCTTGCCGTTCAGCAGCAGGTCGTTCGGCCACTTGATTGAGAGCTGCTCGGCGAGCGTCGGCGCCAGCTCGACCAGCGCATCCCGCAGCGCGACCCCGGCTGCCAGCGGGACCCAGCCGATCGACTCTCTCGCCGCATCCGCCGAAAACTCGAGGTATGTCGAAATCGCGAGCGATGCGCCCGCAGGTGCGACCCACTCGCGATCGAGGCGGCCGCGGCCTGCGGTCTGCGATCCCGTGGCGATGCTGTGGAAGGGCACGAAGCGCTCTTCCTGATCGACGAAGCGCTCGCGCATGAGCGCGTTCGTCCCCGCGACTTCATCGTGCCACTCGAGCGGCGCGCTCGAGCCAGCGCTGAGCTGCACATCGGTGAGTTCTGGCATACCTGGTCTCCCAATTTCTCCGCGCAGGGGTTCCTCGCGGTCGCACAGCGACGAAGGCATCCTACTCGCGGCGATACTGCTTACTACGGTATCGGCACGCGCTGTGGGGAAGTCCCGACCGAGGCATTTAGAGGTTCTCACAATCCGGCAGGGCGATCATTCGCGGTTTCATCCACATTCGCACGCTCGCTCGCGTATAGGCTTGGACGGATGAACGACAACGCTGCTGCGAGTGACCAGCCCAATCTCACGACTGCTGGCCGCATCCAAGATCTCAAGCGCCGCTACGCGGAGGCCGTTACCGACGCCGAAGAACGCGCCGCCACAAAGCAACACGCGAAGGGCAAGAACACCGCCCGCGAGCGCATCCACGGGCTCCTCGACCCGGGGTCGTTCGTGGAGATGGACGAGTACGTGCGCCACCGTACGACCGCATTCGGGATGGATAAGAACCGGCCCTACGGCGACTCGGTCGTCATCGGCACCGGCACCATCCACGGCCGCAACGTTGCCGTGTACTCGCAGAACTTCACCGTCTTCGGCGGCTCTCTCGGCGAGGTTGCCGGCGAGAAGATCGTCAAGATCATGGAGTACGCGCTCAAGGCGGGCGTGCCGATCTTCGGCATCCTCGACTCGGGTGGGGCGCGCATCCAGGAGGGCGTGATAGCGCTCGGCAAGTACGGCGAGATCTTCAAGCTCAACACGATGGCCTCGGGGGTAATCCCGCAGATCTCGATCATTATGGGTCCGGCCGCCGGTGGCGCGGTATACTCCCCCGCACTGACCGACGCGGTGATCATGGTCGACAAGACGAGCCACATGTTCGTCACCGGCCCCGATGTCATCAAGACCGTGACCGGCGAGGACGTCGGCATGGAGGAGCTCGGGGGCGCGCTCGCGCACAACCGCCAGTCGGGTGTCTCGCACTACCTCGCGGCCGACGAAGAGGATGCGCTCGACTTCGCCCGGAACCTCATCAGCTACCTGCCCGACAACAACCTTGCCGAGCTACCGCGCTACGAGGCGGCGACGCAGCTCGAGATCACCGACCGCGACCGCGTGCTGAACGAGATCATCCCCGACTCGCCCTCGCAGCCGTACGACGTGCTCAAGGTCATCGAGACGATCGTCGACGACGGCGAATTCCTCGAGATCCAGGCGCTCTTCGCGCCGAACATCGTGGTCGGGTTTGCGCGCATCGACGGCTCGCCGATCGGCATCATCGCGAACCAGCCCAACCAGATGGCGGGCACGCTCAACATCGACGCTGGTGAGAAGGCCGCGCGGTTCCTGCGGATGTGCGACTCGTTCTCGATCCCGATTGTCACGCTGGTGGATGTGCCGGGTTACCTTCCCGGCACCGACCAGGAGTGGTCGGGCGTGATCCGTCGCGGCGCGAAGCTGCTGTACGCCTACGCCGAGGCGACCGTGCCGCTGGTCACCGTGATCCTGCGTAAGGCCTACGGCGGCGCGTACATCGTGATGGGCTCGAAGCAGCTCGGCGCCGACTACAACGTCGCGTGGCCGACAGCCGAGATCGCCGTGATGGGCGGCTCGGGCGCCGTGAACATCCTCTACCGCCGCGACATCGCCGCGGCCGAGGAAAACGGCGAAGACTCGGTGGCGCTCGGGAAGAAGCTTGCCGACGAGTACACGTACAACGTTGCCTCGCCGTATCTTGCCGCTGAACGCGGCGAGCTCGACTCGATCATCGAGCCGGCCGCGACGCGACTCACCGTCACCAAGGCGCTGCGCTCGCTCGCGTCGAAGCGCGCGACCATTCCGCCCAAGAAGCACGGGAACATTCCGCTCTAATGGCTACTGAATTTGATCCTGATTTGGTTGGCGGCGACGCTGCGGGCGGCTTCGAGGCTGCTGGGCGCGGGGACGCTGCTGGCAATGGCGCTCCGGGCCTCCTCGCGCCGCGGACCGGTCAGCCGCGCGTGAGCATCCCCGACCTCGACGTCTCCGACTCACTCACTCCGGGCGATGCCGCGCTTGTTCGCGGGAACCCGACCGACGAAGAAATCGGCGCGGTCGCTGCGACGCTCGCTGCCCTGTTCGAGGGTGGCGTCTCGGCAGACCGTCCGCGCGACCGTGCGCCGAAGCTCTCACCCTGGGCTCGTTCCCAGCGCTACATGCAGGGCGGGATGATGCCAGGCGATCCCCTCTTCGGCCGCTACCGATAGCGGGTTTACCGGGCTAGCGGCGCACAGCTTAATTGCTGGTTGCCTCTGTCGTGGATACCCATTCCTGCCGGATTGGTCACAAATTGGGAGTCCCTCCGAGGATTGGTCGCATACCGGGGTTAGCCTCCGAGGATTGGTCGCATACCGGGGATATGCGTACGCAAAACCCCGACGCGTGACCATTCCTCGAGCGCTGCCCCGCTTTGTGACCATTCCTCCGCGCCGTCCACGCGCAAATCCGTCGCTCAATGCATTCTCGGCGCCGTGAAGTGCATCCAGCGACCCGCCTACCAAACCACCCCCGCAAGCCCGTCGCTCGATGCAGAGCGGCGGCCGGCTAAGCGCGTACGAACGTCGCGACGGCCTCGACGTGATGCGTGTTCGGGAAGAGATCGTACGAGCGCAAGCGCGTGAGCTCGTAGCCGCGCTCCCGCAAGAGCCCGGTGTCGCGCCCGAGCGCAACCGGATCACACGCGACGTACACGATCTGCGCAGGAGCGAGCTCAGCCAACGGCTCGGTCACGTCCGCCTTCGCGCCTGAGCGCGGCGGGTCTAACACGACCGTCCCCGCGCGAGCCGCCGCCAGGGCATCCGCGCCCGAGTCGAGCAGGCCGTGCAGGTATCGATCGACGCGGCCGGTCTTCGCCGTGGCCCCGCCCCACTCGGCGAGGTTCGTCAGGGCGAGTTCCGTCGCTTCCTTCGCGTCCTCGACCGACTCGACCCGCGCATCCTTACCCGCGAGCTCCGCGACGGCGGCGCCGAGAAGTCCGACGCCACCGAACAGGTCGAAGTGCTGCGCCGAAACGTCGAAGCGCGAACGATCGATCGCATCCTGCACGGCGTCGTACAGCGTCACGGCCGCGAGCCGGTGCACCTGCCAGAAGCCGTCTTCCGAGACGGCAAACTCGCGCTCGCCCACGCGCTCCCGAAGCAGCTCGGGCTTACGCGTGGATGCGCCCTTGACTCGAGCGCGCATCCGCACCTCGAAGTCTGCCGGGGCGACGAAATCGATGCGCCCGGGGCCGCGGTGGCCCTTCGCGATGATCTGCTGCGCCAGCTCGTCGATATCGGGGAACGCGAGTGGCAGGCTGCGGACATCCACGACCCGGTGCGAGCGCGCGGCGAACGGCCCGACGCGGCCGTCGTCGTCAACGTGCAGCGTGACGCGAGTGCGCCAGCCGGTGCCGCGAGTTTCGTCGTCGTTCCCGAGACTTGAAACCTCAAACTCCGGCTCGACGCCGCCGAAGCGAGCGAGCGCATCCGCCAAGACGCGACGTTTCAGTTCGCGGCCAAACGCCACCGAAGTGTGGCCGAATTCGGCGCCGCCGGGGCGGTCATCGGGAGCACGCGAGACGTCGGCCTCGGGCCAGACATGTTCGAGCCGCTCGCTGGATGCGTCGAGCACCTCGAGCGTCTCGGCGCGCGCGAAGCGTTTCTTCACCTCGCTGATCTCGGCGCGCACGCGCTCGCCGGGCAACGCGTCCGAAACGAACACCACCCGGCCCGAGTCGTGGCGGGCGACGAAAATGCCGCCGTGGGCAACTTCACCGACGGTGAGTTCGACAATGTCGCCCTCGGTGAGTTCGGGGCTGGATGCGGTTGGTTCAGTCACGCGGTCAAGCCTAGTTGTCAGCGGGGTTCCGCGGGTCAGGATGCTCGTCTCGATTCCGGTGCCGCTGCGTGATAGCTGCCCGGATGCCCACGAAAACGACGACCGCCAAGATGACTGCGCCGGCACCTGTCGCGATGCCCGCGCCGCCGGAGAAGCTGCCTGAGCTGCTCGCGAGGGACACTCCGAACACGAGCAGTCCCGCGCCGACCGCAGCGAAGCCGACGAGCATGGTTAGGCCACCGGCGACCGCGAGCGGTACTTGCCGGGCCGGGGCGACGATGAGCGAGATGATGGCAGCGAAGCCTCCGGCAAGGATGAGCACCGCGCCGGGAAGTGCCAGCCACTGCCAGAGTGAAAACTCGCTCGCCGAAACCACGATGCCGATGACGAGCGCAATGAAGGCGGGCGGGATCAGGACAACTGCGAGGATTCCGCGAGGTCCGAGCTTTCGTATTGCTTCACGCATTAGTGCTCCGTTTCGGGTTGGGCGGCCCGCCAGAGTTGCTGCACGCGGTCGGCGGCGCGGGGAATCTTGAACGTCACGGATCCGGATCTAGTCACCTCGGTCGCGAAAAGTTCCCACGCCCTTCCGAAACACCAGCATGCCGCCCAAGCCGATCACGACGATTCCGGCGCCGATCATCAGCAACGACCTCAGCGCATCCTCACCGTTCACGAGCGACTCGACGCCGAACCATATCGTCCCGATGCCAACCCCGACGAGGGCCAAGGTAATGATCACGAGGCTGATGCGTCGAAACTGCTCCCGGGCGCGGCCCGGGAGATACTCCCGAAGAATGAACAGCCACCCGCCGAGCAGGAACGCCCCGATCCAAGTAACGAGCACAAGCTGGCCGGGGCTCAGCGTTGGCCGCGCGGCAACCATCCCAAGCACCAGCGCGAAGATCAGAAATGGGGTCAAGACCAGCATTCCCAGGCGTAAGCGACGCGGCGCGTCAGACATGTGGCTCCCTGAAGCTCCGAGTTCGAATGGTCTTGTCGGCAATCGTATTCGCTTGCAAGCGGGGAGGCATATTCTGGTCACCATGCGTCTCATCCTCGCCTCGACGTCCCCCGCCCGCCTCGACGTGCTTCGCAACGCCGGCATTGAGCCCGTGGTCCGCCCATCGTCGGTCGACGAGGATGCGGTCCTCGCCTCGAACGGCCCGTTGACACCGGCAGAGACGGTGCTGACGCTCGCACGAGCGAAGGCGCTCGCCGTCGCCGATGGCGAAGAGCGGGATGCGCACGACGGCCTCGTGCTCGGCGGCGATTCGATGTTCGAGATCGACGGCGAGATTTACGGCAAGCCTGGCTCCCCCGAAGTCGCCCGCGAGCGTTGGGAAATGCAACGCGGCCGTACTGGCACGCTGTGGTCGGGGCACTGGCTCGTCGATCGCACCGTGGATGCGTCGGGTCACGTCGCCGCGGACGAGGGCGTGGGTGCGGTGAAGTCGGCGGAGGTTACGTTCGTCGATGACCTGAGCGACTACGAGATTGAGCAGTACATTTCGTCGGGTGAGCCGCTCTGGGTCGCGGGCGCGTTCACGATCGACTCGCTCGGTGGCGCATTCATCGAGCGGATCTCGGGCGACCCCTCGACGGTGATCGGCATCTCGTTGCCGGTGGTGCGGAATTTGACTCGCCAGCTGGGCTACGATTGGCCGGCGTTGTGGAATCGCCCGGGCGCCGCATCCTGAGCGCGTTGCGGAACTACATCTAACGACGACTCTGCCGAACGCGTCCCGCAAACCCGGCACCGGATGCACACCGCGGCGGGAGCATCGCATCCAGCGACGACTCTACGAAGGACGTCCCGCAAGCCCGGCACCGGATGCACGCCGCGGCATCGCGAGTACATCGGGCGACGACTCTGCCGAGAGTGTCCCGCAAACCCGTCACCGGATGCAGTCGGCCGCGCCAGAAACGCATCCAACGACGGACCTGCAAAGGACGTCTCGCAAACCCGGCACCCGATGCACTCGGCAGCGCAAGAAGCGCATCCAACGACGAATCTACGAAGGACGTCATGCAAACCCGTCACCGGATGCAGTCGGAGGCATCGCGAATACATCGAGCGACGTGCCTGCGCGGCGCATCTCGCAAACTCGGCACCGGATGCAGTCCGCGGCGGGTGAAACTACAAGAAGTGACCAATTTGCGGAGGGTGAAAACGCAAATTGGTCACTCATTGGGGTTTCCCTCCCAGGGCTGGTCACGGAGCGGGGTTAACGGGAGCGATAACCCCGCTCCGTGACCAATTTCGGAGAGTGCTCTCGGCCAGTGCTGTCGATGAGCACTGTCGACGAATGCTGTCGATGAGCACTGTCAGCGAGCACTGTCGATGAGCACTGTCGGTGAGCGCTGTCGGTGAGCGCTGTCGGCGCGCAGCATCGGCGAAAGCGCGCAGCGCCCCAGCCGTCCCTGACTACTCCGAGCCGCCGCCCGGCAGCGGGATCGGCCCGGTCGTGGGCCCACCGGGTGCACCCGGAACCGTCGGCACGCCCCCGGTTGCAGCAGGCCCACCACCAGCAGGCCCACCGCTGGCCGACCCAGCCCCAGCGGCCCCGCCCTCAACAGCAACAGCAGCCCCAACAGCCCCAGTCACCACGGGCACGGCCCCCGTCAACGCGGCTTCTTCCGCGTCGAGATCGACCGCGGCGCCCGCGAACTGCGACTGGTACAGGCGCCAGTACGCACCCTCGGCCGCGAGCAGTGACTCGTGATTGCCCTTCTCCACGATGCGGCCGTTCTCCATCACGAGGATGAGGTCGGCGTCGCGGATGGTCGACAGGCGGTGCGCGATCACGAAGCTCGTGCGCCCCTCGCGCAGCGCGTTCATCGCGTGCTGCAGCAGCAACTCGGTGCGGGTGTCGACCGAGCTCGTCGCCTCATCGAGGATGAGCACGGCGGGATCCGCCACGAACGCGCGAGCGATCGTGATGAGCTGCTTCTCACCCGCGGATACATTCGAGGCCTCCTCGTCGAGCACGGTCTCGTACCCCTCAGGCAGCTGCCGAACGAAGCGATCCACGAACGTCGCTTCCGCGGCCGCGCGCACCTCATCGTCCGATGCATCCTGTCGTCCGTAGCGGATGTTTTCAAGAATCGAACCCTGGAACAGCCACGGATCCTGCAGCACCATGCCGGTGCGGGCGCGCACGTCGTGACGGCGAAGTTCGCCGGTGACCTGCCCATCCAGCTCGATTGCGCCGCCGTCGAGCTCGTAGAACCGCATGATGAGGTTCACGAGCGTCGTCTTGCCGGCACCGGTCGGGCCAACGATCGCGACCGTTTGCCCAGGCTCAACCGAGAAGTTCAGGTCGCGAATGAGCTCGCGCTCCGGGTCGTAGGAGAACTGCACGTCCTTAAACTCGATGCGGCCGGGGCCGGGGACGAGTTCCGGGGCGTCGTCCGCATCCGGTTCCTCTTCCTCTGCATCAAGCAGTTCGAAGACACGCTCCGCTGAAGCAGTCGCGGACTGCACGGTCGTCGCCATGCCGCCGAGCTGTGCGAGCGGCTGCGTGAACTGTTGCGAGTACTGAATGAACGCCTGCACGTCGCCGAGGCGAATCTGCCCGCTCGCGACCTGCAGACCACCGAGCACTGCGATGCCGACGTAGGCCAGGTTGCCTGCGAACATCATCAGCGGCATCATCATGCCCGAGAGGAACTGCGCCTTGAACGATGCCTCGTACAGCTCGTTGTTCTCCGTCGCGAACCGCTCGCGGATGTCATCCTCGCGACCGTAGACGCGCACGAGCGCGTGGCCCGAGAACGACTCCTCGACGCGGCTGTTCAGCTTTCCGGTGGCCTTCCACTGCTTCGCAAAGTTCTTCTGCGAGCGCGGCCCGATCACCGCGAAGATACCGCCGGTAATCGGCAGCACGACCAGCGCGACGAGCGCGAGCGACCACGAGATCGAGAACATCATCACGAGCACACCGATTACGGTGAGCAGCGACGTGATCGCGTAGATCAGCGACTGCTGCAGCGCATTCGTGATGTTGTCGACGTCGTTCGTGACGCGGCTGAGCAGCTCGCCCCGCTTCACGCGGTCGAAGTAGCTCAGCGGTAGGCGGTGAATCTTCTCCTCCACGCTGCGGCGCAGGCCAAACATCGCCTTCACGACAACCTGGTTCAGCAGGTACCCGGAAGCCCAGTCGAAAATGTTCGCGAGCGCGTAGACGCCGAGCGTGAGCAGCAGCATCTGCGAGAGCGCGTAAAAGTCGACGCCTTGCCCCGGCACAAGGTTCTTCATGGCCTCGACCATGTTCGCGAAATCTTCTTGGCCGGATGCGCGCAGTCCGTCGGCCACTTGTTGTTGCGTTGCGCCTTCGGGCATTTGCGAAGAAATGACGCCCTCAAAGATGATGTTGGTCGCTTCACCCAGCAGCTTTGGTGCCGTTACGGTGAGAATCACCCAGATGATTCCGAGCAGCGTCGCGATGCCGAAGACCCAGGCCCACGGCTTGAGCAATCCGAGCAGTCGCTTGAAACTCGGCCAGAAGTGCTCGGCCGGACGGGTGTCGCCGGAGCCGTCCCCCATCCCAGCACCGGCCGAAGCCGCCGCCGCAGCCGCTTCCTCGTCAAACTCTTCCTCAACCGGTGCGTTCGACTTCTTCGGTGATTTGTTCTCGCTCATGCCTGTGCCTCCGCGGAAAGCTGCGACTCGACGATTTCTTGGTACGTGGTGTTCGACTCGAGCAGCTCGTCGTGGGTGCCGGTGCCGACGATGCGGCCGTCGTCGAGCACGATGATGCGGTCGGCGTCGATGATCGTGGACACGCGCTGCGCGACAACGAGCTTCGTCACCTCCGGCAACTCGCGCCAGAGCGCGGCGCGAAGCTTCGCATCCGTCGTGAGGTCGAGCGCCGAGAACGAGTCGTCGAAGACGAGCAGTTTCGGTTGGTGAATGATCGCCCGGGCAATCGACAGTCGCTGCCGCTGGCCGCCGGAGACGTTCGTGCCGCCCTGTGCGATCTTCGCGTCGAGCGCGCCCGGCATCTCGCGCACGAAGTCGGCCGCCTGTGCGATCTCGAGTGCAGCCCACATTTCTTCCTCGGTCGCACCCTCGCGCCCAAACTCGAGGTTGGATGCGACGGTCCCCGAGAAGAGGAAAGGTCGCTGCGGGACGAGGCCGATTGAGCCCCAGAGGGTCGCGGGTTCCGCATCCTTCACCGGCACGCCGCCGACGCGCACCTCGCCCGAGGTTGCGTCGAAGAGCCGCGGGACGAGGTTAACGAGCGTCGTTTTGCCGGAACCGGTCGAGCCGATCACCGCGACGGTTTCGCCGGGCTCGGCGCGGAAGTTAACGTCTTCGAGCACGGGATGCTCGGCGCCGGGGTAGGCGAACGAGACCCTCTCGAATTCGACGAGGCCGGGCTGCGGCTGCGTCGCGATGCCTGCGCCGTCGAGCTTGAGCGAGCTGTCGGTTGCGAGCACCTCGCCGATTCGGTCGGCACACACGGCCGCGCGCGGGATCATCATCGTGAGGAAGCTCACCATGATCACGCCCATGAGGATCTGCATCACGTACGAGATGTAGGCGAACAGCGAACCGATCTGCACGTCGCCCTGGTCCACCTGCATCCCGCCGAACCAGATCACGGCGACGATCGCGAGGTTCATCACCATGGATGCGCCGGGGAAGACGACGACGAAGAGGTTACCGACTCGGCGACCCGTCTCCATGATCTTCTCGTTCGCATCCTTGAAGCGGTCACGCTCGATGTCCTCGCGCACGAACGCGCGGATGACCCGGATGCCCGAGAGCTGCTCGCGCAGCACGCGGTTGATGTTGTCGAGACGCTCCTGGTAGCGGCTGAACAGCGGCACCATGCGCCACACAATGAACCCGACGAAAAGCAACAGAATCGGTGCCGCGGCCGCGATGATCCAGCTGAGCCCAACATCCTGCCGCAGCGCCATGATCACGCCGCCGATCGCGAGCATCGGGGCGGAGACCATCATCGTGCAGGTCATGAAGATGAGCATCTGCACCTGCTGCACGTCGTTCGTGTTGCGGGTGATGAGCGAGCCTGCACCGAACTGGCTGATCTCGCGCTCCGAGAACGAGCCGACGTGGTCGAATACGTCTCGACGCATCAGCTGACCGGCGCGCATCGCGGCGCGCGCGCCGCACCAGATCGCGATAATGTTCGCCACGACCTGCAAGAAAGCGACGAGTAACATGAACGAGCCCGTGCGCCAGATGTAGCCGACGTCCCCGACGGCCACACCTTTGTTAATGATGTCGGCGTTGAGCGTGGGAAGATACAGTGCGCCTAACGCCTGCAGGAACTGGAATACCAGCACCCCAACGACAAAGCGCCAACTCGGGCGCAAATACTGCACGAGTAATTTCCAAAGCATGAGCGAAGTCCTTCTGAGTCTTCCTGCTACGAAGCTCGCCTTTTGAGCAACGTCCCATCCTCGCAGAATGGCGTTGATATTTCATCCGCGGAAGTTAACGGACAGGTGTTGGGATGCGCGGTTGTGGCTAGGTCACAATCGCGGTGGCCAGGAGGATTCCACAGCAAGAGGTGGCCGAAGATTGTCGGGAGTCGCCAACCTTAGGTAACGATTTCGCCTTAGGCTAGGGAATTATGCCTCGCATTGAAAAGCTACTGATCGCCAACCGCGGCGAAATTGCGGTCCGAATTATCCGAGCAGCACGCGATGCGGGGATCTCATCCGTCGCCGTGTACGCCGACCAGGATCGCGACGCACCGCACGCACGTTTGGCCGATGAGGCATACGCATTGCGTGGCACCACGAGTGCCGAGACCTATCTCGTCATCGACAAACTGCTCTCGGTCGCCCGCCGATCGGGCGCGAACGCGGTGCACCCCGGATACGGTTTCCTCGCAGAGAACTCTGACTTCGCCCGCGCCGTGGTCGCTGCGGGTCTCATCTGGATCGGCCCGTCACCCGAGGCGATCGACGCGTTGGGTGACAAGGTCACCGCGCGCCACGTCGCTGAGAAGGTCGGCGCTCCCCTCGCTCCCGGAACGCTCGAGCCGGTCTCTGGTGCCTCGGAAGTCTTGGAGTTCACGGCCGAGCACGGCTACCCGGTCGCGATCAAGGCGGCCTATGGCGGTGGCGGGCGCGGCCTCAAGGTCGTGCGCGAGGAGTCCGAGGTTGAGGATGCGTTTGAGTCGGCTACCCGAGAGGCCGTCGCCGCATTCGGTCGTGGGGAGTGCTTCGTGGAGAAGTTCCTCGACCGCCCGCGTCACGTCGAGACGCAGTGCCTCGCGGATGCGCACGGCAACGTCGTCGTCGTCTCGACGCGCGACTGCTCGCTGCAGCGCCGCAACCAGAAGCTCGTCGAGGAGGCCCCGGCCCCCTTTATTACTGACGCCCAGCGCGACGAAATGTACCGCGCATCCAAGGCGATTCTGCGCGAGGTTGGCTATGTCGGCGCCGGCACCTGCGAGTTCCTCATCGCAGTCGATGGCACGGTCGCGTTCCTCGAGGTGAACACGCGCCTGCAGGTCGAGCACCCTGTCTCGGAAGAAGTTACGGGCATCGACCTCGTGCGCGAGCAGTTCCGCATCGCCGAGGGCGAGGCGCTCGGCTACGACGATCCGACCGCCGAGGGCCACTCCTTCGAGTTCCGCATCAACGGCGAAGACCCGGGCCGCGGCTTCCTCCCCGCCCCGGGCAAGATCACGTCGTTCGAGACCCCGACCGGCCCCGGCATCCGGATCGACTCCGGCGTGCGC
Organism: Gulosibacter molinativorax; assembly: GCF_003010915.2. Taxonomy (NCBI): domain Bacteria; kingdom Bacillati; phylum Actinomycetota; class Actinomycetes; order Micrococcales; family Microbacteriaceae; genus Gulosibacter; species Gulosibacter molinativorax. Next base: position 3,103,197 of record NZ_CP028426.1, on the reverse strand, counting down.
CAGGGCGACACCGTCTCGGGTGCGTTCGACTCGATGCTCGCGAAGCTCATCGTCACGGGCGCGACCCGCGAAGAGGCGCTCGAGCGCTCGCGTCGCGCGCTCGAGGAGTTCGAGGTCGCCGGGATGCCCACGGTGATCCCGTTCCACCGCGACGTCGTGAATCAGCCGGCCTTCACCGCCGAGAATGGCGAGTTTGGCGTGTTCACGCGCTGGATCGAGACCGAGTACGAGAACAACCTCGAGCCCTGGGATGGCGAGGCCGGTTCGGCCGAAGGCCCCGGTTCGCGCCGCGAGGTCGTCGTCGAGGTCAACGACAAGCGCATCGAGGTGTCGCTGCCGGAGCGTCTCGTGATCTCCGCTGGCCTCGAGCACGGTGGGGTCGGCCGCAATATGGCGGGCCACGCGCCCCGTCGCCGCTCGCACGGCGCCATCGCGACCGAGTCCGGTTTCGCCGTCAAGGCGCCGATGCAGGCCACGATCGTGAAGTTCGCGGTTGAAGAGGGCCAGAAGGTCGTCAAGGGCGACCTCGTCTGCGTCCTCGAGGCCATGAAGATGGAGCAGCCGATCGCCGCGCACCGCGACGGCGTCGTGGCTGGTCTCGCGGGTGCCCCCGGCGAGACGATTTCCTCGGGCACGCAGCTGCTCGAGATCGTCGACGCGTAGGGCGCTGGGGCTCGCGGCGGGGCTGGGTGCGGGGCTGTCGCCGGCGCTGGCGGCGGGGCTGTCGCCGACCCAGCGGCGGCTCTGGCGCCGGCCCGCATTCGTGGCGGGGTGGATGCGCGCATTGGGTCGCGCATCCACCCCGCTTTTTGCTTTGCTGGCATTGCCGCAAGCACTCGCCCTTGCTCGTATGCGCGCAAGGGCGAGCGCTACCTGCAATGGATGCGCCGCCAACCCCACGCACGCACCGCCACCCCTACCGCTAACGCCCACCCTTGCCTGTCCTCAGGCCCGGCAAAGCGCTACCGGCAATGGACGCGCCGCCAACCCCACGCCCGCACCGCCACCCCCTACCCCTAACGCCAACCATTGCCCGTCCTCAGGCCCGGCAAAGCGCTACCGGCAATGGACGCGCCGCCAACCCCACGCCCGCACCGCCACCCCCTACCCCTAACGCCAACCATTGCCCGTCCTCAGGCCCGGCAAAGCGCTACCGGCAATGGATGCGCCGCCGGCGAGCCTGCTGCACGACGTGGCAGGGGCATACCGGCTGAGGGAAGGATGCACGAGGAGGGCGAGTTGCGTAGATGCACCCGAACAGAAGTCGCGTTCGGCCGGCAAATGCAGCCCGAGTTGTCCACAAATGCCACCGTTGCGAACGTTGTCCACAATTTGACTGCGTCACGAAGCAGTAGTTCGCCGAATGTACTCAACTGGCTGCGTGAATATCATCCTTGCTAGGGACATCTCGAAATCGGTCACGCCGGTGCCGCCATTGCACCGCACCGCAAAGCGTCACGAATGGACACGCATTCATCGTGGCGCATATCTGGACTTGCAGGGCACCGAACCTGATGACGTCTCCCAGGAATCTTGGCATGCAGCGAAAATCATAGGGCTAGCCGCATCCACGCCGATCGCAGTAATCAGCGGGCTCAGTGCCGCGATCTTTCACGGTCTACCAATGCTGTACTCACGCATCCCGAACCTCGTACACGTGACGCGAGCCTCAAAATCTACGAAGAGCGAGTGGGCTCACACCCACCAGGCGAAGTTGGCCGCCGATGAGGTTGTCGAGGTTGCGGGGATCCGCTGCACGAGCATTACTCGTACGATTCAGGATCTCGCCGGAACGCTGAGCCTCCCCGAGCTACTGGCTATGGCGGATGCAGCTCGAGCTCGGGAGGTGGATCTCCAGCCGCTCGTGAGCGTCAACCGTTTCGGTCGCCATTTACGGTGGGCCGTCGAACACGCGAGTGATCGATCGGAGAGTTATGCCGAGACTTGGAGCAGATACCACTTCATCTGCGCTGGCATAGAGCTTCCATTACAGCAACCATCCGTGATCGCTCGTGATGGCACGTTTATTGGTCGCACAGACTTCGGCACGAGAGACGGTCTGCTCGGCGAGTTTGACGGGAAGGTCAAATACGGCAAGTTCTTGAAGCCAGGCCAATCGGCCGCGGATGCAGTAATGGCCGAGAAAAGTCGTGAAAACTCTTTGCGTGACACGAACCATGAGCTGACACGCTGGGATTGGGATGTGCTGCGATCACAGCAGACGTTTCTGAACCGCTGGGACAGCGCAAAGCAACGTGCCGCGCTACTGCCGCCGCCAACGGCCACTCTTGAGTTGAGGCCGATGAAGAAACCCGTGGTCACAAACTGGACGGATATCTTCCAGTGGAATCACGCTGCAATCGGGTAATCGCCGACATATCTTGATGTGCGGCGTTCGCTTTCGACGGTCGTCGGTCACCGGCTGCCGGTCGTCGGCCACGCCAGCATTGCGGCTAGCGCGCGACATTGCCGCTCACGCAGGTCCCCATTGCCAGTAACGCTCACCCCCGCCCAAGTGCCAGCAAGGGCAAGCGCTAGCGGCAATGGGCGCAGAACTAGCCGCACAAAACAGCACCGCTCTCCCACGCCGCCATTGCCGGTAACGCTCACCCCCGCCCAAGTGCCAGCAAGGGCAAGCGCTAGCGGCAATGGGCGCAGAACTAGCCACGCAAAACAGCACCGCTCTCCCACGCCACCATTGCCAGTAACGCTCACCCCCGCCCAAGTGCCAGCAAGGGCAAGCGCTAACGGCAATGATTGACGCGAGGTGCGGCGGCCAACCGCGACGAATAGCCGCAATGGTGGCCGCCCGCAACGCGTACCCACCCCGCAAGCCGCGCACCCCGCCGGCCGCGCCGCAGCTACTCGATGCGGCGGTGCATGGCGCGGGCCGCGTCCACGATGGAGCCCGAAAGCGACGGGTATACCGCCCACGACTCGGCAATCTCGTCCACGGTCAACCGCTGCTCAATCGCGATCGACAGCGCGAGCACCAGCTCGGATGCGCGCGGCGCCACAATCACGCCGCCGATGATCGTCCCAAGGTTGTTGCCCGCAATGAGCTTCACGAAACCGTCCCGGAAGCCCTGCATCTTCGCGCGGGGGTTGCCCGCGAGGTCGAGCTTGTGCACGCGGCCGCTGCGGATCTGCTCGCGCACATCCTTCTCCTGCCAACCCACGGTTGCGATCTCAGGGTACGTGAAGACGTTCGAGGCCACGTTCCGGCGGCTGATCGGCTGCACCATATCGCCAAGCGCGTGGAATACGGCGGTGCGACCCTGCGTCGAGGCGACCGACGCCAGCGGCAGGAAGTCGCTGCAGTCCCCCGCGGCATAGACGTTCGGCAGCGACGTGCGTGCCACGCGATTCACCATGATGTGCCCGGAATCGGTCGTCTTCACGCCGATCTTCTCGAGGCCGATGTCGGCCGTGTTGGGAATCGAGCCGACCGCCATGAGGCAGTGCGTGCCGCGCACCTCGGTGCCGTCCGAGAGTGTGGCGACCACACCATCCCCATCGCGCACGACCGACTCGGCGCGCGTCTTCGAGAGCACGTTCATGCCGTTGCGCGTGAACACCTCCTCGATCACGTCCGCGGCGTCGGTGTCCTCGCCCGGCAGCACGCGATCACGCGAAGAAATCAGCGTCACCTCCGCCCCCAACGCGTTGTACGCCGAAGCGAACTCGGCACCGGTCACACCCGAACCGACCACGATGAGGTGCTCGGGCAGAGTCTCGAGGTCATAGAGCTGCTTCCAGGTGAGGATGCGCTCCCCGTCGGGCTTCGCGGTGTCGAGTTCGCGGGGGCTCGCGCCCACCGAAATCACCAGCGAGTCGTATTCGACGCGATCGAATTCTTCGCCTGCGGTGCCGGCGGTCACCGAGACCTCCCCATCGGCAGAGATCCGGCCATGGCCCTCGATAATTCGAACGCCCGAGTCCTTGAGCTGCCGGCGGATGTCGTCGGACTGGTTCTGCGCGAGACGCAGCAACCGCTGGTTGAGCTTGCCGAGGTTTACGGCCACCTCGGGGCGACGCGGGGTTTCGCGGTCATCCCGCACGAAGAACTGGATGCCGAGCTCGTCCGCATCCTGAATCGACACGGCCGCCTCGGCGGATGCGATGAGCGCCTTGGAAGGGACGACGTCGGTCAGCACCGCGGAACCCCCGACTCCGGTGCGTTCGATGAGGGTGACATCGGCGCCGAGCTGGGCGCCTGCGATCGCGGATTCATATCCGCCTGGTCCGCCACCGATCACAACGATGCGGTGCTTATCCGTATTCTGTGCAGCCATGGCAACAATCTTGCCACGCGGAGGTTTCTTCTCGCCGCCCTGGCCTGTGCATCCGCCGCACAACACTTGGCTTTCAAAGATTGGCGATCGCGCGTGAATAACCGCGTTGTGAGGCAGGCTCACCTACGCTGTCACCATGTCACAAACGCATCTGACTGATACCGTGCATCCGCTCGACGCGCCCGGCGCGGACCCGCGTGCCATCGCTCAAGAGGCAGCGAAGGTTATTGCCGAGAAGACCGGCGTCGCGAGGCACGACATCGCGCTCACGCTCGGCTCAGGATGGGGCCAGGCTGCGGAATCGATCGGCGAGCTCGTCACCGAGTTCCCGGCCCACGAGGTGCCCGGATTCTCGAAGCCCGCGCTGGCTGGCCACACCGGGATGATCAAGTCGATTCGTCTTGCTTCGGGCGGCCACGCGCTCATCATCGGCGCGCGCACTCACTTCTATGAGGGCCATGGCGTCCGCCGCGTCGTCCACTCGGTGCGCACAGCGGCCGCGACCGGCGCGAAGATCATGGTGCTCACGAACGGCGCCGGCGGGCTCAACCCGGACTGGCAGCCGGGCACCCCGGTGCTCATCCGCGACCACATCAACCTGACCGCCGCATCCCCGCTCGAGGGCGCGACGTTTGTCGACCTCACCGACCTCTACTCGCAGCGGCTGCGCACCGCGGTCCAGGAACTCGAGCCGCTCGACGAGGGCGTCTACGTGCAGTTCCGCGGGCCGCACTACGAGACCCCTGCCGAGGTCAAGATGGCGGGGATTATCGGCGGTGACATCGTCGGGATGTCCACGGCACTCGAGGCGATCGCAGCACGCGAAGCCGGCATGGAGATTCTCGGCCTCTCGCTCATCACCAACCCGGCCGCAGGGATCTCCGCCACTCCCCTGAACCACGAAGAGGTCATCGAGGCCGGCCGCGCCGCAGAGACGCGGCTCGCGGACCTCCTCGCCCGCATCGTCAAGGAGATCGCATGAACGCGCTGCCGCTAAACCGCGAATCGCAGGTCGCTTTCCGCCACGCGGCCGAGAGCTGGCTCGCGCAAGATCCGGATCCCGAAACCCGGGCCGAGCTGGAGTCGCTCCTCGCCCAGGCAGGTGACATCAACAAGCCTGGCGTCACGCTGCAGGATGCGGATGACTCGCCCGGGGCGCGGGCCTGGCGCGAGCTGCGCGACCGCTTCGGCACGCGGCTTTCCTTCGGGACGGCCGGGCTCCGCGGTCGGCAGGCCGCGGGCTCGAACCGGATGAACCGGGTCACGGTCGCGCAAGCGGCTCGCGGCCTCGCGGACTACCTCGTGTCTCGAGGCGGCTCCCCCAGCGTCGTGATCGGTTACGACGCGCGCATCAACTCGGACGTCTACGCTCGCGACACTGCGGAGCTCATGATGGCCGCTGGAGTGAAGGCCACGCTCCTGCCGCGCCCGCTCCCGACCCCGGTGCTCGCATTCGCGGTGCGCTGGCTCGGCACCTCCGCCGGCATCATGGTGACGGCCTCGCACAACCCGAAGTGGGACAACGGCTACAAGGTCTACCTCGGCGACGAGGATCAGGGCTCGCAGATCGTTCCGCCCGCCGACAAGGAGATCGCTACGGCGATTGCGAATGTCGCGAACACCATGAAGGTGCCCGATCTGCCGCGCTCGCAGGACTACGAGACCGCACCCGAGTCGCTCGTGGCTGCGTACATCACCGAGACCGCGAAGGTCTTTCAGGCGCCGGTCGTGCCGCTCAAGGTGGCGTACACGCCGCTGCACGGCGTCGGCCGTGACACCTTCCGCGCCGTCCTCGAGAAGGCGGGCGTCCCCCTGCCTGAAATCGTCAAGGAGCAGGCCGACCCGGACGGCACCTTCCCGACCGTAGATTTCCCGAACCCGGAAGAGCCCGGCGCCCTCGACCTCGCGTACGCGACTGGCGATGCCACCGGAGCGTCGCTCATCTTGGCCCATGACCCCGACGCCGACCGGCTCGCGGTCGCGGTGCGCGTCGCCGAGGGCTGGCGGCTGTTCGGCGGCAACGAAATCGGGAGGATGCTCGGCTGGCGAGCAGCGAAGGCCGCGGCCGCCTCTGGCCAGCTCGACGGCACGCTCGCGACCTCGCTCGTCTCATCCCCCGCACTCTCGAAGATCGCGGAGCGCTACGGGCTCGGGTACGCCGAGACGCAGACCGGCTTCAAGTGGATCTCCCGCGCGCCCGGGATCATCTACGGCTACGAGGAAGCCCTCGGCTACCTCGTGAATACCGACACGGTGCGCGACAAGGACGGCGTCTCGGCCGCGCTTGCCATCCTCGAGCTCGCGATGCTCGAGGCCGCCAAGGGACGCACGTTGGATGATCTCGACAATGCGTTCACCGAGGAGTTCGGGGCCTACGAGTCCCGTCAGGTCGCGCTGCGCTACGAGTCGGTGGATGTGCTGCCGAAGGTCATGGCGGGCCTGCGCGCGAAGTTTCCGGAGCAGGTGGGCGACGTCGCCGTGGCGACGGCGCACGATCTCGAGACCGACCCGCAACCCGCGAATATCATCCGCCTCGAGCTCGCGGACGACACCCGCATCATGATCCGCCCCTCCGGCACCGAGCCGAAGATCAAGGTGTATATCGACGCGAACTCGATCTCGGGCACCGTTGCGGAGCGCAAGGCATCGGCGGCGAGCCGAGCGGATGCGGCGGCTTCGGCCATGCGCGCGATGCTCACGCAATAAAGCGGGTCTGCCGGCTTCGATACGCCGCTTCGCGGCTACTCGCCCAGCGGGCAAGGTCCTTGAGTAAGCGCGCGAAGCCCGCTGTATCGAAAGGGCCGGCTTCGATACGCCCTACGGGCTACTCACCCAGCGGGAGCGGCGCCGGTGGGCTCCGACCCTAGTCCGCCTCGAGGTCGAAGTTGAGGTCGGGAAGATGGCTCTTAATCAGCTCGACGAGTTCCGCGTCCGAGCCCGAGCGAACCGCCTTCGAGACGAGCGTCGCGTCGCCGTCAAGCCCGTTCGCGATGCCCGCGACGACGCCGAGGTGCTGCGCCGGGTTCATCGTGCTGATTGCGACGACGAGGCCAACCGGATCATAGTGGGCGTGGCCGAAGTTGACGCCGTCGGGGAACGTCACCGCGACGAGCCCCCGCTGCAGCGAGTCGGCGCTCGGCTGCGCGTGCACGAGCGCGAGGCCCGGGGCGATCACGATGTACGGCCCGAACTTGTCAATCACGTCGATGAGCTTCTTCGTGTAGCCGGGACGAACGCAACGGGCGCGGACGAGCAGCTCGCCCGCGATCTCAACAGCCGATCGCCAGTTGGCAGCCTTCGCACCGCGACGCACCATCGACTCGTCAAAGTGCAGCTTGTGTTCCACCGTGTTCATCGTCTCGCTTCATCTGGTTGTCTCACCGCGTCAAATCCATCGGCAATCCGGTCGGCCAGCCGCTCCCGATCCTCGACCGGCAGGAACGCCGCCTCGCACGCCGCAAACTGAAACTGTTCCAGATCGTCGAGGTCGTAGTCGAATTCGTTCGCGAGTCGCGCAAGTTCGAGGGATGCGGTCGTTGAGCTCATGAGCCGGTTATCGGTATTGACGGTAACCGTGAAGCCTAGCTCGTAAAGCAGGTTGAACGGATGCGCGGCCAGGCTCGGCGCGGCGCCCGTCTGCAGGTTCGAGGTCGGGGCGATCTCGAGTGCGACGCGACGGTTCTTCACCCACTCGGCGAGCTCACCGAGCTGGGCGAACGTGCCTTCATCGTCCTCGTCGTGCAGCTCGATGTCGTCGGCGATACGGATGCCGTGGCCGAGTCGCAGCGCGCCGGCATCGAGCAGCGCGGATTCGATCGAATCCAGTCCGGCCGCTTCGCCAGCGTGCACGGTCACCGGAACGAATTCCTCGGCGCAGTAGTCGAAGGCCTCGGCGTGCGCGGAAGGTGGGAATCCGGCTTCGGGGCCCGCGAGGTCGAACCCGCACACTCCGCCTGGCACGAGGTGCGAGTCGTAGCGCGTCACGGTCAGCTCGGCGATCTCGTCTGACCTGTGGCCCTGGCGCATCGCGCACAGCAACTGCTGCACCCGAATCCACCCGCCACGCGACTCAATGTCGTCGATGCCCTGCGCGATGCCCTGTTCCACCGCATCCACGGCCTCGTCGAGCGTGAGCCCACGGCTCAGGTGTTGCTCGGGCGCCCACCGGAGCTCGGCATACACGACGCCGTCCGCGGCGAGGTCCACGACGGCCTCGCGCGCGATGCGTCGCAGCGCCTGTACCGTCTGCATCACGCCAACGGTCACACTGAAGGTCGAGAGGTAGCTCGTCAACGAGCCGGAGTCGGCCGACTCGCGAAACCACTTCGCGAGCAGCTCGGGATCGGTCTCGGGCAATTCGAAATCGACGTCCGCCGCGAGCTCGACGATCGTGCTCGGCCGGAGGCCGCCGTCGAGGTGATCGTGCAGCAACACCTTCGGGAGGGCACGTGCATCCACCCCATCGGGCAGGATGAAGTCTTCCTCGTTCATGGCGTGCGGTTTCACTTCCTCGTTGAATTACGGTCGGATAACGTTGTCAGCGTAGCGCGTGCAGGCGACAGGAAAACTATCCCGCTCTGAACTTTATGATTCAGCGCGCGGCCGGACTCTATTGTGTAGCGATTCGCTCCGCAATCAACGGGGCAACGGTGTTGGATGCCCCAGATTCTGCAATCTCCCAGGCGCCCTCCAGGTCCGCGAGTGCCGCGGAGAAGCGGTCCGCATCCTCGGCGTGCAACGTCCAGAGGAGGTCGCCCGACTTCACCGCGTCGCCCGGCTTCACAGACAGGTCGATGCCAGCCGAGTGCACGACCGGGTCTTCCTTGCGCGCCCGGCCCGCGCCGAGCCGCCACGCAGCCACACCGAACTGGTACGCATCCTGCTGCACGAGCACGCCGTCCCGATCGGCGCGCACCTCGAGAGACTCCGAGGGAGTCGGCAGCGGCGCATCCGGGTCACCGCCCTGGGCCGCGACCGTCCGGCGCCACACATCCATTGCCTGCCCGCCGCGGAGGTGCTCCTCGACATCGACGTCGGGCTTGCCCGCGAGCGCGAGCATCTCGCGCGCGAGTTCGCACGTGAGCTCCACGACATCGGCGGGCCCACCACCGGCGAGGACCTCGACCGATTCGCGCACCTCGTTCGCGTTTCCGATCGTGCGCCCGAGCGGCACATTCATGTTGGTAAGCAGCGCTGAGACGTTGAGCCCCGCATCCGTGCCGAGCTCGACCATCGTGCGCGCGAGCTCGCGGGCACGATCGATGTCCTTCATGAACGCGCCGGAGCCGAATTTCACGTCGAGCACGAGTGCGCCGGTTCCCTCCGCAATTTTCTTCGACATGATCGAGGATGCGATGAGCGGGATCGCCTCGACCGTCGCCGTGATATCGCGTAGCGCATACAGCTTTTTGTCCGCCGGCGCGAGCTCCGCGCCCGCGGCGCAGATCACGCCACCGAGCTCGCGCAATTGCGCGTACATTTCCTCGTTCGAGAGCTCCGCTCGCCAGCCCGGAATCGACTCGAGCTTGTCGAGCGTGCCGCCGGTGTGGCCGAGGCCGCGGCCCGACAGCTGCGGAACTGCCACACCGAAGGATGCGACGAGCGGCATCAGCGGGAGCGTGATCTTGTCGCCGACGCCGCCGGTGGAGTGCTTGTCCGCGGTGGGGCGGCCGAGCTCCGAGAAGTCGAGCCGCTCGCCCGAGGCGATCATCGCGTTCGTAAGGTCCAGAATCTCCTGGCGGCCCATCCCGTTGAGGAAGATCGCCATCGTCATCGCGGCCATCTGTTCATCGCCAACGAACCCCGTGGTGTACCGATCGATCAGCCAGTCGATCTCGGCGGTGCTCAGCGTCCCGCGGTCTCGCTTGGTGCGGATGAGGTCAACGGCCGCAAACGGTTCGTTCAAGTTAGGCTCCTTGGTTCAGTAACGGTCGGTGAGTAGGTGCGAAGCACCGTATCGAAGCGAGTGGCGACGCTTCGATACGCTTCGCTACGCAACGAGCTTCGGGACGCTTCGCTCCTCACGGGCTTGGTCTAGCGGCCGAGGTGGGCTGGCCCGAAGGACTGCGGCAGGATGGCGTCGAACGGCAGGATGCCCTTCGGCGTGTCGACCAGCATGTCTTCGGTCTTGAACTCGTTGAGCAGCTGGCGACAGCGCCCGCACGGCATAAGAATCTCGCCGAGCCCGTCGCAGCACGTGAACGCGACGAGTCGGCCGCCACCGCCGCGCGCGAGTTCTGAGACGAGCCCGCATTCGGCGCACAGGCCCACGCCGTAGCTCGCGTTTTCGACATTGCAGCCGGTCACGATGCGGCCGTCGTCCGTGAGCGCCGCGGCACCGACCGGGTAGTTCGAGTACGGCACGTAGGCCTGCTGCATCACGGATCGGGCCGCCCCGCGCAGGGACTCCCATTCAATGTTTTCCATTGCGCTCCCCTACTTGATATATGGCACGCCGCTCGCGGCAGGCCCGCGGGACTGCCCCACGAAACCGATCACGGCGAGCACCGTCACGATATACGGCACCATCGACAGCAACTCAGAAGGCACGTTGGCGCCGACCTGTGTCGCGAGCGTACGGAAGTTGGATGCGAACCCAAACAGCAGCGCGGCAAGCGTCGCGTAGACGGGGTGCCAGCGGCCGAAGATCAGCGCCGCGAGGGCGATATAACCCTGGCCGCTCGTGACCTCCTGGTTGAACGCGCCCACGGATCCGAGCGTATAGAAAGAGCCACCAACGCCCGCGATCGCGCCGGAGAGCAGCACGTTGAACCAGCGGTTGCGATTCACGTTGATGCCGACCGTGTCCGCGGCCTTCGGGTGCTCGCCGACCGAGCGGGTGCGCAGGCCCCACCGGGTGTTGAACAGCGCCCAGGTCAGAAGCGGCACGAGGATGAACATGAGGTACGTGATGATCGAGTGCGAGAAGAACACCGGGCCGATGATCGGGATGCTCGACAGCAGTGGGATCGGCCACGCGTCATACGTGTCGGGGCTGTTGTAGAGCTCCCGGTTCGACGCCATAAGCCCCGAGTAGAGATAGCTCGTGAGGCCGATCACGATCATGTTGATGACCACACCGACGACCACTTGCTCTACCCAGTACGTGATCGAGAACAGCGCGAGCACGACCGAGACGAGCACACCCGCGACGAGGGCGGCCAGAATGCCGGCGACCCAGCTGCCCGTCATCGAAGACACAAGGGCGGATGCGAACGCACCCGCGAGCAGCTGACCCTCGATCGCAATGTTCACGACGCCGGCCCGTTCCGAGACGAGACCGGCCATCGAACCGAACACGAGCGGGGTCGATATCGCGAGGGTACCGGTGAGGAGCCAGACGAACGGCACGTTCGCGCCCGCACCAACCCACACGATGAGCGCGATGACCCAGAGGGCGGCGAAGAGCGCGATGCCCCACATCGGGATCTTCTTGCGGTCGTAGGCGAGCTTCGCGGTGTACGCCGCGAACGCGATCATCAGGGTGCTCAGGATCAGGTTCGTGAGCATCGACGGCAGCACGAGCGGCGGCAACTCGATCGGCACCGTGCGGCTGTTGAGGTCGATCCTCGTGGTGAGCGAGGGGTCGAGCCGCAGCGAGAAGATGAGGAGCGAAACGAGGGCGAACACGCCCAGCAGGATCGGGGTCTTCCACTTTCGTGGCGCGAGCGCGGTCTCGGGCGATTCTGGAGTCGCCGGAGTCTTCGGCGTGACGGTGGTGGTCATGTTAGCTCTTCACCTTTCCAGCAGCGACGCGGTCACGGATTTTAACGCCCGTCGGCCGAGGGAGGAAGCCGAGGAACCTCGGCGCGGCGACGAAGAGCACGATGAGGCCCTGGATCACCGGGATGATGTCTCGGGGAATTCCCGCCTGAATTTCCATCGTGACGGAGCCGGCCTTGAGCAGGCCGAACAGGAGCGCGGCGAGGATGATGCCGACGGGACTGTTGCCGCCCAGCAGTGCGACCGTGATGGCGTCGAAGCCGATGCCCGCGTGGATCGTCGGCTCGATGCCCGTCGGGTGTACTTCGAGCGTCTGCGTTGCGGCGGCGAGGCCAATGAACGCGCCCGAAATCGCCATCGTGACGACGGTGACGGTCTTCACGTTGATACCCGCGGTCTTCGCGGCGTTCGGGTTGATACCCACGGCGCGAATCTTGAAGCCGACGGTGGATCGGTCCATGATCCACCAGTAGAGCACCGCCGCGAGCAACACGAGCACGAAGCCGAGCCCGAAGCCATTGAAGAGCTCTGGCATCACCGCCGTGGCTTGCACGGCCTTGCCCTTCGCGAAGCCCGGGGCGTTCTCGGACTGGAACAGCGGCTGCTTCAGGAGGTAGGTGATTCCCCAGTGCGCGATCCAGTTGAACATGATCGTGAGGATGACCTCGTGAGCCCCGGTCTGTGCTTTGAGGAAGCCGACGATCGCGGCCCACATCGCGCCGCCGAGGACCGCCGCGAGGATCGCAACGATGAGGTGCAGCACGGGCGGCAGATTCCAGCTGGCCCCAACGTAGCTCGCAAAGAGCGCGCCGACGAGCATCTGGCCTTGACCACCGATGTTGAACAGGCCCGCGCGGAACGCGACGCCGAGGCCGAGACCGGCCGCGACGAGCGGCGTGGCCCACTGCAACGATGACAGGAACGGCTGGAACCCGCGGGTCGGGCTGTACACCGCACCGGTGATCATTGCGCGAACGGCATCACCAATGAGCGAACCCGCCGCGTTGAAGAAGTCGCCCGGTCGCGAGAAGAAGTACCCGAGCGTGTCCTGTACATCCTTATTCGTGAACACTGCAATGAGCATCCCGATAATCAGCGCGAGGATGATCGCGACGATCGAGCGGACGACGTTGCCGCCGAGGATGTCGCGCCAGACGCCACGCCAAGGCTGGTCGGCGAGCGCGTTGGTCGACCCGCTCGAGCCCTTGTCCACGGGCGGGTTCGGCTCCGGCGGAGTGAGGGACGCGTTACTGGTTGTCATGCGGGACTCCTGCCATCATCTTGCCGAGCTCTTCGCGGGTCGTCGTAGGCGGGACGATGCCCATGCTCCGACCGCCGTACATCACCATGATTCGGTCGGCGAGCTGCACGACCTCATCGAGTTCGGTCGACACGATCAGCACGGGGATGCCCGAATCGCGCGCCGCGACGATCTGCTTGTGCACGAACTCGATCGAACCGACGTCGAGACCACGCGTCGGCTGCGACGCGACGAACATCTTGAGTTCGCGGCCGAGTTCGCGCGCCAGCACGACCTTCTGCTGGTTTCCGCCCGAGAGCCGACCGGCATGCGTCTCGATCGAGGGCGTGCGAATGTCGAAATCCTCGACGGCTTTCGCGGCATAGTCGCGGATCGTGACGAGCTGGAGCGCACCGAACTTCGAGAACGGTTGGTGGTCGACACGGTCGAGGATGACGTTCTCGGCGATCGTGAACTCGCCCACGAGGCCGTCCTCGTTGCGGTCCTCCGGTACGAACCCGAGGCCCGAGTCGAGGTTCTTGCGCACCGACTGCGTGAGCATTTCCTTGCCAAGCAGCGTGATCGAGCCCTGCGTATTCGGGCTCAGGCCGAGGATCGCCTCCGCTAGCTCCGTCTGACCGTTGCCCTGGACACCCGCGACAACAAGGATCTCGCCGCCGTGGATGTCGAATGAAAGCTTGTCGATCTGCACGGCACCGGCCGTGTTAAAGACGGTGAGGTCGCGGACCTGGAAGTCTGCGTTGCCGGGTTTCGCGGGCGCCTTGTCTACCGAGAGATCCACCGCACGGCCGACCATGAGGGACGCGAGTTCCTCGTTGGATGCGCTGGGATCGGCATCGCCGACGATCTTCCCTCGGCGAATGACCGAGATCTTGTCGCTCACCTGGCGGACCTCGCGGAGCTTGTGCGAGATAAAGACAATCGAGGTGCCTTGCTTGCGTAGCTGGTCCATGATCGACATCAGCTCGTCAGTCTCCTGCGGCGTGAGCACGGCGGTGGGCTCATCGAGCACGAGAATACTGGCCTCTTGCGAGAGCGCCTTAATGATCTCGACTCGCTGCTGCTGTCCGACGGACAGGTCTTCGATCTTGTCGTCCGGGTTGATGTGGAACCCGAATCGGTCCGAGATCTCGCGCACGCGCTCGCGCGACTGCTTGAGATCCAGGATGCCCGGCCCGCGAGTCGGTTCGCGGCCGAGCATGAGGTTCTCGGCGACCGTGAACACGGGGACGAGCATGAAGTGCTGGTGCACCATGCCGATTCCCGCGTCAATCGCGTCGCCGGGCCCGGAGAATTTCTGTTCCACCCCATCCAGCAGAATCTGCCCCTCTTCCGGCTCATAGAGGCCGTAAAGCACATTCATCAGGGTGGACTTACCCGCACCGTTCTCGCCGAGCAGGCTGTGGATCTCGCCAGATTCCACGGTGAGGTCAATGTTGTCGTTGGCGGTGAAGCTACCGAAGCGCTTCGTAATCCCACGTAGCTCGAGTTTCATCGTCTCGCTTCTTCTCCGGGTCTCGGCCGTCAGCGGCCGAGGATTGAGTTGTTAGGGCGATCCGACCCCGGCATCCCGGCAGGATGCGGAACATGCTGCCAGGATGCCGGGGTCGTAGTCGGATGGTTACTCAGCAGCCTTCGGCGAAGACGGCGACTCTACGACGATGTCGCCGGAGATGATGCCTTCCTTGATGGTGTCGAGTTCCTCGAGCATCCCGTCGGGCAGCTTCGACTCGAACTCACCGAATCCGGAGAGGCCAACGCCGTTGTTCTCGAGCGTGCCGGTGTAGACCGTACCGCCGGCGAATTCACCGTTCACTGCCGTCTCGATGGCGTCAAGGACGGTGACGTCGAGACCCTTCAGGATCGACACGAAGATGATGTCTGAGTAGCCCGGCTCCCCCACGGTGAGGTCGCTGTCAACACCGAGCAGAACAGCCGAGTTGCCATCCGCACGGATCGCCTCTGCACCACCCTGGTACAGCGGGCCACCAACCGGCAGGATTACGTCAGCACCCTGGGCAAGGAAGCCCTCGGTGATCTGCTTTGCCTTCGTGTTGTCGGTGAAGTTTCCGACGAACTCACCGGTCTGCGACTCGACGTTCCAGCCGAGGACCTTGACGTCGGTACCCTTCTGCTCGTTGTGGTAGGCGACGCCGTCCGCGAAGCCATCCATGAAGATCGTCACCGAAGGAATCTGCGCGCCACCGTATGTCGCGACGGTGCCTGCCTCCGAGTAGCCCGCTGCGGCGTAGCCCGCGAGGAACGCGGCCTGAGCGGTGTCGTAGTTGATCTGCAGGAGGTTGTCGCCCTGGAGGTAGTCAACGTCGACGATCGCGAAGTTCGTGTCCGGGTTGGCGTCCGCCGCGGCCTGGGTTGCGTCGGCGAGCATGAAGCCGACGGGGATGATGATGTTGCAGCCCGAGTCCACCATCGTCTGGAGGTTCGGGTTGAAGTCGTCGGGGCTCGTCGACTCTGCTTCGAGCGTGTTGATCCCGAGCTTCTCTTCGGCGTCGGTGAGGCCCTTGTGTGCCAACTGGTTGAACGACTTGTCGTCGAAGCCACCCTCATCCGAGACCATGCAGGCCGTGAAGTCGCTGGCGTCTGTCGCGCCATCGCCGGCAGCGCCGCCGGTCGATTCGGGCGAGTCCGGGGCCTGGCCACACGCGCTAAGCGCGAGTGCGCCGACCGCAGCAATGCCGATGAACGGAATCAATCTGTTTCGTTTGGGCACGGTACAACCTCCTGTTTATTTCCGCTCCATAGCGAAAAACGGTATTGCCCCAGATTCTAGCTCGCGATCAGCCTTTTTCGATTCCTTTTTGAAGTCGACGCGTTATAACACTTCGGGATGCGCCGATTCCTTGAGGAGGTTGACAATCTCTTTGACCCGCTGGGCATTTGCGCGGTCGGTGACCAACAACGCATCCTCCGTATCGACCACGATGATGTTATTCACACCGGCGACCGCGACGACGCGCTCCGTCTCCGAGATCACGATGCCGGTCGCCCCGGTCGACACCACGCGCTCGCGCTCGCCGATCACCTGCACCTCGTGGTCGCAGACGTTCGCCGCCTGGTGTACACGGGAGACCGACGCGAAGTCGCCGACGTCATCCCAACCGAAGAATCCGGGAATAACCGCGAGCGCACCCTTCTTCGCCGCGGGCTCCGCGACCGTGTAGTCGATTGCGATCTTCTCGAGGCCCGGCCACACGCGGGAAACGACGTCGGCGCGCTCGGGCGTATCCCAAGCATCCGCGATCTCGTTAATTCCCGCCGCGAGTTCGGGGGCGTTCTCGGCGAGCTCATCAAGTAAGCGCTGCGTCTTCGCGATGAACATGCCCGCGTTCCAGAGGTACTCACCCGAAGCGACATAGCGCCGCGCGGTTCCCTCGTTCGGCTTCTCTACGAACTCGTCCACGAGTCGCGCCGACGGCGCTCCGTGGATCTCGAGCGGCTCACCCGCTCGGATATAGCCAAACGCGGTGGACGGGGCGATCGGCTGGATGCCGATGGTCACGATATGGCCCTCGTCAGCGGCCCTGACGGCCTCGCGAACGGCGCGGCGGAAGCGCCCGCCGGCGCTGATCAGGTGGTCGGCCGCAAACGAACCGACAACCGCGCCCGGGTGACGCCGCTCGAGGATGGCCGCGGCCAGCCCGATCGCGACGGTTGAGTCACGACCCTCGGACTCAAGCACGATGTTGTGCTCGCCCAACTCGGGCAGCTGCGCACGCACCTCGTTCGCGTGCGCGTCGCCCGTCACCACCATGATGTGATCCTCGCCGGTAAGCGGCACGAGGCGATCCCAGGTCGAGCGCAGCAGCGTCGCGCCTGTCCCCGCAATGTCGCGCAGGAACTTGGGACGCCCGGCCCGACTGAGTGGCCATAACCGAGACCCTGCGCCTCCCGCAGGAATCACGGCATAAAAATGATCGGGGTTGGAAGCGAGCATGCGCTCGAGCGTATCGGGTCACAGCAAAGAATGCGGCTTCGTTTCCATGCGTTTACTCCTCAGTAACTATTTCGCTTTACCCTCTGGTGTTATGCGTGTTGCCGTTGTTACCGAAAGTTTTCTGCCAACAGTCAACGGTGTCACGAATTCGGTGAAGAAGGTGCTCGATCACCTCGCCCTGCGTGGCCACGACGCGATCGTGATCTGTCCCGCCGCGGGTGCCCCCACCGAATACGCGGGATTCCCGGTGCATGAGGTCGCCACGTTCAACTACCGCGAGTTCCCCGTAGGCCTACCCACCCCGCAGGTGCAGCGCATCCTCGACGATTTCAAGCCCGACGTGCTCCACGCCGCCTCGCCCGCCTTCCTCGGTGGCCACGCGATCTCCGCGGCCCGCCGCCGCGGCATCCCCTCGGTAGCGATCTTCCAGACCGACGTCGCCGGCTACTCCGAGCGCAACGGGCTCGGCTTCATGCGCGACGCGACGTGGTCGCTGTTCCGAATGGTGCACAACCAGGCCGACCTCACGCTCGCACCCTCCACCGCATCCATTCGAGACTTGGCCCGGCAGCGCATCGAACGCGTCGAGCGCTGGGGCCGTGGCGTCGACCTCGTCACCTACCACCCCGACAACCGGCTCGAAGAGGATGCGCGGGCTCTGCGCGCAGCCATCGCTCGCCCCGACGAGGTGGTCATTGGCTACGTCGGTCGCCTTGCGCCGGAGAAGCAGGTCGAGCGGCTCGCGCAACTGCGCGGCATCCCGAACATCCAGGTCGCCGTTGTCGGCGACGGGCCCTCGTCTGACGTGCTTCAGGAGAAGCTGCGCCACATCCCCGTGCATTTCCTCGGCCGCAAGGGCGGGCGCGAGCTCGCGATGGCGTACGCCACGTTTGACGTATTCGTGCACACGGGTACGGAGGAGACGTTCGGGCAAACTTTGCAGGAAGCGCACGCGTCTGGCACGCCAGTCGTCGCTCCGCTCGCGGGTGGGCCGATCGATCTCGTCACCCACGGTGGCGACGGATACCTCTTCGATCCCGATGTCTCGCGCGGCTCCGACTCGATGCGCCGCTACGTCGCTCGCCTCGCATCCGATCCGGCACTACGAGCCCGGATGGGTGAGGCGGGGCGCCGACGCGTGATCGGCCGCTCGTGGGAACGAATCTGCGACGAACTGCTCGGTCATTACAAGTTTGTAATCGCGCAAAAGCGCGGCGATCTCGCGCCCGCGATCAGCGCATCCACCCAAATCCGCTAGGACCTGCTGCCCTACCACCGTTGGCCGCGGACCCGCTGAAATAACGGTACAGTTGGGCATACAGTTGCGTGCGTATTCGTGTATGCGTAGGCCTCCGCCCCGAGCGACGCCACTGCCGCCGGGCCTCATCAACACAGAAGGGTAGTTCCGTGTCAGCTGTTCAGACGGGCACCCCGACCGCCCCTCAGTCCGGTAAGAAAAAGGCTCTCGGTGGGAGCCTTTACCGCGGCAACGAGGGCATGTGGTCGTGGGTACTTCACCGCATTACCGGTGTCGCAATTTTCTTCTTCCTCCTCGTGCACGTGCTCGACAGCGCGTTGCTGCTCGTGAGCCCCGAGGTCTACGACGCCGTGATCGGCGCGTACAAGACCCCGCTCATGGGTATTGGTGAGCTCGGCCTGGTTGGCGCGATCGTGTACCACGCGTTCAACGGTCTGCGCATCATCCTCGTCGACTTCATGCCTGGCGGAACCCGCCACCAGAAGCTCATGTTCTGGATCGTCGTTGGCGTCTGGGTCGTCGTAATGGTGCCCTTCGCCATCGTGCACCTAACCAACGTATTCAGCCACTAGAAAGTAGGGAGACGAACAATGACTATCGAAGCTGTCGAATATCCGCGTACCCCGCTTTCTGAGCGCAAGCAGAGTGGCAAGAACTGGGAGCGCATCGGCTGGTCCTTCATGCGCATCTCGGGTGTGCTGCTGATCTTCCTCGTGTTTGTGCACCTCTACTCGAACCTCGTCGCCGGCGACGGCGTGAGCCAAATCGGGTTCGAGTTCGTGGTTGCCGAGAAGTTCTCGGTGCCGTTCTGGCTGATCTGGGATGCGCTGCTGCTCGTGCTCGCGCTCATCCACGGTACGAACGGTATGCGCACCATCGTCAACGACTACGTGTACAAGCCTGGCCCCCGCAAGGCGCTCATCACGACCCTCTGGATTGCCTGCATCGTCGAGATCGTTCTCGGCCTGATCGTGCTGATCGTGTTCGCCGTTGAGCCCTGCGTCCAGGGCCCGGGTTCCGCATCCATCTGCTCGTAGTCCCGGTTTATTCGCCCTAAGGAAGAGAATTCAGACATATGGCTGCAGAACAGCTCAAGGACACCGTCAAGGAAGTTGACGGCGTAAAGATTCACTACCACCGCAACGAGGTTGTCATCGTTGGTGCGGGTGGCGCGGGCATGCGTGCCGCGATTGAGGCCGCAGAGGCTGCGGGCACCGGTGCCGTCGTTGACGTTGTCACGAAGCTCTACCCGACCCGCTCGCACACCGGTGCGGCGCAGGGTGGTATGGCCGCCGCGCTGGCCAACGTCGAGGAAGACAACTGGGAGTGGCACACCTACGACACCGTCAAGGGTGGCGACTACCTCGTCGACCAGGACTCGGCTGAGATCCTCGCGAAGGAAGCGATCGACGCGGTCCTCGACCTCGAGAACATGGGTCTGCCGTTCAACCGTACGCCCGAGGGCAAGATCGACCAGCGTCGCTTCGGTGGTCACACCCGCGACCACGGTAAGGCTCCCGTTCGTCGTGCGTGCTACGCAGCCGACCGTACCGGCCACATGATTCTGCAGACGCTGTACCAGAACTGCGTCAAACACAACATCCGCTTCTTCAACGAGTACTACGCGCTCGACGTCGCCTTCACGATGGTCGACGGCGTGAAGACCCCTTCGGCGGTCATCGCGTACGAGCTGAAGACCGGCGACCTGCACGTCTTCCAGGGCAAGTCGATCGTCTTCGCGACCGGTGGCTTCGGCAAGGTCTTCAAGACCACATCGAACGCTCACACCCTGACCGGTGACGGCGTCGGCATCATCTGGCGCAACAACCTGCCGCTCGAGGACATGGAGTTCTTCCAGTTCCACCCGACCGGCCTCGCCGGCCTCGGCATCCTCCTCACCGAGGGTGCGCGTGGTGAGGGTGCGATCCTGCGTAACGACTCGGGTGAGCGCTTCATGGAGCGCTACGCACCGACCATTAAGGACCTCGCGCCGCGTGACATCGTCGCCCGCTCGATGGTGCAGGAAGTGCTCGAAGGTCGCGGCGCCGGCCCGAACAAGGACTACGTCTACCTCGACTGCACCCACCTCGGTGCCGAGGTGCTCGAGACGAAGCTCCCGGACATCACCGAGTTCGCCCGCACCTACCTCGGAGTCGACCCCGTCACCGAGCCGGTGCCGGTCTACCCCACCGCGCACTACGCGATGGGCGGCATCCCGACGAACAACGACGCGCAGGTCATCTCGGACGACAACGACACCGTCGTTCCCGGCCTGTTCGCCGCGGGTGAGTGCGCGTGCGTTTCGGTGCACGGCTCCAACCGCCTCGGCACCAACTCGCTGCTGGACATCAACGTCTTCGGCAAGCGTGCCGGCCGCAACGCGGTCGAGTACGCCAAGACTGCGGAGTACGCGCCGCTCCCCGACGACGCCGACGAGTTCGTTCGCACGCTCGTGCGCAACCTCCGCGACTCGGCCGGCACCGAGTCGGTCGCCGACCTGCGCCGCGAGCTGCAGGAGACCATGGACACGAACGTCCAGGTGTTCCGCACCGCCGACACGCTCAACGTCGCGACCAAGGTCATCCACGAGCTGCGCGAGCGCTACCAGAACATCCACGTCAGCGACAAGGGCCTGCGGTACAACACGGAGCTGCTCGAGGCGATCGAGCTGGGCTTCCTGCTCGACCTCGCCGAGGTCGTCACCTTCACCGCCCTGAACCGCGAGGAATCGCGCGGCGGCCACATGCGCGACGACTTCCCGAAGCGCGACGACGAGAACTGGATGCACCACACCATGGCGTACCTGACCGGTGACCGTCGCTCGGCGAACCCCGCCGACCACATCACCCTCGGCAAGAAGCCGGTGCGCATGACGCACTACGTGCCACAGGAACGCAAGTACTAAGAAGGGAGAAACTGCACAATGACTACTGACTCAGCTGTCGCCGAGCGGAAGACCGAAGAGCCGGAGAAGCCCTTCAAGGTACAGATTCAGGTGCGCCGCTACGACCCCGAGAACCGCGCGGACCCGTACTGGGAGACCTTCGAGGTCGACATGTACTCGACCGACCGCATCCTCGACGCACTGCACTCGATCAAGTGGGACCAGGACTCGTCGCTCGCCTTCCGCCGCTCGTGCGCGCACGGCGTGTGTGGCTCGGATGCGATGCGCATCAACGGCCGCAACCGCCTGGCCTGCAAGACGCTGGTGAAGGACCTCGACATCACGAAGCCCGTGACCGTCGAAGCGATCAAGGGTCTCCCCCTGGAGCGCGACCTCATCGTCGACATGGAGCCGTTCTTCGACTCCTACAAGGAGATCCACCCCTTCCTCGTGGCTTCGGACAAGCCCGAGAAGGAGCGCATCCAGTCGGCCGCCGACCGTGCGATCTTCGACGACACGACCAAGTGCATCCTCTGCGCAGCTTGCACCACCTCGTGCCCCGTGTTCTGGACGGACGGCCAGTACTTCGGCCCCGCAGCGATCGTGAACGCGCACCGCTTCATCTTCGACTCGCGTGACGAAGACGCGTCGACCCGCCTCGACATCCTCAATGACAAGGAAGGCGTGTGGCGCTGCCGCACCACCTTCAACTGCACCGAGGCCTGCCCCCGCGGCATCGAGGTCACGAAGGCCATCGCCGAGGTGAAGCAGGCGATCCTCCGCGGCAAGGCGTAGTCCGGCCGCTTGCCCTGAGCTGTTCGGCTTTGGGCATTGGTTGTGAGCTGTGGCCTTGCGCCGCGAGCCTTGGGTCCCGACACATTGTGTGTCGGGACCCTCTGCGTTTCCGGGGCCTTTGCGTTTCGGAGCGCTCTGCGTCTCCGTGCCGCCTGCGTTGCCGGGCCCCCTGCGTTGCCGGGCCCCCTGCGTTGCCGTGCCCCCTGACGCTGCCGGAACCTTCTGCATTTTCGGCGGCGTCTCCGTCCACCTCACCCCGCTAATCCGTCACTCGATGCATTCGCGGTCGCGTGGTGTGCATCCATCGACGGGCTTGCGCCCACCTCCATCTGGATCCGTCACTCGATGCATTCCCGGAGCCATGAAATGCATCCAGTGACCGGCCTGTCCCTGCCGCTGTCAATGGTCATTTGTTTCTGCCCGCGGGCGGCCAGTAGAACTACCCACTGGTGGCCACGAAAACTGCCCAGTCATGGCCAGCAGATCTGCCCACCAAAAGGGGATGGTGGCGCCGGCCATGACCCGAACACAGGTCAGCTCATTGACATGACTCCCTTCCCCGCCAGCGCCTGCGTCAACCGGATCGAGTCGCCCGTGGTCTGACACACATGCGCGTGATGCAACAACCGATCTACCGTCGCGGTCGCGAGCGTTTTCGGCATCAGCTCGTCAAACCCAGCCGGATGCAGATTCGACGAAATCGCGATCGATCGTTTCTCGTACGCGGCATCCACCAACCGGTACAACCCCTCGGCGGCATCGGCACCAACTTCAAGGAGCCCGATATCATCGACCACGATCATGTCCGCCCGCAGTACCCGCGCGACGACCTTGCCCACGGAATCGTCCGCACGATGCGCGCGCACCAGCGCGCCAAGGTCTTCTAACCGGAACCACGCCACCCGCAAGCCTTCCTCGACCGCGTGCTGGCCCAGCGCTTCAAGGAAGAACGTTTTCCCCGTGCCCGACGGGCCACACACCACCACGTTCTCCCGCCGGTCGACCCATTCCAGCGTCCGTAACGCCTGCTGCGTGGGTAACGGGATCGAGGACAATCCCTCGTCCCAACTCGCGAACGTTTTCCCAGTCGGGAACCCGGCAGCTTTGCGACGGGTCGCGAGCATCGAACGGGCACGGCCAGCGACTTCTTCCGTGAACAACGCTTTGATCACCTCGGACGGTTCCCAACGTTGCGCTTTCGCGGTCGCGATCAACTCCGGCGCGACCGCCCTCGCATGCGGCATCTTCAACTGCCGCATCAACGCTTCAACCTCGGCAGACAACGCGGGCGCCTGCTGGGACTGCACCGGGCTCATGCGCGATCCTCCGAACCGTTCTCGCCACTACCCGTCAAGGCAGCGCTGGCCTGCCCGATCGCGGCCCACCCCGCGGTGCCCTGCGCCAGCGAGGTCGACTCGTCTGCCCGCCGCGCGGGACCAGAAACACCCGCCTCCAGAAACGACACCAAATCCCCGGTCGCGAACCGGCCATACGTGGCCGCCTCGCCAAGCGCCTCATCAACCCTGGCCACCCCACTGATCTTCGCGAGGGCCACAGCCTCGGCCATCTTTTGCCGCATCCGGGAGGTGCCCACCGCGGCGGCTTCCAACAGCCACGCCTCCGCGCCCGCGCCGATCCCGAGGAACTCGACCTCAGCCGCAGTACGCGGCCGAACCGTGTAGTCACCCGGCGTTTTCTGTGGCTGGTCAGGGAAATGCGCATCATCAACCCGCGGGCTGCCCGGCGTGGCCCGCTCATGCCGAGCGACTTCCACAGGTCCCCGGTCACTGACATGCACCACGATGACCTGCTCGCCCTCGCCGGCACCATGGCTGCGGACGAACACCTCCGCACCCAGTAACCCCGCGGGCACCGAGTATTGACCATTCTCGAACGTGATCATCGGCGTGTTCGCTGGCACCCGGCGCGATACCCCGAACGCGACCGTGTGCGCCCGATCCGGAACCCGATGCAACCGCGCCTGTTCCTCACCAAGCATGTCCACCGGCCGCCTACGCGTGGCTCGATGCTCGCGCTGATTGACCTCGGCCATGAACCGGTCACAGGCCGCTTCGACCTCACCGAACGACGCGTACTCGGGCAGCAGGTTCGTGTCCTTCGGCACGATATCGGCCTTCGCGAGTTTCACCGATGCTTCCACCCCGCCCTTGGACGCGGGATCCGCGGGCTGACACGTCAACACCGTGACCCCGTAATGCCGCGCGAACTCCACCGTCTGCACGTTCCGGACCGGCACGCCCGCGATATGCGACACCGTCACTGTTTTCTCGTTATCCGTCAGCACATACGTCGGCGCGCCACCCAGAATCCGAAACGTCCGATCCAACGCCGCGAACACCGACGACGCGGTACGATCCCGCAACGCGATCACGATCCGGAACCGGCTCCACGCCAGCCACGCCACGAACAAGACCGTCTTCACCTTGTCGATCACCGGCCCATCGCCGAAGTCGTACTGCAACCACATGCCGGGTTCCGTGATCCACGGCCGATGCACCCGTACGCGGCCCGCGCGATACGCGGCACGAACCTCAGCGACCGCGCGCCGGGTCGAGCGTTCCGATCCCGCATAGCCAAGCGCGACCAGTTTCGCGTGGGCCTTATCGGCGCGGATCTTGCCCTGGGACGCCTCGACCCATTCCTCGATCTTCGGCAGGAATGGATCAGTCACGCGTTCTCGCGGTTCGACCGCGCCCACGGGACGACCAGCGTCCCTCGCGGCGACGTGGTGCGCGACGGTGTGATGCGAACAGCCCGCCAACTCGGCGGCAGCACGCAACGATCCCGTCAGATCATATGCAGCAAGCATTTCCATAATTTCTCCGTCAGACTTCATACGAGCCTCTTCCCGGGTAACAGTGATGCGACTTCAACATCGCCATCCAACCCGGGAAGGGGCTCCCCGCGATTACGTCACCGCGGGGATTCACTATTCGAAGTGGGCAGATCTTGTGGCCACCAGTGGGCAGTCCGGTTGGCCGTCAGCGGGCAATTCCCTGGCCGCCTATGGGCAGTTTTCCATGGCCGCTAACATGCCGCCCCGCGGATCCGTCACTCAATGTATTTACGGTGGAGCAAAGTGCATCCATCGACGGGCCTAGCGAGGCGGCTGTGCAGACCCGTCACTCGATGCATTCCCTTAGCCATGCAGTGCATCCAGTGACCAACCTGCGCCGGCCTCCATGTGAATCCGTCACTCGATGCGGGGCAAGACAGGCCTCAAGCACCGAGGAGTTTCCGTCTGACTAAGAGGACGAGGTCTCGCCACCGCGATCCGTTCAGATCAGTTTTAACGACGTGGATGAGCTGCATCTTTTGGTCTTGGAAGTGCCTGTCGCGCAGTACATCGCGATCGATCGTCGCCTGATCGGTGAAGTGAACTTCTCCGTCGTAGTTGAAGTACACGCCGAGATCTTCGTACCCGAGATCCGGCCGATAAGTCTCACCATTTGGCAATACAACGACAGGCTGGATCGACGGTTCGGGGAGTCCCTCTTCAATCAGTTTCAGGCGAAGTATTGATTCCATTGGCGATTCCACCCCGGGTCGAGCTAGAACAGCAGCATCGCGCATTTTCCCGATGCCCCGCATGCGTTTGAATTTCTCGAACATCGCAGGGAACTGGTTCGGCTTGAGGTGCGGATCCCTATTGAACCGCAGACCCGGGTATGAATCCGAGCTCGAGAGTAGTGCATCGAGCATCACAGTAATGTCGGCCTGCTCGAGGTGCCAAGCGGAGGTCAATACCGCCAAGACCGGGGAAACAACCGGCACTCCGTCAATGAAATCCCGTTTGAATAGGTCATCCCGAATGCACCTACTCGCTACACCATCTATACGCACCCGCGAATCCGATACGCGAGTGAGCACTTCTGCGTCAGGCGACTTCTTCTCGGTGCTTTTCGGAACGCGCATTCCCCACATCGCAGCGGCGGCCAGTCCAGAAATGGCTTGGCCTTCTTTGAGCCTCTGCCCCAATGCAAGGGCACGCTCCAGCCTGGTCTCGGGTTTGGCCAGCGACCTTACGCCCACGAACGGGGCGTGAAGAGTTTTCGATCGTAAGTGCCCGCGCGTCAGCCCGGCGGCTAGACCATCTGCATATGCAAAAGGGACCGTTTCAAGGTGCTCTGGCAATTGAAGTCGTGCGCCCATGGACGGCACCGTACGCGGAAGCTCGTCCAACGACCTGGACCAACGAACTTTCTGTGGGCAAGCGGTGGCGTGGCTCGGATTGTGAGTAATTCCGAGTTCACGTCAGGATCCGTTCGCGTCGATCCTAGGCTCGCCAGCTCGTGCCGCGTCCTCGTCAGTGCGACGAGTGACGGGGATGCAGGGAGGCTGGCGCAGGCCCGTCAACGGATGCACATCACGCTGCTAGGAAAGCATCGGCTGACCGATCTACGCAGGAGACAGCGTAGGCCCGTCACTGGATGCACACTCTGCCGCCGCGAATACATCGAATGACGAACTTGCACAGCGGCCGGCGCAGGCCCGTCACTGGATGCACACTCTGCCGCCGCGAATACATCGAGTGACGGATTTGCGGAAGGTGGCGTGGCGGAGCAGCCGTACCACGACGCGAGCGACGACGCGCGGCCCGCCGCTACAACCTACGCGGCGAAGGCGGCGCGGGCTTCCTCGGCCGACGCGGTCTGCAGCACGCGCTGCGCGATCTCGCGGGCCTGCTCGAGCGTGTATTGCTTCAAGGATGCGCGCACCCCAGCCAATGCGGGCGGCGCCATCGACAGCGAAGTTACGCCCAACCCGATCAGCACCACGGCCAGACGCGGGTCGGCTGCAGCCTCGCCGCACACGCCCACGGGCTTGCCGGTTTGCTGCCCGGCGGCACCGACCATCGAGATCAAGCGCAGCACCGCGGGGTGCCACGGGTCTTGGTAGTTCGCGACGGTCCCCAGCACGCGGTCAGCGCCGAGCGCATACTGCGTGAGGTCATTCGTACCGATCGACACGAAATCGCTCGACCGAAGCACCTGCTCCGCCACAACCGCAGCGCTCGGCAGCTCCACCATCGAGCCAACAACCGGCAGCCCGACCGAACGAGCGATCCCAGTGAAGTACTCGGAGTCCGCCGCATCGGCGACCATCGGCGCCATGACCCAGAGCTCCGCGCCCGTGGCGGCCTGCGCATCCCGCAGCGCCTCGAGCTGGGTACGCAGCAGCGGCTCCTTTTCGCGCAGGATGCGGATGCCTCGCATCCCGAGGGCAGGGTTCGCCT
Source organism: Gulosibacter molinativorax (assembly GCF_003010915.2). NCBI lineage: Bacteria > Bacillati > Actinomycetota > Actinomycetes > Micrococcales > Microbacteriaceae > Gulosibacter > Gulosibacter molinativorax. The sequence goes on along the minus strand of NZ_CP028426.1, from coordinate 3,075,770 downwards.
CTTCGGCGTCGTTCAGGAACGAGAGCGGCTTGTCGGCGCCCGCGTCGAGCACGCGCGCCACCACCTTCTTGCCCGCGAACGGGGCGAGCAGCGCCGTGTAGTCCGCAACCTGCTGCTCGGCGGAAGGCGCCTCGTCACGGTCCAGGAACAGAAACTCGGTGCGGAAGAGTCCGACACCCTCGGCGCCGTGATCCAAGGCGACCTGCGCATCCGCCGGCTTGCCGACGTTCGCAAGCAGCGCCACGGGCGTGCCGTCCGCGAGCGCGCCCGGCTCAAGCGGGGCCGACTCGATCTCAGCCTGACGCTGCTGCTCGGCGCGCGCCACGGCAATATCGGCCTCGGTGGGGTCGACGACCACGAGCCCCTGCCCCGCATCCACGATCAGCGTCTGCCCCTCGGCGATGTCATCGGCACCGGCCACCGCGACAACCGCGGGCAGGCCCTTCTCGGCCGCGATGATGCCGGTGTGAGCCTTGGGCGAGCCGTCTCGCGTCACGAACGCGAGTACCTTGTCAAGGTCGAGTTTCGATGTGTCGGCGGGGGCAAGGTCAACGGCCACGAGGATGAACGGCTCGTCTCGCACCGGGACTTCCGGCACCGGCACGCCCGAGAGATCGGCGCGGATGCGCTGGGAAATGTCGTTGAGGTCGGTCGCGCGTTCCGCCATGTAGCCGCCAAGGGACTTGAGCGTCTCGGCATAGGACGCAAACGACTCAAACACGGCGCGCTCGGCGGTCTTGCGATTGACAATCGCGTCGTTCACCATCTGCGCGATCGACGGGTCCGCAGCCATCATCGACTGCGCATCCAGCACCTCTTTCACGGACCCCTCGGCAGTCGATGCGCGAGCCGCGAGATCAGCCTGAACCGTCGAGATCGAAGCACCAGCTCGAGCCTGCTCGGCATCGACGTCACCCGTGAACGGTGTGTCTCTCGGTTCCGGTAACGGCGCCGGCATCCGGACCGCCTCACCAATTGCGACTCGGGTTCCAACACCAAAACCAGAGAGGTTCATCTTTGCCTCGCGATCTCACAGATTAACAACACCTAAACGCAATACCGTTCAGTTAGGGTTACAGCGGTGTAGTTTGGTGGTATGCCAAGAGCTGGGTGGAAGAAGTCGGAGTCCGAACGTCGGTTGTCGGATTTGGTGTCGGTCGGTGTGCTGACGCGGGTGTTCCCGCCCGGCGTGGTCGATGACGTGATCGCCGAGACAGGTCGTACCGAGCAACGTCATCGCTCGCTACCGGCGCGGGTGATGGCGTATTTCTCCATCGGAATGGCGCTGTACTCGGAGGGGTCGTACGAGGACATCTGGTCGCAATTGACCGATGGCCTGTCCTGGGCCTCTGGCTGGACCGAAACCTACACACCACCGAGCAAGTCTGCGATCTTCCAAGCTCGGGCCCGGTTGGGGTTCGAACCGTTGGCTGCGCTGTTCGAGCGAGTCGCGAACCCGATCGGTGACGCGAGCACGCCGGGTGTCTGGTTGGCGGGCCGTCGGCTGGTCGCGATCGATGGAATGTGCCTCGATGTTGCCGACACTGCGGTGAACCACGCGCACTTCGGTCGACCTGCGACCAGCAAGGGCGAGCAGTCCGCGTTCCCCCAAGCCCGGGTCGTGGCGTTGGCGGAGTGTGGCACCCACGCCATCTTCGCTGCTGAGATCGGCCCCTACCGCGAATCCGAAGCGACCCTCGCTGCGCGGCTTGTGCCGAAGCTGCAACGGGGGATGGTGCTCACCGCCGACCGCGGGTTCTTCTCCTACGCCCTGTGGCGGAAGGCTACCGCGACCGGCGCGGACTTGTTGTGGCGGATCCGCACCGACAAGAGCGCACCGAAGCCGGTCCACGTCGCGGATCTACCCGACGGGTCGTGGCTGGCTGACCTGCGCCAGACGCACTCGGCCGCAGCCCGGCGGGCCGAGCCGATGCGCGTGCGCGTGATCGACTACACGATCGATGACGGCCGCGAACATCCCGAGCGATACCGTCTGTTCACAACCCTGCTTGATCCGGATGAGGTGTCTGCCACGCAGCTGGCCGCCGGTTATTCCCAGCGGTGGGAGATCGAGCTGGCCTTCGACGAGCTCAAGACCCACCAACGAGGGCCGCGTACGGTGCTGCGTTCCAAGTCTCCGGATCTGGTGTTGCAGGAGATCTGGGGACACTTGTGCTGCCACTTCGCGATCCGGTCCTTGATGGGCGAGGCTGCCGCCCATCAAGGGCATGATCCGGACCGGGTGAGTTTTGTTGCTGCGTTGCGGATCACTCGTCAAACCCTCGCCCATCCGGGCGCTTTTTTCCCCTGACCAGCATGACCGCGACGGTCCCGGCTGGCTCGGGTTCCTTCGCCGGCTCCTTGCGCGGCTCAATCCCGTGCGTCGACGCCGTTCTGCTCCCCGGGTGGTGAAACGGAAGTACGTGAAGTGGCACGTCAAACGTGCCGAGCACGCCGACTGGCCCCAGCCTGCTAAGCAGACGACGATCAGCGTCAGTCGCTGCTAACTGAACGGTATTGCACCTAAACGAAGTCTATGGATTCACCTCGTACGCTGGCTGGGTGACTGAGAATCGCGAACACGAACTGTCATCCACAAAAGCCACGATCATCCCGCCTTTCCCGAGCGTCGACGAGGACAAGGGGGCAGCGGGCAAGCTGCAGGCGTTCACCAAATGGATCCAAGCAACGCGTCCGATGCGCGCCATCCAACACTGGTCGGCGCGACGCGGCGGCACACTCGCAGGTGGCATGGCCTACTCGGGACTCTTCTCCGGGTTCGCGGCGTTGCTTGTGTTCTTCTCCGTAGCGGGGCTTGTGCTCGCGAATAACAAGGAGCTCCTGCAGAGCATTATCGACTCGATCGGGCAAGCGGTACCCGGCTTGATCGGGGAAGGCGGGGTCGTCAGCGAAGAAGCGCTCCTGGGCCTGAACGGCACCGCATCCTTCACCGTCGCCGGTATCATCGCGCTCGTCTCGGCGCTGTGGACCGCCCTCAACTTCTTGAACGGCGCGCGCCTCTCGATCCGGGCGATGTTCGATCTGCCGACACAGATCAACCGCAATTTCATCGTGATGAAGCTCGTCGACCTCGGCCTGCTCGTGATGTTCGGGCTCGGTCTCGCGATCTCCGCAGTGCTCACCGCCGCGAGCTCCGGCATCACGACCTGGCTCCTCAACGACGTGTTGGGGCTCGGAATTTCGGGGTTCACGTCGGTCGTCATCCGGATCGTGACCGTCCTGATCACGCTCCTGTTTGATGCCCTCGTCGTCGCCGCGATGCTGCGGGTACTGTCCGAGGTGCGCATCCCGCTCAACACGCTCTGGCAGGGCGCACTCCTCGGCGGCGTCGCAATCATGATCCTCAAGCAGCTCGGTTCGATGCTGCTCGGCGGCGCATCCTCAAACCCGCTGCTCGCGACGTTCGCGGCCCTGCTTGGTGTGCTCATCTTTATGAATTTCCTCTGCATGGTGCTGCTGATCTCCGCGGCGTGGGTCAAGGTCACGATGGATGATGTGGGCCAGGCCCCGAGGCTCCTCACGGCCGAAGAGGCGGATGCGATCGCAAAGGAATCGGAGCTGAAGGCGCGTCGGGAGCGGCTCGCGGCCGACCGCATCAGGGTCGCGGAGGAACTCAACACGGCGCCTCGCGGGAAACGGCGCAAGCTGCGGCGTGAGTACGAGGGGATCGTTCGCGAGCAGCGGCAGCTCGAGGATGACGCACTCGCCCGGCGATTGGGCTACGACCCGCGCGAGGCGGTCGCTGAGCGTGAGGGAATCGAACCGGAGGAAGTCAGGATTCGGCGGTAGGTGGGGACGCTCGTTTCGATCCCCGAGTAGGCCGCAGGCCATATCTAGGGGCGCGTTTCGATACGCGCTGCGCGCTACTCAACGAGCGACCGTCGCTGCGCGCTACCCAACGACCGAAGGAAGCCGCCGATACACTGGGGCTCATGTCTCAAACGATTCGCCTGGCCTCCGTCAATGTCAACGGCATCCGTGCCGCCTACCGCAAGGGCATGCACGAGTGGCTTGAGGGCCGCGGGATCGACATCCTCGCGATGCAGGAGGTCCGCGCGAACCGGAAGCAGGTCGACGACCTCATCAACGACGGCTGGCACCTCGAGCTCGAGGAAGCTAGCAGCCCCGGCCGCGCTGGCGTCGCGATCGCGAGCCGCACCCCGCTGGGCGACGTCCGCCGCCGCGTGGGGCCCGATGAGTTCGACTCCGCGGGCCGCTGGCTCGAGGTCGACTTCGATGTCAACGGCACGCCGCTCACCGTGGTGAGCTGCTACGTCCACTCGGGCGAGGCGGACACCCCGAAGCAGGAAGAGAAGTGGAAGTTCCTCGACGCGATGGCCGAGCGCATGGCTGAGCTTCGCGCCGAGCGCGAGCTCGCGGTGGTCGTCGGTGACCTCAACGTGGGCCACGACGAGCGCGACATCAAGAATTGGAAGGGCAACGTCAAGAAGGCGGGCTTCCTGCCGCGCGAGCGCGGCTATTTCACGCGGATGTTCACCCCGCTTGGCGAGTCGGCCGTGCCGGTCGATGGCTCTGGTGGCGTCGGCCTCGGCTGGGTGGATGTGGGGCGCGAGCTCTCGGGCGATGTCCCCGGCCCGTACACGTGGTGGTCCTACCGCGGCAAGGCCTTCGACACGGATGCGGGCTGGCGCATCGACTACCAGGTCGCGACCCCGGAGCTGGCTGCTCGCGCATCCAACTACACGGTCGACCGCGCGGCCGCCTACGACCAGCGCTGGAGCGACCACTCCCCGGTCGTCGTCGACTACGAAATCTAGTCCGCGCGGCCGCAAATGACCCCGGTTTTATGCCGGGGTCTAGCATTACTTCGTACACCTCACGTCTAATCAGGAAATCTTTATGTCGAAACCGGTCATCTTCTCGGGCATGCAGCCCTCGTCCGACTCCCTTCACCTCGGGAACTACGTCGGGGCCCTCACGAACTGGGTGAAGATGCAGGATGACTTCGACGCGATCTTCTGCGTCGTGAACGAGCACGCGATCACCGTCGCGACCGACCCCGAGGATCTCCGCAAGCGCACCCTCTCAACCGCGGCGCAGTACATCGCCGCTGGCATCGACCCCGACCGGTCGACGCTGTACGTGCAGTCGCACGTGCCCGCGCACGCGCAGCTCGGGTGGATCCTCGGCACGATCACCGGCTTCGGCGAGGCCAGCCGCATGACGCAGTTCAAGGACAAGTCGCAGCGCTTCGGCACCGAGGGCACGACCGTGGGCCTGTTCACCTACCCGGTGCTCATGGCCGCCGATATCCTCCTCTACCAGGCAAATTCTGTGCCCGTCGGCGAGGACCAGCGCCAGCACATCGAGCTCACGCGCGACCTCGCGAACCGCTTCAACTCGCGCTTCGGTGAGACGTTCGTCGTCCCCGAGGGCTTCATCCCGAAGGCGAGCGCCAAGGTCTATGACCTGCAGGACCCGACCGCGAAGATGTCGAAGTCGGCAGACTCGGATGCGGGTCTCCTGCGCATCCTGGACCCCGCGAACGTAACGAAGAAGAAGATCATGCGCGCGGTGACGGATGCGGATGGCGAGATTCGCTACGACCCCGCCGAGAAGCCTGGCGTTTCGAACCTGCTCACGATCTACTCGGTGCTGACCGGACGCGAGATCGAGGATGTGGCGAACGAGTACGCGGGCCACGGTTACGGCGACCTCAAGAAGGGTCTTGCCGAGGCCGTCGAGGCGACGTTCTCGCCCATCCGCGAGCGCACGAATGAACTGCTGAACGACCGTGGCGAGCTCGAAAACCTGCTGCGCAAGGGCGCCGAGCGTGCCAACGAGCGGGCCGAGAAGACGCTCGCGCTCGTGCACGAGCGAATCGGTTTCCCGAAGGGTTTCTAGGTAGTCTGCGCCGATGCCGAATTCAGGGAAGCACGCCATCCCCACACGCGACGACGCCGAAACGCAAGTGCGCGACATCCTCGTCATCGTCCCGACGTATAACGAGCGGGAGAATATCGAGACGGTCGTCGGCCAGGTGCTGGATGCATCCACCCGCGTCGATGTCTTGATCGTGGACGACGGCTCCCCCGACGGCACCGGCCAGATCGCCGAGTCGATCGCAGCGCAGACCTCGCGCGTGACCGTGCTGCACCGCAGCGGCAAGCAGGGCCTCGCGAGCGCCTACCTCGAGGGCTTCGACGTCGGTCACGAGCGCGGCTATCGCTACCTCTTCGAGTTCGATGCCGATGGGTCGCATCCTGCTGACCGCCTGCCAGCACTGATCGATGAGCTCGATGGCGGGGCCGATCTCGTGATTGGTTCGCGCTGGGTGCCCGGCGGCGCGACCGAGAATTGGCCGCTCAACCGCAAGCTCCTCTCGCGCGCCGCAAGCCTGTACTGTCGCTTCGCGCTGAAGTCGGACATCCGCGATATCACGGCTGGGTACCGGGGCTTCCGCGCGAGCGAGCTTCGCAAGTTTGATCTCGCGCCGGTAAGATCGGCGGGTTACTGCTTCCAGATCGAGATGGCTTGGATGTTCGAACGCGTCGGAAAGCGCGTCGTCGAAGTACCAATCACGTTTGCCGAGCGAGAGTTCGGCACGTCCAAGATGTCCCGCGGCATCATCATCGAGGCCTTCTGGCGCGTCGGGTCCTGGGGACTCGGCTATCGCGCGCGCGGTCTGGAGTACCGGTTGACCGGTAAATAAGAGCCGAAAGCTGTCCTATGTCTGATGAATCTCGTGCGCGTTTTGAAGTTGAAACGCACCTCCCCACCGAGCACGGTGAGTTCCGGGTGCGCGCCTACACCGACACGGTGACGGGCGACCTCCACCTCGCGATCATTAGCGGCGACCCGAAACCCGGCGCACTCGTGCGCCTGCACTCGGAATGCCTGACCGGTGAGGCGTTCGGCTCACTCAAGTGCGAGTGCGGCCCGCAGCTGGATGCGGCGCTCGCCGCGATCCACGAGCAGGGCGGCGTGGTCTTGTACCTGCGCGGCCACGAAGGGCGCGGCATCGGCCTGCTCAACAAACTGCGCGCTTACCGGCTGCAGGAGGACGGGCTCGACACCGTGGATGCGAACCTCGCCTTGGGACTCCCCGCCGACGCCCGCGAGTACGCGGCCGCCGCATCCGCCCTCATCGACATGGGGCTCACGAGCGTGCGGCTGCTCACGAACAACCCCGCGAAGTCGAATGCGCTCACCGCCCACGGCGTCGAGGTAATCGAGCGCGTGCCACTCGAGGTTGGACGCAACGCGGTGAATGACGCGTACATGCGCACCAAGGCGCTGCGCATGGGGCACCTGCTGAGCGATAGCGGCTCGAGCGACAACGGGCATCCCGACCCCCTCGTGCCGCCGAGCGCCTAGCCGCTCCCAGCATCCCGGGCCACCGGGACTCGATAGGCTCGTGAGCATGGAAATTCTCAAGGATATTCTGCTCATTCTCCACATCATCGGTATCGCCGGACTTTTCGGCGGCTGGTTCATGCAAGTCTCGAAGATCTCGAAGGGCACGGCCGTGATTCCGGCCGGCATGGTGCACTCCGGTTGGCTCATGCTGATTTCGGGCATCCTAATGTTCGGCGTGAACGAGGCCATCGGCGGGGTCACGATGGACATCCGCATCAAAATCCTGGTCAAGCTCATCATCGCGATCGTCGTGATGGTCCTCGTGTTCATGAACCGCAAGAAGGAGTCCGTGAACTCGGGAGTAATGTGGGCGATCGGCGGGCTCACGCTCGCCAACATCGTCATCGCCGTTCTCTGGAAGTAACCCCCTCCCCCAACCCCCCGGAAAGATCACGTGAGCGACACCAGCACACCCACGAAACCGCGCCGTAAGCCAGACCGCGAGCAGCCGCACTCTGGCACCCCACGCGCGTCGCTCAAGCAGCTGTGGCCGTACCTCTTCGAGGACAAGAAGATGATGGCGGTCATCATCGTGATCTCGATCGTGGGGAGCGCGTTCGACCTCGCCCAGCCCATCCTGATGGGCCTGCTGATTCAGCGGGTCGAGGCGGGCGAGTTCACGTCGTGGATCGTGTGGGTGCTCATCGCGGTCGTGCTCGTCGCTGCGCTGCTATCGGGGTTGCAACACTTCCTCCTGCAGCGCACCGGCGAGCGCATCGTGCTGAACGCACGCCGCCACCTCGTGCGCAAGATTCTTCGCCTGCCGATCGCCGAGTTCGATGCGCGCCGCACCGGCGACCTCGTCTCGCGCGTCGGTAGCGACACCACCTTGCTGCGCGCGGTGCTCACGCAGGGCCTGATCGAGGCAATCGGCGGCACGCTCACGTTCGTCGGCGCGGTCATCGCGATGCTGCTGCTCGACTGGGTGCTGTTCCTCATTACTATCTCGTGCATCGTGGTCTCGCTCGTGATCGTCGTCTTCCTCGCACGCAAGGTGGCCACCGCATCCGCCGCCGCGCAAGAGAAGGTGGGCGAGCTGACCGCGTCGGTCGAGCGCGCCATCTCGGCGATGCGCACGCTGCGCGCTTCGGTTGCGACCGAGCGCGAAGAGGCTCGCGTGATGGAGGACGCCGAGGGCGCCTATCGCCGCGGCCTCGACATCGCCGCGATCTCGGCCGTGATGGTGCCGGTCTCGATGCTCGCGCTGCAGCTGTCGCTCGTCGCCGTCCTCGGCGTCGGCGGCGTGCGCGTCGCCGCGGGCGAGACTTCGATCGCCTCGCTCATTTCGTTCATCATGTTCCTCTTTATGATGATCGCGCCGCTCGGCCTCATGTTCGGCGCGGTCTCGGCCGTGGCCTCCGCGCTCGGCGCCCTCGGACGCATCGAGGAGATTCGCGCGCTCCCCGACGAGGATGCGGACGATCGTTCGGATGCGCCGCTCGTGACCCTGCAGGGTCCGGCGAACGTGGGTGCGCAGCCTTCCGCACCAGCGCTCGAGTTCGATGCGGTCTCGTTCCGGTATCCCGACAACGTCGTGCGCGCGGCTCGCGCGAAGGCGGATGCATCGGGCCGCTTCGATCGCTTCGTCACGCAGACGGGTCGGGCGGCTCGAAAGGCGGCTGAGGAGCTGCTCACGATCGATGAGTCGGATGCGGTCGAGTCGCCCCTCGTGCTCGATGACGTCTCGTTCACGGTGCCCCGCGGCCACAAGGTCGCTTTGGTTGGACCGTCTGGCGCAGGCAAGTCCACGACCCTCGCTCTGATCGAGCGCTTCTATGACCCGTCGAGCGGCGTCATCCGCATGGGCGGCGTCGACCTCCGCGCGATCGACCGCTCGGAAATGCGCGCGCAGCTCGGCTACGTGCAGCAGAATTCCCCCACCCTCGCGGGCACGATCCGCGACAACCTCCTGCTCGGGCGGCCCGACGCATCCGACGAGGAGTGCGTCGAGGTGCTCCGCGACGTCAACCTCGGCGACGTCCTCGATCGCTCCCCCGATGGGTTGGATGCGCAGGTCGGCGAGGCGGGCGTGCGTCTTTCCGGAGGCGAGCAGCAGCGGCTGGCGATTGCCCGGACGCTCCTGGCCGCCCCGCCCATCCTGCTGATGGATGAGTCAACCTCGGCGTTGGATGGCCGAAACGAGGCGCTCATCCGCGATGCGCTCGACCGCGCCGCCGAAGGCCGCTCGATGGTGATGATCGCGCACCGGCTCTCGACGGTCGTGGATGCGGATGAGCTCGTCGTGCTGGACCACGGCCGGGTCGTCGGTCGCGGCACGCACGAGGAGCTCATCGAGACGACGCCGCTCTACCGCCGCCTCGCGCAGCACCAGCTGCTCGCGTAGGTGCTGTTGTCGCTGCGGGTGGGGCTGGTTGCGCTGCCGGGGTGCCGGTGCCGGTGCCGCGCGTGCCGGTCACCATTGCAAGTAGCGCTCACCCCTGCTTGTGCACGGGCAGGGCTGAGCGCTAGCGACAATGATGACACCGCATCGCGCCGACAGCTATTGCAGGTAGCGCTCAACCTTGCTTGTGCACGGGCCCGAGCAAGCGCTAACGGCAATGATGACCCCACCGCGCATCCACAGGTATTGCCCGTAGCACTCAACCTTGCTCGTGCACGGGCCCGGGCAAGCGCTAACGGCAATGATGACCCCACCGCGCATCCACAGAGCTATTGCCCGTAGCACTCACCCTTGCTCGTGCACGGGCCCGAGCAAGCGCTAACGGCAATGGTGACGCCGCATCGCACCGACAGCTATTGCAGGTAGCGCTCACCCTTGCTCGTGCACGGGCCTGGGCAAGCACTAGCGGCAATGCTTGGGCGATGGCTCGGGCCCGCACCGTGCGCATCTCCTCAAATTGAGCATGTAAACATGCTCATGTGAGTGGAGCAATGGGGGCACAGTGGACTTATGCCTCAGCGAGCCGAGAAGTGGGACGAGTACGTCCGTACGCTCGGCCTGAATTTGCAGCGGGCACGAAGCGAGAAGGCGATGAGCCAAGAACGCGTCGCCTCGGCGGCCGAGATCTCGGTGTTCACGTACCGCAAACTCGAAAAAGGCGAGTCGAATCCCGGAACGGCGGCGAATCCGCGGCTCCGTACACTAGTCGCGCTCGCCGAGGTGCTCGAGGTACCGGTCACGGAACTCCTGCCGCCAGCGCTGCCAGGCATTACGAACGGCCGCTGAGCGGCGTTAGCCCATGCCGCGTACCAGATTGCGTAGCCAACTCACTTGACCCGACGCCGAGCGGGACGGCATCGCCCAGTCGGTCTATGTCGGAGGCTCGTGGTCGAATGTCTCCGTGCCGTGCGAACCGAGTTTTTCGACCGAAGGCTTGAGGCATGATTCCTTCTTGGCAGCAGGACCCGTGCCCGGAGTGGTGCGCTCGCGGGCACTCTGAGGGCGACCATCCGGAAGACCGAGTGCACCGCTCGGTCGGCGAGGCCCTCGCGGTGCTCAGCCGACGGACCGACGCAAACCTCGCCCAACGCGTCTCCGGGGAGGAATACGAGGTCGGGCTAAGCCGGCGCGACGGATCTGACACCACGTGGGTCTACATCGGCGCAGGCCCGCGCGAGTACCTGGAGCTATCGCTCGAGAGCGCTCGGCAGCTCGCGGATGTGCTGGCTCGGCAGCTGCCTGAGGAGGGGCGAAGTGGTTGATGGCGGGGGTGGCGCGCGGCATGCATCGCGAGCATCCGGCGGCTAGAGTTGGAAGATCGAGTGCTGCAGTAAGGAGGCTGGGTTATGTCGCGAGTTACGACGCGCCGCAAGGCCGTTCTCGTGCGCGCGGGCGAGGGCTCGAAACCCAAGCGCGAGACCCTCGCAGGCGAGGAGCCGCTCGAGATTCGCGTCAACGGCAAGCCGCTCGCGGTAACGATGCGCACTCCCGGCCACGACTTCGATCTCGTCGCCGGCAACCTCGTATCCGAGGGCTTCCTCGGCGGCCAGCAGGACCTCGCCACGATGCGCTACTGCGCCGGTAAGAACGAGGAAGGCGAGCAGACCTTCAATGTCATCGACGCTGCCGTGATCGGCCTCAACCCGGCGAGCATCTCTGAACGCCGCGTCGTCACCACGAGCGCGTGCGGAGTATGCGGCACCACGTCGATCGACGAAGTGACCAGGCAGTCACGCTTCGGCGCGCATCCTACCGACACGCGCATCCAGGCCGACATTCTGCTCGACCTGCCCGACCGGCTCCGCGAGGCGCAGAAACTCTTCGACACCACGGGCGGCCTCCACGCCGCAGGCCTCTTCACCACCGACGGCGAATTGCTTTGCGCGCGCGAAGACGTCGGCCGCCACAACGCGGTCGACAAGGTCATCGGCTGGGCACTGCGCGAAGGCAAACTGCCGCTGCGCGGCACCGTCATGCAGGTCTCGGGCCGCGCATCCTTCGAGCTCGTGCAAAAATGCCACCTCGCGGGCATCCCGATCATGAGCGCCGTGAGCGCGCCGTCCTCACTTGCCGCCGACCTCGCCGACGAAGTCGGCATCACCCTCGCCGGGTTCAGCCGCGGCGACCGAATCACGCTGTACACCCACCCAGACCGCGTCGAAGTCGTGGAAGACTTCGTGACCGAAGGAGCATCCACGTCATGACGAAGCACAGCTACAAGTCGCCGGTCGAAGACATCAACGAGGATGACCTCGTCGTCTCGAAGCCGAAGCTCGCCGCCGCGGGCCTCACGGGCGTCTCGGTCGCCTTCCAGCGCGGGCTCGAGCAGGGCGGCGTCACCCGCACGCTGCGCTCGATGCTGCGGGTGAACCAGGACAAGGGCTTCGACTGCCCCGGATGCGCGTGGCCGGAGCCCCTCGGCAAACGCAAGCCCGCTGAGTTCTGCGAGAACGGCGCGAAGGCCTTCGCCGAGGAGAACACGACCCGTCGCGCCGACCGTGACTTCTGGGCCGCGAACTCCATCGAGGAGCTCAGCGGCAAGACCGAATACTGGCTCGGCCAGCAGGGCCGTATCACCGAGCCGATGATCATCCGCCCCGGCGAGACCCACTACTCCCCCATTCCGTGGCAGGAAGCGTTTGACCTCATTGGGGAGCGCATCCGCGCGACGACCCCGGACCGCACCGTCTTCTACACCTCGGGCCGCACCGCGAACGAGACCGCGTTCATGTACCAGCTGTTCGCGCGCTCGCTCGGCACGAACAACCTGCCGGACTGCTCGAACATGTGCCACGAATCCTCCGGCAGCGCACTCAATCCCACGATCGGTATCGGTAAGGGCACCGTCTCGCTCGAGGACATCCACAACGCGAAGCTCGTGTTCGTCGTCGGCCAGAACCCGGGTACGAACCACCCCCGCATGCTGTCGGCGCTCGACGAGTGCCGCAAGAACGGCGGCAAGGTCGTCGCCGTGAACCCGCTGCCGGAGACCGGTCTCCTCAACTTCAAGGACCCGCAGACCCCGCAGGGCCTGATCGGCAAGGGCGTACGGATCTCGGACGAGTTCCTGCAGATCAAGGTCGGCGGCGACCTCGCGCTGTTCCAGGCGCTCGGTCACCTGCTCCTCTCGTTCGAGGATGCGGCGCCCGGCACGATCGTCGACCAGGAGTTTGTCGAGACGCGCACCGAGCATTTCGAGGCGTACCGCGAGGCCCGAAAGCACATCGATTGGGACGAGACCGAGCGCGCCACGGGCCTGTCGCGCGACGAGATCGCGAAGGTCGCGCGGATGCTCGCCGACTCGGATGCGACGATCATCTGCTGGGCGCTCGGCGTCACGCAGCAACCGCACTCGGTCGACACGCTGCGCGAGTTCGTGAACATCCTGCTGCTGCAGGGCAACTTCGGCAAGCCCGGCGCGGGCGCGTGCCCGGTGCGCGGTCACTCGAATGTGCAGGGCGACCGCACGATGGGGATCTGGGAGAAGCCCGCCCCGTGGCTGCTGGATGCGATTGATCGCGAGTTCGGGATCGAGTCGCCTCGCGAGCACGGTTACGACTCGACCGAGTCGATCGAGGCCTTCGAAAACGACGATATCGATGTGTTCGTCTCGATGGGCGGCAACTTCGCCCTCGCGAACGCCGAGACCGAACGGCTCGAGGCCGGGATGCAGCGGGCCGGCCTGACGGTGCACGTGTCGACCAAGCCGAACCGCTCGCACGTGGTGCACGGCAAGACCTCGCTGATTTTGCCGACGCTTGGCCGTACCGACATCGACGACAAGCACCCGGGCGGCGTGCAGGTGCTCTCCGTCGAGGACTCGATGTCGATGGTCCACACGACCCAGGGCCGCCTGAAGCCGGTATCGGAGCACCTACTCGCGGAGCCGGTCATCATCGCACGCATGGCCGAGGCAACCTTCGGCCCCGACCACGTCATCGACTGGCGCGCGATGGGCGACGACTACGACGTCATCCGCGACCGCATCTCGCGCACCCTGCCCGGCTTCGAGGACTTCAACCGCCGCGTGCGCCAGCGCAACGGCTTCCAGCTGCCCTCGCCCCCGCGCGACACCCGGACCTTCGCGACGCCGACCGAGCGCGCGCAGTTCACGGTGAGCCCGCTCGAGTATCTCGAGGCGCCGGAGGGTTACCTGATCCTGCAGACCATGCGCTCGCACGACCAGTACAACACGACGTTCTACGGCCTCGATGACCGCTACCGCGGCATCAAGAACGGCCGTCGCGTCGTGCTCGTGCACCCCGACGACCTCGCCGCGCTCGGCTTCAAGGATCGCGACATGGTCGACGTCGTGAGCGTTTTCCGCGGCGAGGAGCGTCGTGCGAATGCGTTCCGTTTGGTGGCGTACCCGACGGCTCGTGGATGCGCGGCCGCCTACTTCCCCGAGGCCAACGCGCTCGTGCACCGCGAGCTAGTGGCGCGCGAGTCGAATACCCCTGGCTTCAAGGCGATCACGGTGCGCTTCGAGCGGGTCGACGCCCCGCAGATGTCGTAGCACGTACCGGAGATGACAGCTCCCGCATCCATCGCCGTGATCGGCGGCGGCATCATTGGCGTTGCCACTGCGCGGGAAGGCTACCGCGACTGGTCGGTGAACCCGTCACCGGATGCACTCCCCCAGCGGTTCCCCGCTCAGGGCGCGGGGCGCAGGCGGGCGTGGTGGATGCGCACTCGCACTATCGCGCCAGCCTGCGGCAGGCGCTCCGAGTCGACTCGCGCCAGCAGGCCGCTGCGTAGGCGCGCACGCACCGCCGAGCCGTCGCCGACGAGTGACTCGACTGCATCCGCAAATGAACTCGCCGACATCGCGACGTTGCCGCCCGCATCGGTCCGAGCAGCCTCGCCATCGCCGCCGACCGCACCACGTCCAGAGTCGACAAGCTCCACGTGATCCGGCGCCGCGAGTAACAGCGCCGAGGCACCGACTCGAAGCGACCGGTCAACCTCGACCCCTCGCAGCGGGATGCGCGCCCCCGACGCGGTGACCAGCGCATCCGTCGCAAGCGTGCCCGGCACCCGGGCGAGCCCAGCGAACGACGCTGCAAATGCGCTCGCCGGGGCGCGCTGCAGATCTCGAGTCTCCAGTCGCTCGACGACTTTCCCGCTCTCGAGCACGATCACGCAGTCGGTGAGCCGGACGGCATCGACCAGGTCGTGCGTGACCAGCAACAACGAAAGCCCGCGGGCCCGCACCTGCTCGGCGGTGATCTCGCGCACCTCGACTGACGCATCCACGTCGAGTGCCGCGAACGGCTCGTCCAGCAAGAGCGTCGAGGGCTCCGTCGCGAGCGCCCGGGCGAGCGCAATCCGCTGCCGCTCTCCGCCCGATACGGAGGATGCGGCTGCTCCAGCGAGGTGGTCCACGCGAACCTCCTCGAGCATCCGAGCCGCAATCTCGCGAGACTCGCGCCGGGAGCGACCGGCGGAGCGCGGGCCGAACGCGACGTTGTCGAGCACGCTCAGGTGCGGAAAGAGCAGGCCATCCTGGGCGATGAAACCAATCCCGCGCGCTTCGACGGGGATGCTCCGCCAGGGATGCCCGCCGAGCGTGACGGTCGAAGCTCGGGCTAGTTCCGTCAAACCCGCGAGTCCGGCGAGCAGCGTGGATTTGCCGGAGCCGTTTGCGCCGATTATCGCGACTCGTTCGCCCGGCCGAAGCTCGAGCGACGCGTCGAGCGTGAAGCGATCGCGCGGGACCACGACCCGTCCCGAAATACCGGAATCCCGAGGACCTCCGGACGCTATGCCACGCTCGCCAGCCCCGTCGCCCGCGCGCGGCAAGTCGGCGCGCTCGTCGGGACCGGCTCCACCGGACGCAGAGTCAGCTCCCGCGGCACCGCTCCCGGCAGCACCCGCCGCAACACTGCTCACAGCCCGTTCACCCGCCAACCACGCACCGCGATCAACACCGCAACCGCCGAGGCGACGAGGATCACCGCGAGCGCATACGCCTGCTCAGGCCCGCCCGTCGCACCGTTGAAGACCGAGTAGATCGCGAGCGGCATCGTGCGCGTGACGCCCTCGACGTTGCCCGCGAAGAGAGCGGTCGCGCCGAACTCGGCCAGCGACCTCGAGAAGCTCATCGTCGCCCCGGCCACGATCGCGGGCCGGATAATCGGCAGGGTCACGCGCCAGAGCACGCCCTGCCTGGATGCGCCGAGCGTGCGCGCGACCGGCTCGAGCCGCGGGTCGACGGCGCGAACGGCCTGCTCCACCGACACCACGAGGAACGGCAGCGCGACAAACACCTGCGCGATCACCACCGCCGGGGTCGTGAAGGGCAGCGTAATGCCGAGTGCCCCGAGCAACGAACCGAGCAGACCGTTCCGCCCCAAGAGCGACAACAGCGCGAGACCACCCACCAACGGCGGCATGAGCAGCGGCACCAGCACGAGCGCCCGCGTGACGTTGGCGGCTCGCGGCCGGGCCCGCGCGATCGCGATCCCGAGCGGCACGCCCAACACGATGCACACCGCGGTCGCGACCAGCGCCGTGCCGAACGACAGCCCGAGCGCTGCGAGCACATCCGACGACAGGAGCACGCTCGGGAACTCGACCCAGTCCACGCGCAGCAGCAGCGCGACGAGCGGCGCGACGATCGCGAGCAGCCCGAGCGCTGCGAGCACGGTAATGGGCCAGGGAGTGTGTCCCCGGCCCAGCATCCGCGCCCGTGTCGGCTCAGCGGTTACGGTCACGGTCACGGAATGACGAGGCCCGCTTCTTCGAGCACCGCGCTTCCGGCATCCGATCGCACATACTCAACAAACACGGCAGCGTTCGGGTTCTCCCCAAGGGTCGTAATCGGGTAGCGGTTCACGACCTCGGCAGCCTGCTCGGGCTCGATGCCCTCGAGGTCGGCGCTCGAGGTCACGAGGTCCGACTGGTAGACGATCGCCGCGTCAACCTCGTCGAGCTCGGCCTTCGCGAGCACGGCCGAGACGTTCGTCTCCTCGGTGGCACCGGTGATCTCGAGCCCGTTGAGCTCGAGCAGCTTCTGGGTCGCGGCACCGCACGGCACCTCCACCGCGCAGATCGCAATCTTCAGGTCGGGGTTGTTCGCGAGGTCGTCGAGCCCCTGAATGTCCTTCGGGTTGCCCGGCTGCACCGCGATAACCAGCGTGTTCTCGGCAAACACGCTGAAGTCGGTTTCGACGCCAGCCTCGGCGAGCGGTTCCGCACTCGGCTCGCTCGCGAGGGCGAGCACATCCGCCGGCGCCCCCTCGATCACCTGCTGCACGAGGTCCTGCGAGCCACCCGTCACGAGCGGGGCGATTTCGATATCGGGATGCGCGGCCGAGAAATCCTCGATGATCGTCTCGAAGGCTTGGGTCAGGGATGCTGCGGCCAGGATGTTCAGTGGCTCGGCATTCGCGGTGGTGGCGTCCCCCGCGCTCTCGTCGGGCGTCGCGCCGCCATTCGCGGCGCAGCCGCTGGTGCCAAAGAGCAGTGCAGCGCCAGCCAGCAACACCAGTCCGGTTCGTAATCGCTTCATCATTGAAACCCCTCCGTATCAACGGCCCACCGCGGCCGGAGCGCCCTCCCCACAATAGCCAATCTGCGAGCGCGGATTCGCGCGCCGCTGACCGAGCCCGATAAGGCTGACCGAGTCCGATAAGTTTGGACCTATGTCGTTCCACACCTACCGGCCCTGGGCCGAGCACCTCGAGCGCCAGGCGCGCCACGTGCGCCTGCTCGGTTACGGCCAGCCCGGCGTGCATCGCGCGAATGCGGCGCACGTCGTGGTGGTCGGCGCGGGCGGTCTCGGCTGCCCTGCGCTGCAGGTCCTCGCGGCCTCCGGAATCGGCATCCTTACGCTCATCGACGACGACGAGGTGGAGCGCTCGAATCTCGCGCGGCAGACGCTGTACCGCGAGGGCGATATCGGCCGCCCCAAGGTCGTGGCGGCGGTGGATGCGCTCAAGGGCCTCGGGCCGGAGACCACCTTTCAGCCGTGCCAGGTTCGTCTCGAGCGCGAGAACGCTGCCGAGCTCTTCGCCGGCGCCGACCTCGTCGTCGACACGACCGACCACTGGCCGACCCGCTTCGCCGTCGCGGATGCGTGCCGTGCCGCGCGCATCCCCCTCGTGTGGGGCAGCGTGCTCGGCTGGGATGCGCTCCTCACCGTGTTCCTCCCCGGCCCCGAAAATCCGACGCTCGATGACCTCGTGGATCGCGAGCAGCAGTTGACCGTCGAGGGCCCCAACTGCGCCACCGCGGGCGTGTTCGCCCCGCTCGTCGCCGAGCTCGGCTCCGCGATGGCGGGCGAGGCGCTGCGCATCGTGACCGGAGCCGGGTCTCCGCTCGCCGGAACCGTCCGGGTGACGAATGGCCGCACCGGTCGGGTCCGCGAGATACCGCTGGCCGCGGCCGACCCGACCGATACGTCCAGCACCACCACCGCCGAACCTCGGTCCACCAACCCCGCCCCGAGCATCCGCCCCGACGAGCTGATCGTCGATGTCCGCCCGGCCGCGCATCCCGACCTCGAGCTCGCGCACCGCTACCTCCACCTGCCGCTCGAGACGATCGCACAGCGAGTCGCGCAGGGCGAGATCGACGACCTCCCACTCGACGAGCCGCTCGTCGTCGCGTGCGCCCAGGGCCCCCGGGCGCGCTATGCCTCCGAGCTCCTCACCGAGGCGGGCGCCCGCGCGGTCCGCACGCTCCCCGGCGGTATCCCCGCCCTGTCCGCCCTCGTCGATCTCGAAACCCGCAATTAGCCAGGAGCCGCCGTGATTTCCTTCCCCGATCAGCTCGCCCGCGTGCTCGAGGCCGCCTACGCCGTCCGCGCCGAGGCCGACGCACAGCCGCAGCGAGTCCCGTTGCACGACGCCCTCGGCCTCGTGCTCGCCGAGGACGTCCACACCCCGGTGCCGCTGCCGGGCTTCGACAACTCGGCGATGGATGGTTTCGCGGTCCGCCGCGACGACGTCCTCGGGGCCTCGGCGGATGCGCCAGTCACCCTCCGGGTCGTCGCCGACATCCCCGCAGGCTCGGGCCTCGACCCGCGCCTGCAGCCCGGTGAGTGCGCCCGAATCATGACCGGCTCCCCCGTACCCGCCGACGCCGACGCGGTCGTGCCGTTCGAGCACACCGTGCAGGGCGTCGCGATCACCGAACAAGCGGCGCCGACCGTCGAGGTGACGATCGAGCCCAAACCCGCGGCCAACATCCGCCGCGCGGGCGAGGACGCACCGGCGGGTGCGCTCATCGCCGAGGCTTGCGAACGGCTCGGGGCGCGCATCCTCTCAGGGATCGCGGCGGCGGGCGTCGCCGAGGTCGCCGTCGTGCGCGCCCCGCGCGTCGCTATCATCACGACCGGCGACGAGGTCGTTGCCCCGGGCGGCACGGTCGCGCACGGCCAGATTTTTGATTCGAACACGACGCTCGTGGCCGGGCTCGTGCGCGAGTGCGGCGCCGAGGTCGCGCTGCAGACGCACGTCGGTGACGGCGGCACCGAGTTCGCGGATGCGGTGGCTCGCGCCGCCGAGGCCGAGGCCGACGTGATCGTCACGACGGGCGGCGTCAGCGTCGGCGCATTCGACGTGGTCCGGCTCGTGCTGAGCGGCGCGGGTGACAACGACGAGCCCTCCGGCGTCGCCTTCGATAAGGTCGCGATGCAACCCGGCAAGCCTCAGGGCTTCGGGCGACTCGCATCCGGCCAGCTCGTGTTCGCGCTCCCCGGCAACCCGGTGAGCGTCTTCACCTCGTTCGAGGCGTTCGTGAAGCCGACCCTGCGCATCCTCGCGGGGGAAGAGTTCGCGCGCCGCACATCCACCGCGACCGCTGCCGAAGGATGGCGGACCCCGCCGGGCCGCGCCCAGTTCATGCCGGTACGATCTCTAACATCGGGCGAGGTAGTTCGGGCCACCGCTGGCGGCTCCGGCTCGCACCTCGTGAGCCGCCTGGCCGCAGCCGAAGCGCTCGCCCTAGTCCCCGCCGAGTCCGAAGAGGTTCGACCCGGCGACCGCCTCACCATCTGGGAGATCCTGCCATGAACGATTTCACGCACCTCGATCGCGCCGGCCGAGTCCGGATGGTCGATGTCACCGACAAGGTCCCGACCGTTCGCAGCGCCACCGCCCGCGGGTTCGTGCGCTGCTCCCCCGAGATCGTCCGCGCGCTCGCAGACCAGAGCGTGCCCAAGGGCGACGTGTTCGCGACCGCGCGCATCGCGGGGATCGCGGCGGCCAAGAAGACACCCGAGCTGCTCCCCCTCGCGCACGTGATCGGCGTGCACGGCGCCCAGGTCGATGTCATGCTGCTCGATGACGGTGTCTCACTGCGCGCGACCATCCGCACCGCGGACCGCACCGGCGTCGAGATGGAGGCGCTCACCGCGGTTTCGGTCGCGGCGCTGTCGATCGTTGACATGGTCAAGGGCATCGACAAGGGTGTGTCGATCGAGCGCATCGAGCTCGTCGAGAAGACCGGAGGGAAGTCCGGCATGTGGCGTCGTCCCGGCGACAACACCGCGCCCTTCACCGGCGCCATCCCCGTGATTCAGCACGACCCGGTCGAGGACTAACTGTGACCGCACAGGATCGCGGCCTGCCAGAGGGCCTGTCCGAGTGGGTCGAGTTCGCCGCGCCCCGGCTCGGCCTCGACCCGGCCGAAGTGCCGCTGAATGACCTGCTCGGCATGACCGGCATCGTCGCCCACGGCGTCGTCCGCCCGGCGGCGCCGGTGTCGTCCTATCTGCTCGGGCTCGCGGTCGGTCGCGGACTCCTGACGAACGAGGAAGGTGACGCGCGGTTGCGCGAACTCGTACGCGAGTGGGCGTCGGAGCGTGAGTCGATTGCGGCTGGCAGCGCGGATGCAGACGGTGGCGCGGATGCGGAAGGAGGCCTGGATGCGTGAGGTCAGGCTATTCGCCGCCGCCGCGGACGCCGCTGGCGTCGAGTCGATCGAGGTCGAGGCAGACTCAGTCGAGGGCCTCCGGGAGCACCTCGCAATGCGCTTCGGCCCGGAGTTCGAGCGCATCCTCGCCCAATGCTCGCTCCTCGCCGACGGCAAGAAGATCAGCTCCGGCCCCCTCACCGCGGGCCGCGTCGACATCCTCCCGCCCTTCGCGGGAGGCTAGCCGTTTGATCCCTTCGTTCCAACCGAAGCACTGTTAAATTTAGTATCAATAATGATACTACTTCCTTTTGGCGAGTATCGAGAAACTATTCAAACGAATCCGCGAAAATTCGAATGGCGTACGTTTCAACGACCTCGCCCAAGTCTGCGACTACTACTTTGGTGAACCCCGCCAACGAGGAACATCACACCGTGTCTACAAGATGCCATGGAGCGGTGACCCTCGAGTAAACATTCAAGATAGTCGCGGGAAGGCCAAGCCCTACCAAGTTCGCCAAGTCCTGGCAGCGCTCGAGAAACTGGAAGGAGACCAGTCATGACCTCGCCCTCCGCCGACCACTACACGTACCGCGTTCGCTGGTCGGCCGAAGATCAAGAATTCGTTGGCACCGTCGCTGAGCTTCCCTCGCTCTCGTGGCTTGCCGAAAACCAAGAAGATGCGTTTGCAGGAATTCGCAAGCTCACCGCCGAAGTTTTGGCAGATATGACTGCCAGCGGAGAGACCCCGCCCGCGGCAATCGCTGATCGTTCGTATTCCGGCAAGTTCATGGTCAGAATCACGCCGGAAGCGCACCGACAGCTGGCAATCGATGCAGCTGAACAGCGCGTATCGCTGAATCGACTTGCTGCAAATCGACTCATTGGAATTTAGCGGGACCGGGTGTCGGAGAACTCCGCGAATCGCCGCCCGACTGCTAGGGTGGGCGGTCTAGGGAAGGTTCCCATGAATACCCCAAGCACCACACGGGGAGCGGCCTCGAACACCACCGCAGCGCAGCGACTCCCCTCGACCGGCCTCGAAGACCGCCGCGGTCGAGCGCTGCGAGACCTCCGCATCTCGGTCACCGATCGCTGCAATTTCCGCTGCGTGTACTGCATGCCGAAGGAAATCTTCGGCCGCGACTATCAGTTCATGGAGCGCAGCGAACTGCTCACTTTCGAGGAAATCACGAAGGTCGCACGCACCGCGCTCAGCTTCGGCGTCACGAAACTGCGCCTCACCGGCGGCGAGCCACTGTTGCGCCGCGGCATCGAGGACCTCATCGCCCAGCTCGCCGAGCTCCGCGCGCTCGATGGCAGAAAGCCCGACATCGCGCTCACGACGAACGGCTCGGCCCTCCCTGTCAAGGCCCAGGCGCTCAAGGAGGCCGGGCTCGACCGCGTCACCGTCTCCCTCGATTCGCTCGACGACGCAAAGTTCCAGGCAATGAACGACGTCCGCTTCCCCGTGGCGCGCGTCCTCGACGGCATCGCCGCGGCACAGGATGCGGGGCTCGGCCCGATCAAGATCAACACGGTCGTCAAGCGCGACACGGTCGATGAGATCCTGCCGCTGGCCCGCCACTTCCGTGGCACGGGCAACATCCTCCGCTTCATCGAGTACATGGACGTCGGCGCCTCGAACGGCTGGGTGCTCGACGAGGTCGTGCCCTCCGCCGAGGTTGTCGACATCATCGGCCGTGAGCATCCGCTTCGCCCGCTCGAACCGAACAGCATGGGCGAGACCGCGCAGCGCTGGGCGTACGAGGACGGCGAGGGCGAGATCGGCGTCATCTCGAGCGTCACCCGCGCGTTCTGCGGCACGTGCACGCGTGCGCGCATCTCCGCCGAGGGCAAGCTCTACACGTGCCTCTTCGCGGAATCCGGTTACGACCTCCGCGCGCTGCTCCGTGACGGCGCCAGCGACGAACAGCTGAAGGATGCGCTCTGCGGGGTTTGGCAGCGTCGAGACGACCGCTACTCCGAGCTGCGCTCAGGGCTCCTCGATGGCGGTAAGCCGACGCGCAAGCACATCGAGATGTCATATATCGGCGGCTAGCCGGCGGCGTGCGCCCGAGCGTCTAGACCGCGCACGCGCGATTGGCTGGCCAACGGCGAGTCGGCAGCGAGACAGTCTCGACGTACGAGCCGCGCGCCACGACCCACCAGCCCAACCGCGCGCTAGACGATCCCGACCCAGTTCGTCGCGCCGTCGACGGTGTGCTGCCGCTTCCAGACGGGCAGCTCCCGCTTGACCGTCTCGACGAGCTCGCGGCACACGTCGAACGCCTCCGCGCGGTGGGCCGAGCCGACGCACGCGACGATCGCGATATCTCCGACCGCGAGCGTCCCGGTGCGGTGGCTGACCGCAATCTCGAGACCCGGCGCATCCAGCGACGCGGCGATCTCGCGCAGCTTCGCCTCGGCGTCGGGATGCGCGGAGTAGTCGAGCTGGTTTACCTCGCCGCTCGCACCGGGGTCGTGGTTGCGCACGAGCCCTGTGAAGGATGCGACGGCGCCGTTCATCTCACCGCTCACGGCCGCGGCATGGCTCGCGAAGTCGAGCGGCTGCTCGGAAAGCGCCGCGATGCGGACGGTCATCGGTCGACCACTTCCCCACCGGCGGCGCGAATTTCCGCGAGCGCCGCGGCACGTGATTCCTTGCCCACCGCCGAGGTGAGGCCGTCGAGGACGCGCACCTGCACGCCCGCCTCGAGCGCGTCGAGCGCCGACGCACGCACGCAGTGGTCGGTCGCGATTCCGACGATGTCGAGGTCCTCGACATCGCGCGACGCGAGCACGTCGATCAGGTTCTGGCCCGCATCCGTCACGCCCTGGAACGCCGAGTAGTGCGGCGCACCTTGGCCCTTGCGCACCTCGACGTCGATGAACGAGGTGTCGAGGTCGGGGTGGAAGTCGGCTCCAGGAGTCCCAGCGATACAGTGCCGCGGCCACGTGTCGACGTAGTCGGGCTCAGCGGCGAAGTGGCCGCCGTTGTCGTTATCGGCGTCGTGCCAGTCGCGGGACGCGAGCACAACCGAGTATTCGCCAGCGTGCTCGCGAAGGTGCGTGGTGATATCGCGCGCGACCTGGGCACCGCCCTCGGTCCCGAGCGCGCCGCCTTCGGTGAAATCATTCTGTACGTCAACAATCAGGAGTGCTCGTGCCATCTCCCCATTGTCTATGACGAGGCTCAGTAATTCGACAGCGTCGCCCCGCACGACCACGTGGCCGCGGCAATCGCATCAAGCGCGTTGCGGTTGCCGAGCCCGGTGATCTGCGAACCATCCGGATTCTCGACCGGCACGAAGATGGCAAAGATCAACTCGGTACCGTCCTCGGCGGTCATCGTTCCGGCGAGGGCAAAGACCTGGTCGATCCAGCCTGTCTTCGCCTTGATCGCGCCTGCGGGAACCGTCCCGAGACGGTCCTTGAGCGTGCCGGTAAGGGAGTTCTCGGGCAGGAAGTCGATGAGGAAGCCGAGCCCGTCCGTGTCGGTGTGTATCGCCTCCACCAGCGAGACGATGAGGGATGCGCTCGCGCGATTGTCGCGCGACATCCCCGAGCCGTCGGCGCCCACGAAGGTCGAGGCGTCCAAACCGAGTTCCTCGAGCGAGGCGTCGGCCGCCGCATCCACCGCCTCGAACGTGTTGCCGGTGCCGCGTTCGATCGCCACGAGGCGCGCGAGTGCCTCGGCCACGACGTTGTCGCTATCGACGAGCACGTACTCGACGAGCTCCGAAACCGGCTGCGACCAGACCTCAGCGATCGGTTCTGAGCCGGGCTCGACGAAGACCGCGTCGTCGAGCGGCGCGCCGACCGCACTCGCGAAATCGGCCGCAGCATCTTGTGCCGGGCTGGTCGTGCGGGGCGAATACATATTGTTTGGGTCGGTGCGGCCGGCGTCGGTCATGAGCGCGGTGATCGGCGAGATATACCCGTCCGTGCGTTCCTTCTGCTCCCATGTTGGGTGCCACGGGTCGCCGCCGAACACCGAGGTGTCGTAGCCCACCGAGGTCGCCCCGCCCGCGGCCTCGACCGCGGCGGCAAGCTCGGCCAGCGACGCGGTCGCGCCCTCGTAATAGCTCGTCGCGGAAGACTTCAGCGTGACGTCCCCGCCGCCCACGATCACGACGCTCCCGGGCACGTTGCCCGGGTAGACGCGGGTGGGGATGCGATAGTCGGGCCCGAGCGTAACCAGCGCGCTCGTACTCGTGACGAGCTTCATGACCGAGGCCGTCGGATGCGTGCCCTCCGGATTCTCTTCGAACAGGACTTCGCCGGTCTGCGCATCCACGATGAGGCCGTGGAAGTCGAGCGCCGCCGGGGCCTCGGTCTCCGGGCGGATCGAGCAGGTGCGCACGGGTGCGCTGAGCGCCTGCTGCGGCTGCGTCGCCGCCGACAGCAGCTGGGCCGAATGGGGCTGAGCCGCATCGGCCGACGCAAGCGGGAACCAGTGGGTTGCCAACGCGGCGCCACCGGCACCAGCGGCGACCGCCAGCACGAGGGTCAGCAGGATGCTGAGGAGCGTGGTGGCCACGCCGCCGCGGCCCGCGCGAGCGGCCTGGCGCGCAGCGCGACGCGAGGTCGGCGCAGCGTCTCGCGACGCTTGCCGCCCGTCGACACCGCCACGCTCACGCCCGCGTCGTCCCACAACACTCCCCCGGGCAGCGCCCACGAATCGAGAATTCTTACGGCGCCAAGCTTACGTCTCGCCACCGACAAGCTCACTTCGCGGCGGCGCGCCCGGTGCCACGCTGCAGCCACGCGAGGCCGAATGCGAGCAGCATCGCGACGCCGTTGATGGCCGCCGAGACGAGGAACGCCCCCGAGTATCCTGAGCCGATGATCGGCATCACCGCAAGCGGGCCCGCGAGCTGCAGTGCGCTGTAGAGCGCCGTGAGCTTGGCCGGCTCGCCCTTGACGCCGAGGTTGATCATCCCGGTCGCGAGCATGACCGCCGCGATAAACGTGAAGCCGAACAGCGCCGCGGCGATCACTGTGGCAACGATTCCGCCGACGAGCACCGGCAGTAGGCCCGCGAGCACCTGCAGCACGAGGGTGAGCCCGAACGCGAGCGAGGGCGTCACGCGGTCCGCGATCTTCCGCCAGATCACCGTTGAGGGAGCCGCGACGAGCCCGGTCACCGCCCAGAACCATGGCCCGAGTCCCCCGCCGATCTCCTCATCCACCTGCACGACGAGGAAGGTGCCGAGGATGATGTACCCGGCTCCCAGCAGGCCGTAGCTCCAGAGCAAGAGCAGCCAGGATGCGCGCAGCCGCGGGCGCTTCGGCTCGAGCCTCGACGTGTCCAGCTCGTGCCCGCCACTTTCGGTCGAGGGCTCGGCAACGCGCAGGACGGGCTTCGGCGCCGGATTGAAGCGCCACGTGGCAGCCAGCGCAAGGATGAGGAAGCCGAACGCGACCCACCACTGGGTCTGCCAGGGCTGCTCGCCCGCGATGCCGCCGACCACCCCGGTAAACATCACGCCCGCGCCGAGCCCCGCGTACACAACCCCCGGGTCCACGCCCTCGTCGCGCCGCGACGCGACGGCCTGGGCCACCGATACGAAGATGAACGCGCTCGCGAGTCCGGCCAGGATGCGCGCCACGAACCAGACGGCGGTCGACGGCAGTGTCATGAGCGCCAACGTGATCGCGAGCAGCAAGAACGACGTGCGAAACGGCCAGGGCTGCTGCAGGCGCCGCCCGACGAGCATGATCAGGGCCCCGAGAAGGTAACCGAGATAGTTGGCCGAGGCGAGCAGCGCTCCCGTCTCCGCCTCGATTGCGCCCTGAGCCGTCATGGCCCCGAGCGCCGGGGTGTAGACAAAGCGGCCGACGCCCATGGCAGCGGCGAGCGCCACCGCTCCCTGCAATGAGGTCAGTCTGCCGCCGCGGTCGACACCATTCCCGCGTCCTTGCGATTCCGTCACGTCGCTAACCATATCGGTCGCGCGGCTGGCCGGATGACGGTTCAAGCGTCAGCGCGCGCTCACGCACATTACCTTTCAAGTTCGAGTTATTAGGCTGAAATAACAAGCCGCTACCAGGCAATATCGTCGGCGTAGCGACACACACTGAACCTCACGGAGGAGGACCTCATGGCCGGTCGAATCATCGTTGGAATCAATGGCTCCCAAGCGGACGAAAGTGCGGTTGCCTGGGCCGCTAAGTACGCGGCACGAGAAGGTGGATCACTCCTGATCTTCAGCGTGATCGATCCCTCACCCCGTGGTGTCAACGTCGAAGAAGTCGAGACGTGGGCAAACGACCTCCTCGCGACCCACGCCAAGGCCGCCCGCGAAATCGCGCCCGACCTCGAGCTCCGAACCGAGATCCAGCGCAGCCACAGCCTCCCCGAGAGCTTCGAGTTCATCTCGGAGAGCGCCGACCTCCTCGTCATCGGTAGCGACACCGACGGCTCGGGCAAGGGCTCGCGCAACCCCGGCAGTGTTCGCATCGCCGCAGTCAGCAAGGCGCCCGTCGTCGCGGTTCCCGCCGTGGACGTGACCGACCGCCGTGGCGTAGTCGTCGGCACCGACGGCTCCGACATCTCGGCGAAGGCGCTCGACTTCGCCGCGGCCGAGGCACACGCGTCGGGCGAGCCGCTCATCGCGGTGATCTCGTGGCAGAGCGACGTCGCATACGGATACGGCTACGGCTACGCGTTTGCCTACGTCGACGACTTCCAGAAGGCGATGCAGGAAAGCTGCGCGGATGAGCTGACCGAGGCGCTCAAGGACGTCGAGAAGAAGTACCCCGACCTGGAGATCCAGAAGGTCATCGTCGAGGGTCGTCCGGCGGATGCGCTGGCCGACCAGGCGAAGAAGGGCCGGCTTCTCGTCGTCGGTTCGCACGGTCGCGGCGCGTTCCGCCGACTCCTCCTCGGCTCGGTGAGCCACGAGCTGCTTCAGGAGATCTCGCTCCCGACGGCAATCGTCCGCTAACCCAACCCCGGCTCGGCGGCTGCCGCGCACAGTAGGATCGCGACCATGACCGATCTGAATGGCGCTGCAGCCGCCGATTCGCGCAACGGCAACGAACGAGGTGCCGAGGCAGGCACGCGTACCGCGTCCGAGGCGTCGCGCGAGCCATTGCCACGCCGCAAGCCCACCAATTTCATCGCAACGGTCGTAGCCCGGCCACTCTCCGCCGGGTTCGCCCTCACCATTGGCGGCCTGCTCGCAATTCTGCTCGCTCTCGCCATTTCTGATCTCTCATCAATCCTGATCTCGACGGCCCTCGCGCTCTTCATCGCGCTCGGCCTCGATCCCGTCGTGAAGATGATTCAGCGCTGGGGAGCCTCCCGACAGTGGGCCATTGTCATCGTGTCGGCGACCGTAGTGCTCGTCTTCCTGCTCATCGTCGGTCTTCTCGCCCCGGTGATCGCGGGTCAGATCGTGTCGTTCATCCGGGATCTGCCGAAAATCATCGCGGACTTCATGAACTCCCCAACCTACGCGTGGCTCACCGAGAACCTCGGCGACGGCATCACGTCGCTCGTGCAGCAGGTGCAGGATTTCGTGCTCAATCCAGGCACGCTCGCGACGATCGGTGGCGGCGTCTTACAGGTTGGCGCAGGAGTGATCGGCGGCGCCTCAACCGCAATCATCGTGTTCGTCCTGACGCTCTACTTCACCGCCTCGTTGGATGCGATGAAGCGCGGCTTCGTGCGCCTCACCCCCGCGTATAGCCGCGAGCGCGTGGCCGACCTCACCGAGCGCATTACCGACTCGGTCGGCGCCTACATCAAGGGCATGGTGATCCTCGCGTTCTTCAACGCGGTCATCACCGCAATTCTGTACACCGTCCTTGGGCTGCCATTCCCGCCGCTCATGGCGGTCGCCGCATTCTTCATCACGATCATTCCCCTCATCGGTACCGTCGCCTTCTGGGTGATCGGCACCGGTCTCGCGCTGTTCGCGGATCCCACCGGAGCGCTCATCTTCGCGATCGTCTACCTGATCTACATGCAGATCGAGGCCTACGTGCTAACCCCGCGGGTCATGAACCGCGCGATCTCCGTCCCCGGCTCGCTCGTGGTCATCGGCGCACTCGTCGGCGGCACGCTCCTCGGCTTCCTCGGGGCGCTCGTCGCGATCCCCGTCACCGCATCCATCCTGCTGATCATCAACGAGGTGGTCATCCCGCAACAGGATGCCAAGACCGAGCCCGAGTACGGCTAGCGGCCGCGGCTAAGCAGCAATGCAAATGATCCGGCCCGGATGCTCTGAAAGCATCCGGGCCGGATCATTTTTGTCGGAGCCGCCTACCAGAATCGAACTGGTGACCTATTCATTACGAGTGAATCGCTCTACCGACTGAGCTAAGGCGGCCTGCGCGTGCGAAGCATGCGACACGCAACTATAACGCATTTCCGGGGGCTCGTGCCAAATCGGTTACCCGAAGGCGAGCGCCGGCCGCGAGGCTAGCACTTGAGGCCGCCCGGCGGCACGTCACCTTCGATGAAGTAGCGGTCAACCGCGGTCACGACGCACGAGTCACCCTGGCTATAGGCGATGTGCCCCTCGCCCTCGAACTCGATCAGCACCGCCGATTCGAGTTGGTCGGCCACGGCGACGGCCCACTTGAACGGCGTCGCCGGGTCATTCGTCGTGGCGACCACGAGGACCGGGGGCGCCCCCACGCCCTGGACAGGCTGTTGGGCCTGGACGCGGGACTTGAACGGCCAGTTCTCGCACTGCAGGTCGCCGATCAGCATCTCTTGCTCACTGTATTCGCTCCCGAAGAGCGTGACCTCCGAGAGCCGCTGGTTGAAGTCGCGGATCGTGGCCTCGTCGGTCACGAGCGGGTAGTCGAGGCAGTTGATCGCGGGGAACGCCTCAAACATGTTCGAGTCGTAGCTGCCGTCCGGCATGCGCCCGTAGTAAGAATCCGAGAGTGCGAAGAACACCGCGGAATTTTGTTCCTGCATCCAGGCGGAGAACGCCTGGGTGAGGTAGGGCCAGCTGTCCTCCGAGTACATCGTCGCCGTAATCGCGGAGTTGATCACGCCCGACGTCAGCACCCGTCCGTCCGCGGCGACCGGCAGCGTCTCGTCGACGTTATCCATCATCGCCTGGATGTCCGCGATCGCGCCTTCAGTACCCGCGTTCGGGTCGAACGGGCACGCCTCCGAAGTAAAGCAGTCCTCGAGGTACGCGAGCGTCGCATCCGCAAACTTCTCTTGCTGGTCGATGATCACGTCGAACACTGGCACGGTCGGGTCGGTCGCGCCGTCCAGCACGATTCGGCCGACCCGGTCGGGGAAGCGATCAATGTATTGCGCCCCGATGTCGGTGCCGTAGGACAACCCAAAGTAGTTCAGCGCCGAATCGCCTACGATGGCGCGCAGCATGTCGAGGTCGTTGACCGTCGACTGTGTGTCAACGTACTCGAGCAGGGGTCCGGTCTTCTCGAGGCAGTCGGCGCCGAACTGGATGGCCTGCTGACGCGACCACTCGAAGGATTCCGATTCGCTCATGGACGCGGCGTTCTCGGGCACACCGTAGATGTACTCGTCCATCCCCGCGTCGTCGCGGCATTCGACCGCGCTCGAGTGCCCAACGCCGCGCGGATCCCAGCCGACGATGTCGTAGTTCTCGCGAAGCGCATCCGAGAAGAAGTAGCTGCCGGACAGCGCGACGAAGTCGACGCCGCTCGCCCCCGGGCCGCCGGGGTTCGTGAAGAGCGAACCCTTCGATTCGCCCTCCGCGGGGAGGCGAACGAGTGCGAGTTCAATCGGCTCGTGCGCTTCTGGCGTACCCCAGTTCATTGGTGCCAAAACAGTGGCGCATTCGACGTCGGCGCCCGCACCGTAATCCTCAGGGCAGGGCCCCCACTCTACGGATTGTTCATAGAGCTCGACAAGCGCCGGGTCGAGGCCACCGTCATACAGATTGCCCTCGCCCTGTGCTTCCCCGCGTTCGTTCTCGCCGAGAGGTGCATCACTCTGCCCGGGGCTCGTCGGTGCGCTGAGCTCCTGGATCATGACGCAGCCGCTGAGTGCCATCATCGCCGCCGTGGCCATCGCCCCTGCGGCCAGCACTCGGGCACGCCCTCGCCGGGTACGAACGGTCATCGGGGTCCTCCATCCGGCCCTCAGGCCTGTGTTTGTCTCGCGACGTAGCCAACCAGCAGGCCCTCCAACGCGAGGGTTGGCGGGACATTCGCGGCGAGCCGTTCGCGCACGAGGCTGATGCTCTCAATGCTAGCCATCGTCGACGACGGCTGACCTGAGCGGGCGGCAGATTCAATTTCAGGCCGCCGCGTCTCGTTCACAAGGCGTACCCCGGCATCCAACTGCAGCATGAGCGTGTCACGCCACAGCGACTGCACGTCGGTCAGGATGCGGTCCACGCCATCGAGCGTGGCTCGCTTGGCGCGCCGCTTCTGGTTCTCCTCGAGCTCGCGAAACACCCCGCGCAGCTGTCGGGGGATGGTCTGGTTCGGATCCAGCCCGAGCGAGCGGAAGGTCTCCTGCCGCTCCTTCTCGTCGCGGTCCTCGGCAGCTGCTTTCCCGTCCTCGTCCGCGATCGCGACCCACTCGGCGGCCTTGCGCACCGCATCCCCCACCGTGCGGAGCCCGAGCACGCCGTTCAGCGCGCGGTCGCGGCGCTCCCACGCGGCCGGCGTCGTGACAAGCCGAGCGGCCATCCCGACGTGGCTCTGCGACTCGGCGGCGGCCCGCAGCGCGACCTCTTCCGTGACAGCGTGTCGGCGCACGAGCAGCGCCGCGACGTCCTCGACCGCCGGACTATGGAGGCCGATGGTGCGCACGCGCGAGCGAATCGTTGGCAAGAGGTCGGTCACGCTCGGGGCGCACAGCACCCACACCGTGGTCGGTTCGGGCTCCTCGATTGCCTTAAGCAGGGTGTTGGAGGTGCGTTCCATCATGCGGTCGGCGTCTTCGACCACGATGACTCGGTAGTTCGAGTTCATCGGGGATCGCGATGCGCGGGCCACGAGTTCGCGCGCGGTGTCGATCGTGATGATCAGCGTCTCGGTGACCACGGCCGTGAGGTCGGGGTGCGAGCGCTGCCGCACCTGGATGCAAGAATCGCACGTCCCACAGCCCCCGTTCGGGCACAGCAACGCGGCCGCAAACGCGTAGGCGGCCGTCGAGCGGCCCGAACCCGGAGGCCCTGTGATTAGCCAAGAGTTGGTGAAAGCCTGCTGATCTTCACTCCCCCGAACGGAGCCGCGCACGGCGCGCTGAAGCGTTTCGACCGCTTGCGGCTGGCCGACGACCTCATTCCACACGCTCACGCGCTGGCCTGTCCGGGATGCGCGGCCGCGAGCGCCGCATCGACCCGGGCACGCACCTGCGCGGCGATGACCTCGGGCGCGAGCGTCGCATCCACCACGAGAAAGCGCTGCGGCTCAGCCTCGGCGAGCGCGAGGAATGTCGCGCGCACGCGTTCGTGGAACTCGCGCCCCTCCGCCTCGAGTCGATCGAGGCCGCCGCGCTGCGCCGTCACGCGCGCACGGCCCTCCACCGGATCGATGTCGAGGAGCACCGTGATGTCCGGGAGGACCCCGTCAGTTGCCCAGAGCGAGAGGTCGCGGATCTCGTCGGCGCCGAGATCGCGACCCGAACCCTGATACGCGACCGAAGAGTCAAGGTAGCGGTCCTGCAACACAATTTCACCGCGCTCGAGCGCGGGGCGCACCCGCGTGGCGATGTTGTTGGCGCGATCGGCGGCGTAGATAAGCGCCTCGGCGCGCGGAACGATCTCGTTCTTGCTGTGCAGCACGGCCTCCCGCAGCGCGAGGCCGAGCTCCGTGCCGCCAGGCTCGCGCGTGTGCAGCACCTCGAGGCCGCGACCCCGCAGGTATTCGGTGAGGAGGGCGACCTGGGTGGATTTTCCCGCCCCGTCACCGCCCTCGAACGTGATGAATAGCCCGCGTGTGGTCACCGTGCCGATTAGCTTTCCTCAGTCTCTGCGGCGTTGGCCGCGGTGGTCTTTGCGGCTGTAGTGCGCGCGGCCGTGGTCTTCGCCGCCGTCGTGCGCGCGGCCGGTTTCTTGGCCGCCGTGGTGGTCTTCTTCGCCGTGGTCGTCTTCGCCGTGCTTGTCTTCTTCGCTGCGGGCTTCTTGGCTGCGGGCTTCTTGGCGGTGGTCGTGCGCTTCTTCGCCGGGCCCTTCGCGCGCTTCTCCGCGATCATTTCCACCGCACGCGCGAACGTGATGGTCATCGGGTCGGTCCCGCGCGGCACGGTGACGTTCGTCTCGCCGTCCGTGACGTACGGACCGAAGCGGCCGTCCTTAAGCTTGACGGGCTTCTCCGACACCGGATCGGCCTCACCGAAGTCGAGCAACACGCTCTTCGACTGCTGGCCGCGGTACTTCGGCTGGGAGAACAACTCAATCGCGCCCGGCATATCGATCGTGAAGATCGAGTCTTCGTCCGGCAGAGTGCGCGTCTCAGTACCCTTCTTCAGGTAGGGACCGTAGCGGCCGTTCTGCGCGGTGACTTCCTTGCCCGTCTCCTCCTCGACGCCCACGACGCGGGGCAGCGAGAGAAGCTTCATCGCGTCATCGAACGTGACGGTCTCAGGCAGCATCGACTTGAACAGGGATGCGGTGCGCGGCTTGGGTGCCGCGGCCTTGCGCTTCGGCTTCGCGTCGCCCGTCGGTTCGGGTTCCGGCAGCACCTCGGACACGTACGGTCCGAACCGGCCGTCCTTCACGACGATGTCGTGACCGGTCTCCGGGTCCTGCCCCAACACGCGGTCTGTCACGACCGGCGCGTCAATGAGCTCCTGCACCTTCTCGGGCGTGAGCTCGTCCGGCGCGAGTTCCTCCGGGATGTTGATCCGGCGCGGGGTTGCGTCCTCCGCCGCATTCGGGTCGACGACCTCGATGTACGGACCGTAGCGGCCAATGCGCAGGGTCGCGGTGTCGGTGAGCTTCGTCGAGTTGATCGCACGCGCATCAATCTCGCCGAGGTTGTCGATGACCTTCCGCAGGCCCGGGTGATCGTCGCTGCCGAAGTAGAACTCGCCGAGCCACTCGGTGCGGTCCTGCTCGCCGGACGCAATGTGGTCGAGGTCCGACTCCATCTGTGCGGTGAAGTCATACTCCACGAGCTCCTGGAAGTGCTCCTCGAGCAGCCGCACGACGCTGAACGCCGTCCAGCCCGGCACGAGCGCGTTGCCGCGCTTCTTCGCGTACCCGCGGTCCATGATCGTCGCGATGATGGATGCGTACGTCGACGGGCGGCCGATGCCGAGTTCGTCGAGCACCTTCACGAGGCTCGCCTCGGTGTAGCGCGGCGGCGGGCTCGTCTCGTGCGACTTCGCCTCGGCTCCCTCGACGGCGACCAGCTCGCCTTCCTTGAGCGGAGGCAGCTTTGCTTCCTTGCCATCCGCGTTGCCCTCGCGGGTCTCGTCGCGGCCCTCTTCGTAGGCGGCGAGGAACCCGCGGAACGTGATGACGGTACCCGAGACCTGGTATTCGCTCGTCGTCGGGCTGACCGTGCCCGCACTGTCCGGCAGGTCGACGGCCGAGCCGTTCAGGGTCACGGTCGCGGTCTGCCCCTTAGCGTCCGCCATCTGGGATGCGACCGTGCGCTTCCAGATGAGGTCGTAAAGCTTGCGCTCCTGATCGCCAACGCCGACGAGGTCACGCGGACGCGTGAATTCGCTACCCGCCGGGCGGATCGCCTCGTGCGCCTCCTGCGCGTTCTTCGCGTTCTTGCCGTAGTAGCGCGGCTTGTCGGGAATCGAGTCGGCGCCGTACAGCTCGCTCGCCTGCTTGCGCGCGGCGCTAATCGCCTGCGTCGAGAGGTTCGACGAGTCGGTACGCATATAGGTGATGTGGCCGTTCTCGTACAGGGACTGCGCGACCGACATCGTCTGACGGGCCGAGAAGTGCAGCTTGCGCGAGGCCTCCTGCTGCAGCGTCGAGGTCGTGAACGGTGCCGCCGGGCGGCGCGTATACGGCTTCGACTCGACCGAAGCGACGGTGACCTTGACCTCGCCAGTCTTGAGCGCATCCTCGAGCGTCGTCGCTGCAGGCTCGAGGAGCACGAGCGCGTCATTCTTCAGCTTGCCGTTGTCGTCGAAGTCCCGGCCGGTCGCGATCCGCTGCCCGCCAAGCTTCGTGAGGCGCACCCCGAAGCCCTGACCCGCGGCGCTGAGGTCCGCATCCACGCCCCAATAGGTCGCGGCGACGAACGAGAGGCGCTCGCGCTCGCGGTCGACGATGAGTCGGGTCGCGGCAGACTGCACGCGGCCGGCAGACAGGCCCGGGCCAACCTTGCGCCAGAGCACCGGCGAAATCTCGTAGCCGTAAAGGCGGTCGAGGATGCGGCGGGTCTCCTGGGCGTCGACGAGGTGCTCGTCGAGGTCGCGGGTCTTGCCCTTGGCCTCTTCGATCGCCTCCTGGGTGATCTCGTGGAAGACCATGCGCTTGACTGGCACCTTGGGCTTCAGCACCTCCATGAGGTGCCACGCAATGGCCTCTCCCTCGCGGTCTTCATCGGTTGCGAGGATGAGTTCGTCCGCGTCTTTGAGCGCCCGCTTGAGATCGGTGACCGTCTTTTTCTTCGCATCCGAGACCGCGTAATACGGCTGGAAGCCGTTTTCGACGTCGACGGAGAACTTCCCGAGCGAGCCGTGCTTCTGTTCGGCGGGAAGATTCTTCGGCTCGATGAGGTCTCGGACGTGACCGACCGAAGCCATCACGGTGTAGCCATCACCAAGGTATTTCGAGATGCTCTTGACCTTGGTGGGAGACTCAACGATTACGAGTGAGTTCGACAAATTGCGTTCCTCAAGTGGGTGTGGCGGTACCTCTTTTATATATCGGGGGAAGATACGAGGCAGAGATTCAGCACTGAACGAATTGCGACAGCGCGTACCTGGGCACCATACAACACGATTCCAGAGAGGCGGGACGATTTTCGTCGGTCGATGCGCAGATCTGCTGCTGGGAAGTGGCCAATTGTGGGGCTTGGTTTAACGTTTGTTCTCCCGCCATTTCCCGCCTCGGTTACGAACCGGCGCGCACCCGGCGACGCACGCACTATCGCGGCAACCCTGCCAGTGCGGATGCGCTGATCGCGAACCAGCCAAGGTCGGTACTGACGGTCACGAGGCTCTCGGTTCGGGTTGTCTCGCAGCTGCCGAGCGCTGCGCCATGGAGTGCGGCCGCCTCCGCGGCCCGCGCGCACGGGTCACCCGGAATTCGGTACGACGCAGTGTCTGCGGCCGCGAGCGCCGCCGCATCCGCCGCCACCGAGGCCTGAGTGTGCGCCGCGAACGCGCCGAGGACGGCGAGCAGGGCGACCGCGATCGACACCGTTGCGCCGATGATCGCGAGGGCGAGCACCGAGCCGCTGCCGGCGTCGTTGTTGAACCTCGCGAGGGCTTTTGCGATGCCCATGTTTGTCTCCTTGCGAGTAGTTTCGGCTCCCGAGTATGCCGAAGGCCGTATCGTGGGCCCGCTTCGATACGCCGCTGCGCGGCTACTCACCGAGCTAGCGGGTGTCGCGCAGCGCGCAGGATGTTCCCTCGGCGCTGACCGAGACGGTGATCCCCGCGATCGTGATCGGCGCGCTCACCCGCGCGCAACGAAACTCCCCTGAGTCCCAGGTGTCGACACTCGCACCGCTGCCCGCGATCGACAACGCCGAGTCCGGCGCATCCCCACGGGCGGACAGACGCGCCGCCTCACCGGCCGCATCCTGCACCCGGACGTACGCGCTCGCGCTCACGACCGCGCCGACGCACAGCGTGAGCACGAGCACGACGGCGGGGATGGCGACCGCAAACTCGGCGGCGGCTCCACCGCGCTCAGAGCGCGCCCGCCATACCCACCGCGGGATCATACGGTGAACGCGCCGACGACGAGGTCTTCGATGATCGAGCTGACCGCGCCCGACTGCACGACCACAACGAGCACGCCCGCAAGCGCCACCGCCGCCATGATGACGATCGCATACTCGGCGGTCTCGGCGCCCTCGTCATCGTGAGTGATTCGGCTAATCATTCGGCGTGCACGGGATTGGATGCCGGCAAGTACGGTTCCTGGGTTTCGGTCCATGAGTTGGTCCTTTCGTGGGTTGGTCGCACGGCACGCTGTGTGGGCTCGGAAGCTAGAAGAGCACTCGTCCGAGCACGGCAATTACGATCGGGGCCACCCCGAGCGCGAGAAAAGCGGGGAGGATGCACACCCCAAGCGGAAGCATGAGCCCTACCTCAAGCTGGGCAGCGGCTTTGGCCGCCTGAGTCCGCGCGCGACGCCGCTCCAGGGTTGCTTCGGAACGAAGGAGGTCGGCCGCAGGAACCCCCGCCCGCATCGCGAGGTCGAGGACGGGACCCGCGCGTTCGACGCCCGATGGTTCGAGACGCCAGCCGCGCAGCGTATCGCCGACCATCGCGCGCACGCCCTTGGCTGGGCTCCCGCCAAGCATCCCCATCGCGACGAGGTCGAGCCCGAATCCTGGCGTCGCAGGCCTCGACGTCGCCGACTTCACAAGGCGACGGTTCCACCACCAGCCCGCGGCGAGCAACGTGCCGCCGATCGCCAGCAGCGCCCAGCCGATTGGTCCGCCGAAAAGGACGCCGAGCGGATCGAAGCCCAGCACCGCGCCGAGGATGAGGCCGACGAGCGGCAGCGCAAGCACGACCCGACTCGTCGCCTGCGGAGCAGCGAGCGCGATGGCGACCTCACGCTCTGACTGCCCGATATCGCGAAATCCCGCGGCGAGCTCGCGCAAGGCTGGCCCGAGCGGCGCACCGGTGGCCTCGGCGAGCCGCCAGGTGGCCCCGAGCGCGCGCCATGCGGCGTTCGGATGCACGCGCAGCAGCTCGGCGGCATCGGCACCTGCGCGGACCTCGCGCGCGATCTGGGTTTCCACCGACTCCGGGGGCGCCGATTGTCGTCGACGCCGGAACCAAGATCGTGGGCCCCGACTGGGCCGGTTGCCATCGCCATCGCCATCGGCCGTTGAAAATTCCGCGAGCTGATTCCATGCGTTCCCCGGCGCCCCGCCGCCAGCGAGCAGTGCGGCGAGCCGCTCCACTACCGCGGCGGCGTCTTCGGCGGGATAGGTGTCGCGGGCGCTCACGCGCGTTCCAGTTTCGTTCCGCTGCGCACGCTCGTGATCCGCAGCCGCCCGGCGTCATCGAGCCAAAACTCTCCCATATCGACGAGTTGGCGCACGCCTTTATGCCGCTCGACGTGCATCACGAGGTCGATCGCCGAGACCGTCTGCCTTGCGATGGCCCCCGCCGACATATCGGCCAGCGCGCCGAGCGCTTCGAGCCGGGCAGGCACGTCGTTCAATGAATTGGCGTGGAGCGTGCCCGCCCCGCCGTCGTGTCCCGTGTTGAGCGCCGCGAGGAGCTCACGCAGCTCGGCGCCACGGCATTCCCCGAGCACGAGCCGGTCGGGCCGCATGCGCAGCGACTCGCGCACGAGCCGGGCCAGCGGCACCTCGCCCGCGCCCTCGACATTGGCCTGCCTCGCCTCGAGCGAGACGACGTGCGGATGCGCGATCCGCAACTCAGCGACATCCTCGATGACGACGAGCCGCTCATCCCTCGCGGCCTCCCCGAGCAGCGCGCCGAGGAGCGTGGTCTTGCCCGATCCACCCGCGCCGGTGATGAGCAGGTTGGCGCGATCCGTAAGTGCGCGGCGCACGACCTCGTCGGCCCCGGGATAGAAGAACCCCGCGGTGCGGAGTTCCTCGAACGTGATCCGCATCGTTCGCGGCGCCCGAATCGACAGCAGCGTCCCACTCGTCGAGATCGGAGGCAGCACGGCGTGGGCCCGAATCCCGTCACCGATGCGCACATCCACCGCCGGCGAAGCCTCATCGATGTGTCTTCCGCCAGCCGCGATAATCCGCACCGCGAGTTCCCGCAGCGCGCGCTCCCCCGGCGCCCGCCACGACCGATCCTGCTCAAGCCCGTTGCCGCGATCCACCCACAGTCCCGCCATCCCATTCACAAAAATATCGGTCACCTCGCCATCGGCGATGAACCCCGCGAGCGGGCCGAAGGCCTCCGCCTCACCCCGCGTGAGTTCGCGCCGCTGCCGACGCGAGTCATCCCGCCCCGGGATGGGCACGAGGTCGACCGCCGCCGGACGCTCGCTGGTCGGCCGCACGACGAATCGTTCACGCGTGCCGGTCCCGGTCCTCGATGCTTCTTCGGTGTACATGCGGGCAACCGTATGCGCTCACAAGACTCACCGCTCGGCGCACCAATACCGCTGTGGAAAAGCCGCCTTTCACAGCGAGAACCTGCGCCAGAAAGCAGGTTTCCTCGACGAATAAATGAGCGCCGCATCCGGCAACCTTCGGCTTCGCTGTTGGCTTCCCGAGGAATAAATGAATGTTCCCGATCACGAACCCGAAAAACCCTCAGTTTCTTGAAGCTCGCCGCGACCATCCGGGCCTAAATTCAGCGCATCGCATCATTTGGCAAGGAAGGCAATCATGCAAGAAATCACCCGTGACGTCGTCATTATCGGGGCCGGCCCCGCAGGCCTTACCGCCGCACGCCGACTCACCCAGGCCGGCAAGACCGTCGCCGTTCTCGAGGCGCGCGACCGCGTTGGCGGCCGCACCTGGTCGGACACCATCGACGGTGCCTTCTTCGAAATCGGCGGCCAGTGGATCTCCCCCGACCAGACCGCGATCAGCGGCATGGCGAAGGAACTCGGCCTCGAGCTGTTCGACCGCTACCGCGAGGGCGACGCCGTCTACATCGCCCCGGACGGCACCCGCACCGAATACTCCGGCGTCGAGCTCCCCGTAGAAGACTCGGCCCAGGCCGGGATGGAAGCCGCTCGCGCCGAACTCAACCGCCTCGCCGCCGAGGTCGACCCCGCTGCCCCGTGGGACCACCCGCGCGCCGCCGAGTTCGACAAGATCTCGTTCGAGGACTGGCTGCGCGAGGTCACCGGCACCGACATCGGCCGCATCACCACCGCCACGTTCATCGCCGGCGGCATGCTCACCAAGCCCGCGCACACCTTCTCGCTCCTCCAGGCCCTCCTCATGGCGTCCTCCGCGGGCTCGTTCGACAACCTGCTCGACGACGACTTCATCCTCGACAAGCGCGTCATCGGCGGCATGCAGTCCGTGTCGATCCGCATGGCCGAAGAACTCGGCGACGACGTGCTCCTCAACAATCCCGTCCGCACCCTGCACTGGTCGGATGCGGGCCCCGGCAACCCGTCGCAGGTCACCGCGGTGACTGACTCGGTCGCGGTCCACGCGCGCCACGCGATCCTCGCGATTCCCCCGAACCTGTACTCGCGCATCCAGTATGTGCCCGCGCTGCCTCGCACCCAGCAGATCGCGCACCAGCACCACTCGATGGGCCTCGTGATCAAGGTCCACGCCGCCTACGACCGCCCGTTCTGGCGCGACAAGGGCCTGTCCGGCACCGGTTTTGGCCCGGGTCACACCGTGCAAGAGGTGTACGACAACTCGAACCACGGCGAGGAGCGCGGTACGCTCGTCGGGTTCGTCGTCGACGTCACCGCCGAGGCGATGTGGGCGCTGCCCGAGGAAGAGCGCAAGCAGACCATCCTGCGCGGGCTCGCGGACTACCTCGGTGAGGAAGCCATGCATCCGGTCGCGTTCTACCTTTCCGACTGGGGTGCCGAGGAGTGGACTCGCGGTGCGTACGCGTGCAGCTACGACCTCGGAGGCCTCAGCCGCTGGGGCGCGACCCAGAACCTGCCCGTGGGCCCGATCTTCTTCGCGAGCTCGGACATCCAGGGCATCGGGTATCAGCACGTCGACGGCGCGGTGCGCATCGGCGGCGACACCGCCCAGCGCATCCTCGAGGCCGAATCGGCACCCGAGCAGGCACCTGCATCGGAGGCGGTAGAAGCGTGACCCAGCACACTGCCAAGGGCCCGTCGACGGCGACGAAGAGCCTCTCGCTCAAGGGCCTGTCCAAGGGCAAGATCGGTGCCTTCGCGGGCGCGATCATCGGCATCTCCTGTATCGCACCCGCCTACACGATGACCTCGGGCCTCGGCCCGACCATCGCCGAGGCTGGCTTCCAGGCGCCTGTCGTCCTCCTCATCGGGTTCATCCCGATGCTGTTCGTGCTAATGGGTTACCGCGAGCTGAACACCTCAATGCCGGACTCGGGCACGACCTTCACATGGTCCACCCGTGCGTTCGGCCCGTGGATCGGCTGGATGGCGGGCTGGGGCCTCGTGGCCGCGACGGCACTCGTGCTCTCGAACCTCGCCGCCGTGGCGGTCGACTTCCTCTTTATCGGGCTCTCGCAGATCTTCAACAACCCCGAGATCGCCGACCTCACGCGAAACCTGTTGATCAACATCCCGATCGTCGCCGTCCTTACCGCGCTGGCCGCCTACATCGCGTATCGCGGTGCCGAAGACACGAAGCGCGTGCAGTACACGCTCGTCGGGCTCCAGGCGATCGCGGTCGTCTGGTTCCTGATTGCCGCGACCGTCAAGATCGTCCAGGGCGACGCGTACGACTACACGCCCGTCTCGTGGGACTGGTTCAATCCGGCGCTCCTCGGCGACAGCAGCGGTTTCAGTCTGTCGACGCTCGCCGCCGCGTTGTCGCTGTCGATCTTCATGTACTGGGGCTGGGACGTCATCCTCACCATGAATGAGGAGACGAAGGACCCGCGCCGCACCCCTGGTCGCGCGGCACTCCTCACGATCGGCATCATCGTCGTGACGTACCTGCTCACCACCATCGCGGTGCTCTCGTACGCCGGTCTGAACGAGAGCGGCCCCGGCGCGGGCAACCCCGATAACCAGGAGTCGATCTTCGCGACACTCGCGCCGGAGATCATGGGTCCGTTCGCGTTGATCATGTCGATCGCGATCTTCGCGAGCTCCTCGGCGTCGCTGCAGTCCACGCTCATCTCCCCCGCGCGCACTCTGCAGGCCATGTCGCACTACGGCGCCGCTCCGAAGGACTTTGGGAAGCTTTCGAAGTTCAAGACGCCCGGTCACGCAACCTTCTGGGCCGCCACCGCCTCGGTCGTGTTCTACGTGATCATGCGAATCGTGTCGGAGGATGCGCTGTGGGACACCATCACGGCAATGGGCATCATGGTGTGCTTCTACTACGGCATCACCGGGCTCGCGGCGTTCTGGTACTTCCGCGGCACGTGGTTCGATAGCACCGCGAACTTCTTCCGCAGGTTCTTGCTGCCGCTACTTGGTGGCGTCGCACTGCTGCTGATGTTCTTCCAGACGCTCTACGACTCGATGGATCCGGACTATGGCTCAGGGAACGCGGTGTTCGCCACCACGCTGCCGGATGGCACGCAGGAAGGCGGCGTCGGCGTCGTGTTCTTCGCCGGGATGCTCATCCTGGGGGTTGGCGTGATCCTCATGCTGCTGCAGTCGATCAAGAACCGCGCGTTCTTCCGCGGCGAGGAGATCGAGCGCGGCTCAGTGCTGCAGGAGACCGAGATGGTGCCCTTCAAGGCCGAGGAGGTCGGCAACGAGATGGCTGAGGAAGGCAAGGTCGCCGAGTAGGGCGACGTCTCACTCGCTAGACGCCCGTCACTCGTTCGCAATCCGCGGATTCGAGTGGCGGGCGTGTAGTCCGTCCAGCATCGCCTGTAGGCCGAGGTTGAACGTGTACTCGCCGGTGTCCCACTCGGGGTCGGCAATCACCTCGTTGTGTGCCTCGACGATCGCGGTAAGGATGGGTGCCGCCTTCGAGTGCTCCCCCGTGAAATAGATGTCGTTGGGCGCGGCCGCGTCAAACGCCGCCCCGAAGATGAACGACTCGAGCGCGGAGATGGTGTGCAGCACATCCCGCACCAGCCAGCCTTCAGCGCGCAATCCATATGCGACGCGCTCATACATCCGCGCCGAGGCCTCCGCTTTCCGCAGCGGCACCGTCGCTGTGATTTCCACGAACCAGGGATTCTCACGCAGCAGCCGGTAGTAGCTCCAGGCCCACTTCTCGGTCGCGGCGCGCCATGGCTCGGAGCCGAAACCGGATGCATCTAGCTGGTTCGCGATCGCCTCCTGCACCCACACGAGCACCGTCGCGCGCGAGTCGGTGTGGTTATAGAGCGCACTTGGTGAAACACCGAGCCGTGCGGCGAGCGCGCTCATCGTCAGAGCCCGCAGACCGCCCGCTTTGAGTAAGGCGATCGCGGCGTCGGTGATGCGCGCGCGGTTCAGAACCGCTTGCCGCGGACGCCCCGCACCTCGTTTCGCCATTGAAGCGGCGGGTTTTTCATCCTGCACAGGAACCGGGACCCCTCACTACCAACTTTCGGGTGGATTGCAGTCCATGCCAAGAGGCATACACTGACTGACGCAACGATGCATTTACAACGATAAGTGAGGACGAGGATGTCAGCACCCGAGGGCGACAAGATCGAAAAACTGATCAACCCGATCGAGACGTACCCGCCGAGCCCTGAGTTCATCGACGGGACGAAGATTCCGGCAGATATTCGCGAGCGCGCGGCCGCAGACCGGCTGGCGTTTTGGGCTGACCAGGCTCGCGAACTCGAGTGGGAGACGCCCTTCACGGAGGTCCTGGACTGGTCAAACCCGCCGTTCGCGAAGTGGTTCGCGGATGGCAAGCTCAACGTCGCAGTGAACTGCGTCGACCGCCACGTGCACGCCGGCCGCGGCGACAAGGTCGCGATCCACTGGATCGGAGAGCCAGGCGATACCCGCACGATCACGTACAACGACCTCTACGCCGAGGTGCAGCGTGCCGCCAACATGCTTGAGGATCTCGGCATCAAGGCTGGCGACGTCGTCACGCTCTACCTGCCGATGCTGCCCGAGACGATTTTCGCGATGCTCGCGTGTGCGCGCATCGGCGCGACGCACTCGGTGATCTTCGGCGGGTTCTCGGCGAGCGCGATTCGCTCGCGCGTCGACAACGCAAATGCGCGCCTCATCATCACCGCGGACGGCTCGCTCCGCAAGGGTCGTCAGTTCCCGCTCAAGGAGACCGTCGACGAGGCGCTCGCAGAGCCGGGGCACACGATCGAAAAGGTCATCGTGATCAAGCGTGCCGAGAAGGACATCGAGATGATCGAGGGCCGGGATCTCTGGTGGCACGACACGATCGCGACCGCAGCCGAGACCCACGAGCCCCAGGCCTTCGACGCCGAGCATCCCCTGTTCATCCTGCACACCTCGGGCACCACCGGCGCGCCGAAGGGCCTATGGCACTCCTCGGGTGGCTACCTCACGCAGACGGCCTTCACGTTCCGCACGTCGTTTGATCTGCGCGACGACGACGTCTTCTGGTGCTCCGCCGACGTCGGCTGGGTTACTGGCCACAGCTACATCGCGTACGGCCCGCTCGCGAACGGCGCCACGCAGGTCATGTACGAGGGTGCCCACGACTTCCCGACGCTCGACCGCTGGTTTGAGATCATCGAGCAGTACAAGGTCACGACCTTCTACACCGCACCGACCGCGATCCGCGGCTACATGAAGAGCGGCCGCGAGATCCCGCTGCGACACGACCTCTCGAGCATCCGCCTGCTCGGTTCGGTAGGCGAACCGATCAACCCGGAGGCGTGGGAGTGGTTCCGCGAGGTCATTGGCGCTGACCGCACCCCGGTCGTCG
The DNA here is from genome assembly GCF_003010915.2 of Gulosibacter molinativorax. Classification (NCBI taxonomy): domain Bacteria; kingdom Bacillati; phylum Actinomycetota; class Actinomycetes; order Micrococcales; family Microbacteriaceae; genus Gulosibacter; species Gulosibacter molinativorax. The sequence continues at coordinate 3,031,522 of NZ_CP028426.1, read as the reverse complement.
ACACCTGGTGGCAGACCGAGACAGGCTCCCACATGATCGCGCCCATCCCGACACTGGATGCGCTGAAGCCGGGCTCGGGCCAGAAGCCGGTTCCCGGAATCTCGGTCGAGGTCATCGACGAGCAGGGCAATCGCGTCGATCCCGGCGAGATGGGTCTGCTCACCATCACCGAGCCGTGGCCCTCGATGGCCCGCGGCATCTGGGGCGACGACCAGCGCTTCATCGAGACGTATTGGTCGCAGTACCCCGGCCGCTACTTCGCGGGCGACGGCGCTGGCGTCGACCTCGACGGCGACCTGTGGCTGCTCGGCCGCGTCGACGACGTCATGAACGTGTCGGGCCACCGGCTCTCCACCGCCGAGATCGAGTCGGCACTCGTCGATCACGACCTCGTTGCCGAGTCGGCGGTGATTGGCGCCGCCGACGAGACCACTGGCCAGGCGGTCGTGAGCTTCGTCGTGCTGAAAGATTCGCAGCGCGAGGCCGCCGCACAGGTGGATGTTGAGGCCGAGTTGCGCGGATTCGTCGCGAAGCGCATCGGCGCGATTGCGCGCCCACGCCAAGTCTTTGTCGTCGCGGAGCTGCCGAAGACTCGCTCCGGGAAGATCATGCGTCGCCTGCTGAAGAACGTCGCGGACGGCAAGCCTGCAGGCGACACCTCGACGCTCACGGATGCGAGTGTCATGGATGCGATCGAGCAGCAGGTGCTCGCGCGCCACGCCTAAGCGGAAAGGTCCTCGAGACACAAAAGGTCCTCGAGTAGCGAAGCGTATCGAGAGGTGGCGCCAGTCGGCTCGCCTCTCGATACGGCCTTCGGCCTACTCGAGGACCTTGTGGTTACTCGAGGACCTTCGACGCTTCGAGGACCTTGTGATTACTCGTAGGCGACGGTGACTTCGAGCTCAACCGGCGAGTTCAGCGGCAGCACCGCGACGCCGACCGCCGAGCGCACGTGCTTGCCCAGCTCGCCGAACGCCTCACCGATCAGTTCCGAGGCACCGTTCGCGACCTGCGGCTGGGCCGTGAAGGATGCATCCGACGCGACAAAGACCGTGACCTTGAGCACACGGGTTACTCGGTCGAGGTCGCCGATGACCTGCTTGATGGACGCGAGCGCGTTCAGCGCGGAGACGGCCGCGAGGTCCTGTGCATCCTCGAGCGATACCTCGGCCCCAACCTTGCCGGTCGTGGGGAGCGAGCCCTCGACGAATGGCAGCTGGCCAGACGTGTAGACGAGCCCATCATGTTCAAGGGCAGGAACGTAGGCACCTGCGGGCGCTGCCACCGGAGGCAGGCTCACGCTCATCTGGCCTAGCTTTTCTTCAATACGGCTCATCCGTTGGTCTCCTCAGTTGTGGTTGGTTCGGCGTCGAGCGGTCGCTTCATGTAGGCGACCGAGCCGCCCTGCTCGTTCATGACAATTTGTACGAGTTCCCACCCTTGCTTGCCCCAATTGTTCAGGATTGCGCCCGGGGTGTGGACAGGCAGTGGCGTGATGAAATACTCCCATTTTTGCAATGAGCGGCCTTTCATTGGCGGTCAGACGGCACCACTTCGCGAAGCGCTTGGAGCGAACCAAAGCTGGGAGTCCGTGACCGTATTGATCATTTCGCTTTACCCTAGTTCCTATGTCTAAGAACTCCTCGACTGCGCCAAAGCGCAATGTCCTAGCCACCGTGCTGGGCATGTTGGGCATGAGCGGTATCGCTGGTGTCCTCGTTGCGGCGCTGATCACGCCAGTAATCGCGGTCGCCGGCGTCGCCGCGAACTCCACGATTACCCTCTTCGAATCGCTTCCTTCCTACCTGCAGATTCAACCGCTGCAGCAAAAGACGGAGCTCTACGCGACGAGGGATGGTGAACGAGAAAAGATCGCCGAGTTCTATTCGCAGAACCGCGTCGAGGTTCCCCTCGACCAGATTTCGCCATACGTGGCCGCGGCCGCCGTCTCGACCGAGGACCCGCGCTTCTACGAGCACGGCGGTGTCGATGTCATTTCCGCGGCCCGCGCGCTCGTCGTCGGCCTGATCGGCGACGACGGTGGTGGTGCATCCACCATCACGATGCAGTACGTCCGCAACCAGCGCGTGCAGGCGGCAGAGGCCATTCTCGACCCCGTGCAGCAGCAGCAGGCGTACGAGGAAGCGACCGAGGTTTCCATGGGACGAAAGCTCCAGGAAATGCGCCTCGCGATCGGTGTCGAGCAGCAGTACAACGACAAGGACAAGATCCTCGAGGGCTACCTCAACATTGCCCTCTTCGGTGGCCAGACCTACGGCATCGAGTCGGCCGCCCAGTACTACTTCGGTAAGCCCGCCAAGGACCTCACGCTGCCCGAATCCGCGACGCTCGTCGGCATGGTGCAGAACCCGAATGCGTTCCGGATCGACTACCCGGAGAACCTCGAAGACAGTAAGGTTCGCCGCGACTACGTGTTGATGCGTATGGAAGACGAGGGCGCGATCACGACGGCCGAGTACGAGGAAGCGGTCGCGACCCCGATTGAGCCGAACATCACGCCGACTCAGCACGGCTGCATGAACGCAGAGGAGAACTCGCAGTTCTTCTGCGACTACGTGCAGAAAACGATCCTGAACGACCCCGCGTTCGGTTCGACCTACGAGGAACGCCTCTTCAACTTCCAGACCAAGGGCTACCAGATCGACACTACGCTGGACCTTGACCTGCAGGCGGACCTCACCAACGCGATCGACAGCAACGTCCCGCAGTCGCTCGACTACATGGACATCGGTGCCGCGGCCTCGGTCGTGCAGCCCGGTACAGGGCACGTCCTCGCAATGCAGCAGAACAAGGAGTTCGACGAGACAGACGCTGCAGCGGACAACCCTGCCCTCACCGCGGTGAACTACAACACCGACTACAACTACGGCGGCTCGAGCGGCTTCCAGGTGGGATCGACATACAAGATCTTCACGTTGGCGAACTGGCTCCAATCCGGCCATTCTCTGCGTGAATCCATCAACGCGGCGCCGACGACCTTCAACCTCTCTAATTTCCAAGACTCGTGCAACGGTCCCTGGGGCGGCTCCTGGACCCTGCAGAACTACGCGGGCCAGAAGTACGGTTCGATGGATGCGGTCGAGGCGACACGAAACTCCATCAACACCGCGTATGTCGCGATGGGTGAAAAGCTCGACCAGTGTGTGACCGGCGACATTGCGATGGCGCTCGGCGCCCACCGCGCCGACGGTAACCCGAACAACACCACCCCTGCTGCCATCCTTGGTGCGAACGAAGTTGCGCCACTGTCGATGGCCACCGCGGTCGCGGCGATCGCAAATGACGGCGTGTCCTGCTCGCCGATCTCGATCACCAGCATCTCGCTGCGCGATGGCACCGAGATCACACCGCCCGAAAGCAAATGTGAACAGGCCATTAGCCCCGAAGTTGCCCACGGTGTCGCATACGCGATGGAATCCGTGATGGACAGCGGTACGGGTACCCAGTCGAACCCCGGCCTCGGGCCGATCATTGGTAAGACCGGAACCGCGGATGACGACCTCGACACCTGGATGATCGCGTCGACCACCGGTGTGGCCTCCGCGGTCTGGGTGGGCAACGCTGGTCCGGTTCTCGTTGACGGCGGCGACCCCGAGGACCCGAATGACTACATCCGAGTGTCCACGGTCAACGCCGGCCTCAACAATGCCCGTCACCCGATCACGAACGCGATCATGGCGAGCGCGATCCCCGAATACGGCGCCGAGGCATTCCCGGACCCACCCGCCGAATCACTCAAGGTCGAAAACGTCATGGTGCCTGATGTCAAGGGCATGACGGTGTCGGAGGCGACCTCGACGCTCGAGGCCGCCGGGTTCAAGGTTGCGGTCGGTGACGAGACCGACTCGGATCAGCCCTCAGGCACAATCGCGTCCTCGAACCCGTCATCCGGAACTCGCTCGCCCAAGGGCTCAACCGTGACGATCCGCCCTTCGAACGGTAAGGGCGCAGAAGGCGACAACCAGGTTGAAGGCGTGCCGATGCCAGAGATCGGCGGCATGACCAAGGACGAGGCCGTGACTGCCCTCTCCGATGCTGGCCTGGGCGATGTCGGCGTCACCTTCAAGTGGAACGGACCAGAAGACGGGAAGGTCAAGAGCACGACTCCCGCGGCTGGCGCCACCGTCTCACCAGACTCAGAAGTGGTGATCGAAGCTGAATAAGCACTCGCTTCTTCGCAACCTTCTCGTCGGGGCCGCTGGCATAACTGCCGGCGGCCTCGCCGTCGGTGCATGGACCATCGGCATCGAACGCCGTCGGTTCACGCTCCGGCGCGAGGAGCTTGCGATCCTGCCCGCCGGCAGCAAACCAGTGGATGTGCTCCACCTCGCCGACTTCCATCTCGCCCCCGGCCAGCGCAAGAAGCAGCGCTTCGTGCAGTCGCTCGCCGAGCTGCGTCCCGATCTCATTGTCGCCACCGGCGACAACCTCGGCCACAAGGATGCGCTCCCCCACCTCGCCGAGATGCTCGAGCCGTTCCGTGGCATTCCGGCGCTTTCCGTGTTTGGGTCGAATGACTATTTCGGCCCGATCTTCAAGAATCCGCTCACGTATCTCATGCCGAGACGCCCGCAACCGAAACGCGTCCGCGACCTCGACGAACGCGCGCTTCGCGAGCTGCTCTTTGACGATCTCGGATGGGTCGATCTCACCAACCGGGCCGAGATTGTGGAGGCCGGTGGCTTGCGCATCCGAACGGTCGGCGTCGACGACCCGCACATCAAGGTGGATCGCCTGCCACAGGCGCTGGAATCGCTCCGTGGCGTCTCTGCGGGTGCCGAGTGGGATCTGACCCTGGGGCTCGTGCATGCGCCGTACCAGCGCATCCTCACGCCGTACGTCGCGGAGGTCGGGGCGGATGCGATCTTCGCCGGTCACACGCACGGCGGCCAGGTGTGCCTCCCGGGTGGACGGGCGATCGTCTCGAACTGCGATCTGCCGACCGAGAAGGCTGGCGGGCTCTCGACGTGGGAGGCCGCCAGCGGTAGCGCGCCGCTGCACGTGTCGCGAGGTCTCGGCACGTCGATCTACTCCCCCGTGCGGCTCTTCTGCCCGCCCGAGGCGACGCTCCTGCGCCTCGTCCCAAAAGCTCGTTAGAACGCCGAATACTCGCTCGTTGAGTAGCCGCGAAGCTGCGACCACCGCGCTCGTTGAGTAGCCGCGAATCGGCGTATCGAAACGAGCAAACGCGCCGATATGCCAGGGCTCTTTCAAAGTCCGGTGATGGTTCTGATCGTGTTCGGGCGTGTGCCAGCATGGCGCAGGGCCGCGGTGATGTTCGTCGCGCCAGCCAAACGGTGCACGGTGATCGCTAGGTTTCGGATCGTGGCCATCAAGTGCGCGGCGTTGCCGGTACGGACCTGGGAAGCATCTTCGCGGTAGGCGGTATCGCGGATCCAATGCAACCGGTTCTCGATACCCCAATGCCCGCGAATGTAGCTCGCTAGGGCGGCGGGGCTGGCCTGTTCGGGTGGCAGCGAGGTGATCACGAACACGTGCTCGCGCGTGGACTCGCGGGTGCGGGGGTTGGTGCGGTCGCGCGTCAATCGCATTGTTTGTGCCGCGTGCGGGAACCTGATTCGCGTCGGGGCGGGCAGGCAGGTCGCTTCCCAGCGAGTGATCCTGCCGTGTTTCTTCTCGGTGTCGAGAAAGCCGGGTTGGTGGTGGGCCCAGTTCTGCTGCATGATCCGATCGCGCAGTGCTCGCTGGTTCGATTTCACGGTGAAGACATAGTGTGCGCCGTGCTCGTGTAACCAGTGTGCGTGGGATGTTTGGGTGTGGAGCGCGTCCGCAGTGACGATCATCCCCTGCAGGTCACCGAGCCTGGCGAGCAGGATCGGGAAGTGCGGGATCTCGTTCGTTTTCTCCGGGATGGGTTCTTGCTCGATCACACAGCCGGTACCGTGATCGAACGCGGCCATCAGGAACACGCGTTGCCCGTTGGCGTGTTTCGCGCCGCGGACTTCTTTGCCGTCGATGGCGACGACCTTGCTGGTGACGGAGTGCTGGTTGCGGGTCCACGCGCCTAAGTGTTCGTCGAGCCAGACCGGGTCGGCGCTGGTCGCGACGCGGTGCATCGTGGCGAGGGAGGGGGTTCGTCCTGATGGGAACGGCCGGGTTTGGGCTTGGTGGGCGGCCCATTCGGTGATCATGGTGAGGGATTTTGCGCCGCAGAGTACCGCGGCCACGAAGATGCTGAGGAGTTCCGCGAATTCGTACCGGCAGCCGCGTCGGGAGCGTGGGTCTGGGGTGGTCGCGAGGAGATTGCGGAGGGCCTCGAAATCGATTTCGGGGACAGCCTCGAAGTCGGTCGGAGCAGTGGTGGTGGCGCAAATCAGGTCGATCAACGATGATGACATGTGAGAACTCCTGTGTTCCAACGGTTGTGGTAACCACCGGATTAACAGGAGTTCTCATCGGTTAAAAGCGGCCACGCCGCGCGCACGCCTCATCCAGGACTTTGAAAGAGCCCTGGCCGATATGCATCCCGCACGAAATTACGCTAGTATCGTTGAGTTGTCAGTTGACGACATCGGGATGTGGCGCAGTTTGGTAGCGCACGTCGTTCGGGACGACGGGGTCGCAGGTTCAAATCCTGTCATCCCGACCAGCAACCCCCGGAACTCCGTTGAAATAACGCGGAAGTTCCGGGGGTTTGTTATTTCTGCGCTACCACGAGAACGCCGTCTAGACATGATCGGGACACGACGGCATATCAGCCAAAACGTGTAGATAAGTCGAGACTATAGCCGCGACAGTCCAGTCTCCACTTTCAATCACTCGGTCAAGACGTCCTTTGAATTTTCGCGTTGTATGACAAACCGTCATACAATAGGAGCATGCGCATCAGGTGAATTGGACGCACCGCGATGAATACATGAAGCGGCGCCACGGCGTGTCGTCAAAGGAGGCAGATGAAGCGCTTGCGGATCCCTTGTCAGTCACTTTTGATCCGGATCCTTCGAGCTTAAGTGGAGCCAGCGTCCGCGTGAGTGGTCGCTCCGCAACGACTGGTCGCCTCCTCACCGTGATCATCCGCATTCACGAAGGTGTCACGTACGGGGTGAACGACTGGCCCGCCAACTCCATCGATCAGCGTCGCCACAAAACGGGAGGTGACATGCCATGAAAAAGAATATTGAAGATCAACTGCGCGATGAAGCGGAATACGCAGAACAGCACATCGATGCGCCTTTGCGCGACGGCACAACAATCACGCATCGTGGGCAACGGTCGCGCGTGTTTTCGATTCGACTTGGAGAGTCAGAATATACAGCGCTGGAAGCCGCTGCGGAGAAGGCGGGTTTGCCTGCCTCCACACTGGCGCGCACCTGGATCACCACTCGACTCGCTGCGGAAGACGAAAATGCTGATGCGCACGACATCGCGGATGCGTTAGCTACTTTCTCCCGTCGCCTGGCCGCGATGTAAGCACGAGTGCATGGATATGAAGGATTGAGGAGTCCCGTGTGGCTCCCGCAATCCTTCACCAGCAGCGTTGCTACTCCTTCAACCAGCCAGGCTCGCGGAACGTCGGTTTTCGCCACGCCTTCGTCGCGAAGAACAGCACGAGCACAATCACGAACGACAGCGTCTGCGCGATCGAAATCCGCACCACCTGCAGTTCATCGACGCCCCCGGTTCCGACCACGTGCACCAGGTTGACCACCGTGTTGTTCACGAAGTGGTCCGCCATCGGCGTCCACAACGACCCCGAGAGCTTCAGGAGCAGCGCGAACTTGAATCCGGCGACCGCGGATGAACAAGCCGCGGAAAATCCCCTCTTCCATGACCACGTTCACGATGTTCGCGAAAATGCACAGGACGAAAAACCAAAGTCCCGTCCGTGCCACGGGCTCGCCCGCAAGGTCGAACCCATCCACGTAGACCTGCATCCCGACCGTTTGGCCCTGGGCTGCGAGCATGATGATCTCGGCTCCGTAGGCAACGGCGAACGTCGTGACGCCAAGCGCGAGCCCCTACAGTGTGAACCGCAATGCGCCGCGGCGGATGAAGCCGATGCCCTGCCAGGTCAGCCCGGTCCACATGATCGCGAGCGCGAGGATCACAATGCCCCGAGCTTGTGCACGATCGCCTCGGCGATGGGCGACTGATCGGTCCGTAGCACCGCATACTCGAAGACGCGCAACGCGGCGCACACCAGAAATACGCCGATGATCACGACGACCGGTCGGCGGATGCGTTCCATCAGGTCGGGAGCCTGGTTCGTCACGCTTCAATCTTCACACCAAAGGGTTACGTCCACCGAGTTTGAGCCCGAGTTCCTCATCGTCTGCGCTTCCAGTCTTTACAAACCTGGGAGTGCGCGCATCCCACCTGATAGACTTGCAATTCTGTGCGGCCGATCCGAGCCGCCTGACACTCGTAACGTCCCCCGCCCGCGATCCCATTGCATCGCCGAGGCGCGCTCTCAACAACAGTGCCAACGGCCCAATCCGTCCAGGATCAGCCATCACCGTTGCCGCAGGGATCAGCTCGCTCGAGCTGCATGTTCGTTGCGTGCAATCCGAAAGGCATCCACACGTCTATGACGTCCACTACGTTTGCCGAGCTCGGCGTTCCCGCCGACCTCGTCGCAGTCCTCGAGGCTGCAAACAAGGCGACCGCATTCCCCATCCAGCAGGCCACGCTTCCGAGCACGCTCGCTGGCAAGGATGTGCTTGGTCGCGGTAAGACCGGGTCGGGTAAGACCCTGGCATTCTCCATTCCGCTGGTTGCTCGCGTCGCCGAGCTGAAGCGTGCATCCGGCGAGGGACGCCGCCCCAAGGGCCTCGTGCTGCTCCCGACCCGCGAGCTTGCGACCCAGGTCGCAAATGTCATCGCACCGCTCGCCGCGGCGAAGCGACTCAGCGTCACGACCGTCTTCGGCGGCGTGAAGCAGGGCCCGCAGGAGCGCGCGTTCCGCAACGGCGTCGACATCGTCGTCGCCTGCCCAGGCCGCCTCGACGACCTCATGAAACAGGGCATCGCCGACCTCGGCGACATCGAGGTCACCGTCCTCGACGAGGCCGACCACATGGCCGACCTGGGCTTCCTGCCCGTCGTCACGCGCATCCTGAACGCAACCCCGGCGGGCCGCCAGCGCCTGCTGTTCTCGGCCACGCTCGACAATGGCGTGGACAAGCTCGTGAAGCGCTTCCTCAACAACCCCACCGTGCACTCGGTCGACGAGGCCAACTCCCCCGTCGCCGCGATGACGCACCACGTCTACGAGGTTGAGTCGACGAGCGAAAAGACCAAGCTGGTTCGCACGCTTGCGAGCGGCACCGGCCGCCGCATCCTCTTCATGCGCACGAAGCACCAGGCGAAGAAGCTTGCCCGCCAGCTCACCGCCGCGGGTATCCCCGCGGTCGATCTGCACGGCAACCTCTCGCAGAACGCGCGCGACCGCAACCTTGCGGCATTCTCGGGCGGGGATGTGCGCGTCCTCGTCGCGACCGACGTCGCCGCCCGCGGTGTGCACGTCGACGGCATTGAGCTCGTCGTACACGTCGATCCGCCGGCCGAGCACAAGGCCTACCTGCACCGTTCGGGCCGTACCGCCCGCGCAGGTGCCGAGGGTGATGTCGTGACCATCATGCTGCCCGAGCAGCGTCAGGACACGAAGCAGCTGCTGCGCCGCGCACAGATCTCGGTGCAGCCGCGCCTCGCGGACTCGCAGTCGCCGTTCGTGCTCGACCTCGTGGGCGAGCAGGCGCCGCACGTGGCACCGGTTCCGGGTGGCCCCGGCGTCGGCAACGAGCCCGTGCAGCAGGCTCAGGGTACGTCGAACGGCGCGAACGCGCGTCGCAAGCGCGCAGCACGCTCGCAGCGTGGTGGCGGCCAGGGTGCCGGCGCTACTGCTGGTGCGGGTTCGCAGCGCGGCCAGCAGGGTGCATCGCGCTCGGGTGGCCAGCGCTCCGGTGCGGCACGTTCTGGCGGGCAGCGCGGCGGTACCCCCCGCGGCGGCCAGCGCTCCGGCGCAGCCCGCTAACTAGCACCACGCAGAGGCGGGGCGACAGCACTCACGCTGTCGCCCCGCCTTCGCGTTTTATGGCGCCGGTCCCCGTGCCTACAGCGCCGAGCATTGCCCGAGCACCCGCACGGCCAAGCGCTAGCGGCAATGACGACCTCGCGCAGCACCCTACTGCTCGTCCTCGAGTTCGTCGTCCCAGTCGCCGTCATCCTCGCGCTCGTAGTCGTCCTCGACTAGCTCGGCGAGCGCCTCCACGGACGCTTTGAACGAGTCGATCGGGAAGATAGGGAACTTCGTGTTGGCGAGGAACTTCTCGTTCGTGATGTCGTCCCAGTCGTAGGTCAGCGACACGTACGTCGATTCCTCGTCCTCGGGCTCAAGCTCCCAAGTCCACTGGTGGCCGAACGGCTTGTCGTAGCCCTCTGATTGCGGCTTCCAGCCGATGACCACGTCTTCCTCGAACTTCGTCACGTTATTGGTGATTCGGTAGTCGCCACCCTGCGACTCCGCATACATGTTGAGCGTGAACTGCTGCCCCACCTCCGTGATCCGTTCGGGGGCCTCCCCGTCCGGCGCACGGTTCAGGCCCTTCGGATCGAGGTCGACGTGCTGCGCCGGATCGCTCAACACCGCAAAGATCTTGGACGCAGGTGCGTGCACGAGGCGGCCGACGGTGATGGTCGTCCCCTCCAGCTGCACGCTCTCCGCATCGACGCGCTCGAACTGCAGTTCATCAGACATGGATGTTCCTCTCGCATAGCCGCTGATACCCATCCAGCCTAGGCGCGCATCCACCTTCTAGGACCGTAAAGGTGCCTGGGATTCGACCACAACGTCGCTCGCGAGCCGCCCGCCAGACTCCCGCAGATAGCACTGGCCACAGAGCGACTCGTACGTCACGTGCCCGCCGTCAATCGCGACCTGATCGCCGTCGAAAATGAACTGCCCGTCGACGACGCGGCCGTTCATGATCGCCTTGCGACCGCAGCGGCAGATGGTCTTGAGTTCTTCGATCGAGTGCGCGATCTCGAGCAGCCGCCGCGAGCCAGGGAATGCGACCGTCTGGAAGTCGGTGCGAATGCCGTAACACAGCACCGGAATGCCGTCGAGCACGGCGATGCGAAAGAGCGCATCCACCTGGGCCGCGCTGAGAAACTGCGCCTCGTCGACGAGCAGGCACGAGACCGGGTCCTCGCCCACTCGCGCGTGAAACTGCTCGCGCGGGTCGTCATCGGCGTCGATCAGAAAGTCGACGACGCGGTCCATTCCGAGCCGCGACGAGATCGAATCCGCGCCCTTCGTGTCGACCACGGGCTTTGCGAGCAGCACGCGGTGCCCACGCTCCTCGTAGTTAAACGCGGTTTGCAGCAGGACCGTGGACTTTCCCGAGTTCATCGCCCCGTAGCGGAAGTACAGCTTGGCCACGAGCGGTTCCCTTTCGCAGAGTTAGTTGGATGCGTGGTGTCGGTTGGATGCGCGGTGTCGGTTGAATGCGTGGTGTCGGTTGGATGCGCGGTGTCGCTACGTGCGCTTCGCCAGGTTCGCGACATTGGCCGCGAGGCCACCCGCGATCGTCTCGAGGGCGACGTGGTTGTAGCCGCCCTCCGGGACGATGACGTCGGCCCAGACCTTCGAGGACTCGACGTACCGCTCATGCATCGGCTTGACGGTCGACAGATACTGCGACTCGACCGACTCGATCGTGCGGCCACGCTCGAGCACGTCGCGTTTGATGCGGCGCAGGATGCGCACATCGGCGTCAGTCTCGACGAACAGCTTCAGGTCGAAGCGCTTGCGCAGCTCCTCTTCGTAGAGCACGAGGACGCCTTCGACGAAGACGATCGGTGCGGGATTCACCCGCACGGTTTGTTCCGAGCGATTGTGCTGCGCGTAGTCGTACACGGGCACGTCGATCGACTGCCCCGCAAGGAGTAGGTCGAGATGCTCCGTGAGGAGCGAGGTCTCGAACGCCGCGGGCTCGTCGTAGTTGACCGCGCTGCGCTCATCCCAGGTCAGCTCATCCCGACGACAGTAGTAATTGTCGTGAAAGATTAGCGCCGAATCCTCGCCGAACCGCTCCGCGAGGGATCGAGCGAGCGCAGTCTTGCCGCTGCCCGATCCACCGGCGATGCCGACGACAAACGGTGCGCTCATTGGGCACCGCCTCGGGCGGCGATGTCGTCGCGAAGCATCCGCGACTCCCCTTACGGGATCTGTGCGAGGCCGAGGACCTCTGCGGTGTCGTTCTGCACGAGCTTCGCGAGCTCGGCGTCGTCGTTGAGCTTCTTGCCGTACTCGGGCACGAGCGCCTTGATCTTCGGCTCCCACGCGGCCGACTTCTCGGGGAAGCAGCGCAGCGCGAGATCGATCATGACGTCGGGTGCGACCGAGGCACCCGGGGATGCGCCGAGGAGGCCTGCGATCGTGCCGTCAGCCTTGGCGACAACCTCGGTACCCATCTGGAGCACCGGCTTGCCGTCCGCATCCCGCTTCATGACCTGCACGCGCTGGCCCGCCGTGATGAGGCGCCAGTCCTCGCGCTTTGCCTCGGGCATGAACGCGCGCACTTCCGCGAACTTCTTGTCGTCGGATGCTGCGAGCTGGCCCACGAGGTAGCCCACGAGATCGATGTTGGTCGCGCCGACGCCGAGGTAAGTCGGGATGTTGCCGGGGCGGATCGCCTTGAACATGTCAAGGAGCGACCCTTCCTTGAGGTACTTGGTGTTGAATCCGGCGTAAGGGCCGAAGAGCAGCGCTTTCTGCCCGTCGACGACGCGGGTGTCCATGTGTGGAACCGACATCGGCGGGGCGCCGACCGCGGCCTTCGCGTACACTTTGGCCTGGTGCTTCGCGACAACCTCGGGGTTGTCGGTGCGGAAGAACTGTCCCGAGATCGGGAAGCCGCCGAAGCCCTTGACCTCGTCGATACCCGACTTCTGCAGCAGGTTGAGCGCGCCACCACCGGCGCCGACGAAGACGAACCGGGCGTGCGTGACGTTCTTCTGGCCCTTGTTCGCGCCGCTTCGAACCTGCGTCGCGACTTGCCAGATGCCGTCGGGGCGCTGGCGGAGGTCGATGACCTCGGTGCCGAGGCGCACGATGGCACCGTTGTCGATCGCGTTCTGGATGAGGAAGCGTGTCATCGCGCCGAAGTCGACGTCGCTGCCCTGCTCGACGTAAGTCGCGGCAACGACCTCGTCCTTTTCACGGCCCACCATGAGCGAGGGTGCCCACTCGAAAATCTTCGCGGGGTCGTCGCTGAACTCCATCGTCGCGAACAGCGGCTGCGCCTTGAGCAGCTCGTAGCGGCGGCGGAGGAAATTGACGTTATCCTCACCCGTCACGAACGTCATGTGCGGGACGGGGTTGATGAACTTGGTGGGTTCTGGAAGCTCGCCTCGAGTCACGAGGGTCGACCACATCTGGCGCGAGACCTGGAACTGCTCGTTGATCTGCAGCGCCTTAGTGATGTCGATCTTGCCGTCTTTTTCGGGCGTGTAGTTCAGCTCGCAGAGGGCCGAGTGGCCCGTACCCGCGTTATTCCACGGGCCCGAAGACTCCTGCGCCACGTCGTCGAGTCGTTCGATGATCTTGATCGACCAGTCGGGCTCGAATTCGTTGAGGAGTGTGGCCAGCGTTGCCGACATCACACCGCCACCAATAAGGACAGCGTCATAAATCTTCGGGTTCGTCACCCCGCTATCCTACGCCACCAAAACCGACCGCCCGTTCAGAGCGGCTGCGCCCGTTGAGTAGGCGCGAAGCGACGCCTCCGCTCGTTGAGTAGGCGCGAAGCGACGTATCGAAACGACACCGCGGCCGGCACGTTTCGATACGCTTCGCTACTCAACGAGCGTTTCGATACGCTTCGCTACTCAACGAGCGTTACGCCGCGAGTTCCTTGGCGACGAGCTCCGCAAGCTGAATCGTGTTGAGCGCGGCACCCTTACGCAGGTTGTCGTTCGAGACGAAGAGCACGAGGCCCTTGCCCTCGGGCGCACCCTGGTCGGCGCGAATGCGACCCACGAGGCTCGGGTCGTTACCCGCCGCAGCGAGGGGGCTCGGCACATCCACGACCTCGACGCCCGGCGCCTGCGTGAGGATCTCCTTCGCCTCTTCGGGCGTGATGTCGTTCTCGAACTCGGCGTGGATCGTCAGCGAGTGCCCCGTGAAGACGGGGACGCGAACGCAGGTACCCGACACGAGGAGGTCCGGGAGATGCAGGATCCTCCGCGACTCGTTGCGCAGCTTCTGCTCCTCGTCGGTCTCGCCGCTGCCGTCATCCACAAAGTCGCCGGCCTGCCCGACGACGTTGAACGCGATCGGGTGCACGTACTTCTGTGGCTCGGGAAGCTCGACCGCGGTGCCGTCCTCGACGAGGCCGAGCAGCGCATCCTCGCCCTGGGCGGCGCCAGCCATGATCTGGCTCGACAGCTCGCGGGCACCCTCGAGACCCGAACCGGACACGGCCTGGTAGGTCGAGACCACGAGGCGCTTCAGACCCGCCTTCTCGTTGAGCGGCTGCAGCACGGGCATTGCCGCCATCGTCGTGCAGTTGGGGTTCGCGATGATGCCCTTGGGGCGGTCCTTCAGATCGCCCGGGTTGACCTCGGAGACCACGAGCGGCACCTCCGGGTCCTTGCGCCAGGCCGAGGAGTTGTCGATCACGACGGCGCCCGCCGCGGCGAAGCGCTCGGCCTGCGCGCGCGAGGTCGAGCCGCCAGCCGAGAACAGTGCAATGTCGATGCCCGACAGGTCGGCCGTCGCCACGTCCTCGACCGTGACCTGCTCGCCCTTGAATTCGAGCTGCTTACCGGCCGAACGAGCAGATGCGAAAAAGCGAATCTTCCCGATCGGGAACTCGCGTTCGGCCAGCAGACGGCGCATAACGCCACCAACCTGGCCGGTTGCACCAACGACGGCAACGGTGAACTGGTCAGACATAGTCGGGGAACTCCTTAGATAACGGCCACTCTTCAACGGATCAGCGGTGGCTCGGATGTGCGAAGGCACGTAGGGCTCAAGGGTACCGCGCGCCTGTTGGCGCCGATACCCTTGGGCTCGTAGATTCGCGCTGGGCTTAGCGGCCGGTGCCGGCGTAGACGACGGCCTCGGATTCGCCATCGAGGCCGAACGCTGCGTGGATCGCGCGGGCGGCCTCCGGAACGAGGTCGGCGCGGGTCACGATCGAGATGCGGATCTCGGAGGTCGAGATCATGTCGATGTTGATTCCGGCCTTTGAGAGCGCGTCGAACAGTGTGGTCGAGACACCAATGTTGGTGCGCATCCCCGAACCAACGAGCGAGACCTTGCCGATCTGGTCGTCGAAGCGGATGCTCTCATAACCAATTTCTTTGCGCGCGCCTTCCAGCGCCTTGAGCACGCCGTCGGCCGTGATCTTGGGTAGCGTGAACGAGATGTCCGTCACGCCGTCGTTCTGCGTCTGCACGTTCTGCACGATCATGTCGATGTTCGCGCCCTGCTGCGAAACGATGTTAAAGATCGCAGCCGCGGAACCCGGCACATCCGGAACCCCAACCACGGTGATCTTTGCCTGGCTCAGGTCGTGGGCAACACCGGCAATGGTGGCTTCTTCCACTTGGTTCTCCTCTTCCGGATTGTCGATGTAAACGGTCGTGCCCGGCTCGTTCGAGAAGGACGAGCGCACGACCAGGGTGACGCCCTGGCGGCGCGCGTACTCAACGGCGCGGATGTGCAAAATCTTGGAGCCAGAGCCCGCGAGCTCGAGCATTTCCTCGCTCGAGATGCGATCGAGCTTGTGGGCCTTCGGGACGATACGCGGGTCAGCCGTGAATACGCCGTCGACATCCGAGTAGATCTCGCAGCGGTCGGCGTTGAGCGCGGCCGCGAGCGCGACGGCGGTGGTGTCGGAACCGCCGCGACCGAGCGTCGTGATGTCGCGGGTGTCGCGGCTATAGCCCTGGAAACCCGCCACGATTGCGATGGCACCCTCGTCGAGTGCCTCGCGAATGCGGCTCGGCGTGACATCGAGGATGCGCGCATCGCCGTGCGTCGAGTCGGTAATCATGCCGGCCTGGCTGCCGGTGTAGGAGCGTGCGTCGTAGCCGAGCGACTTGATCGCCATCGCGAGCAGCGCCATCGAGATTCGCTCACCGGTGGTGACGAGCATGTCGAACTCGCGCGGCTCAGGCATCGGGGTGATCTGATGCGCCAGGTCAATGAGGTCGTCGGTCGTGTCCCCCATCGCAGACACCGTGACCACGACGTCGTTGCCCTCACGCTTCGTGTCTACAATTCGCCTGGCAACCCGACGGATGCCCTCGGCGTCGGCGACTGAAGAGCCGCCATACTTTTGCACGATGAGGCTCACAAACCCTCACTCCCGATAAGACTTCTGGGCACGCGGATGCGGCCCTCGATCGAGTCTAGTCGGCCACTTGGCCGCGCATCCATGCACGAGGCGGAATTCTGTCCGCAGGATGCGCAGAAAAAGGCAGCAGGGGGCCGAAATTCGGGGCCTGCCGAGCGGCGCTGCGCGGCTGGGCGCAAAATGGAGCACGTATAGCACCCCAAGAGGCGCTATTTCTCTCGAATGGTGCACATCGTGCCGCGAATCGCGCCTAGCCCTGGTGATCCAGTCGTCATGGCGCCCCGATCCCTACTGACCGATGAGTCGGCGCCCCGCGAACGCACGGCCGAGGGTGACCTCGTCCGCATACTCGAGGTCGCCGCCAACCGGCAGACCCGATGCGAGCCGCGAGACCTGCACGCCGACTGCGGACAGCAGCCGCGAGAGATAGCTCGCGGTCGCATCGCCCTCGAGATTTGGGTCGGTCGCGATGATGACCTCGACTACCTCACCGGTCTCGAGCCGCGGCATGAGCCCGCGGATATTGAGCTGGTCCGGACCAATGCCGTCGATCGGCGAGATCGCGCCGCCGAGCACGTGGTACAGGCCCTCGTAGGAACGCGTTCGCTCGATTGCCGCGACGTCCTTGGGCTCCTCAACCACGCAAATCAGCGTGCGATCCCGCTCCGGATCTGCGCAGATATTGCACACCGCCGACTCGGAAACGTTGCCGCACTGCTCGCAGAAGCGCACGCGTTCGCGCACCTCGAGCAGCACCTTCGCGAGCTTCGTCACGTCGAAGCTCTGCGTCTGCACGATGTGAAACGCGATGCGCTGCGCAGACTTCGGCCCGACTCCAGGCAACCGACCGAGCTCGTCAATCAGTTCCTGCACTACTCCGTCATACATTTAGTACTCCTCAGGAGGCGGCGGCGCGTCGAAATCATCGGGCGGAGGGATTTCCTCCGGATCCGCCGTCTCCTGCAATATCTCAATAGGTTCTTCGCTCACGAATCGGGCGCCGAGCCGCTCTCGGATGACCGATTCACCGTAGCGCTCGCTGCCCGTGGCCAGTGCCGGATGGCGCCGGGCTGGCGCGGGCTCGAGTTCCTGGGCCGACGCGGTGGTCTGCGTCGGCGCTGCGGTTGCCGCGGCCGAGTTCGAGCGTTCCTTCGAGGCGACGGATGCGGCCATCGAGTCGCGCTCGATCGTGTCGGCCTCGTTCGCTGCCAGGGTCTTCGCCGCAATTACCTCAGGGATGCGCGCCTCGCTCGATTGCTCCGTCGGCGTCGCCGACTCGGTCGCGAGGTCATCCCATCCCGAGCCGGGGCCGTCCTCCGAGCCCGGAATCGCCACGACGTCCCATGTCGCGACCTTGGCCGCCGGTGACGGCGAGGTCGGTTCAGTTTTCGGTGCGCGTTCCGTGTGAGTGGTCGCGACCGCCGCGGCGGAGGCCTCGTTCCGCACAGCCGGAGTCGATCCGGCCGGATTGCGCTGCCCGGTTGGCTCGCTCGGCGCGCCTCGGTGACGATCCGGATCTGCAGGTGGCGCATCCGTCGAGGGCGCTGCGGACGTTTCACCGTCCTTGAGCACGCGCGGGTAGACGACCACGTCAAAGCCGAAAACCCGACCGAGCGCCGTCTTGAGATGGTTCGCCGGCGCGTTGCCCTGTTCGCGGCCACGCGACAGCTGGTCCATCACGCCACGGTTGGGCACCTCGACGCGGAGTTTGCCCGCGCCCTCGCCCGCACCGAACTCGGTCGGGATGACCTGCTTCACGATTGCAGCCGAAGTCGGATGCCCGTCGCGCGCGATCTGCTCGAGCACCTCGGGCCACGCCGCGCGAACCCGGGAGAGGTCGAAGCTCCCCGGATCGACAGCTTGCTCCGGGTGGTTCGTCGTCTCGTCGCGCCGCTGGTTCTGCTGCTGAGCGGGTTCGGATGCACGTTCTGGCTCCGACACAGGTTCGCTGGCTGACGAGACGGATGGCTCGACTCGGCTCGCCGACACGTCTGCGGATGGCGCGGGTTCGGGTGCGACGGCGTCCCATGCCGCTGCTGCATCTGCGGCCGGACTCGCCGGGCCCTGCTCTGGTCGCACATCCGGCTGAGCAGTGCTGGTTGAAGGACCAAGAGGCCCATTCGCAAGTGCGGAAGCCCGCGACGGTGCGGAAGCCGGCGACGGTGCAGAAGAACGCGACGGGGCGGAAGCCTGCGACGGTGCGGACTGCGCGGCACCGCCAGCAGGTGTGGCCGGCCGAGCCGCACCCCGCCCCGAGGTCTGGCTGCCTTGCCCCAGCGGGGTCTCCCCCGCCTCCACAAACCCGGCCGCGCCGCCCGCGAAGTCGGCGCGCATCGCGACGAGAATCCGCGCAACCATCAGCTCGAGCTGCACCCGCGGCGCGGTCACGCCGCTCATCTCGGTGAGCGTTTCATTCACGATGTCGGCCATCTGGCTGAGTGCCCGCGGCGAGAAGCGCGCCGCGGCGCCCCGCATCTGTTCGAGGTCATCGGGGGCAGCGCCGCGAAGCACCGAGGATGCCGATTCTCCGAGCGCGCGCACGATGATGAGGTCGCGAACGCGTTCTAGGAGGTCTTCGACGTAACGCCGCGGGTCCTGGCCAGACTGAATCACCGCATCCACCGACCGGTACGCCTCGGCCGCGTCGCCAGCCGCGAACGCATTAATTGCGTCGTTCAACAGGCCCTGCGAGGTGAATCCGAGCAGCTGCGTCGCGAGCCCGTACTCGAGCTCGCTGCCGTCGGTGCCAGCGATGAGCTGGTCGAGCAGCGACATCGTGTCACGCGCCGAGCCGCCACCCGCGCGCACAACGAGCGGCAGCACACCCGGCTGCGCGGTAACACCCTCCGCCGCGCAGATTTCCTCGACATACTCGAGCATCGGCGCGGGCGGAATGAGCCGGAACGGGAAGTGGTGCGTGCGCGAGCGAATCGTGCCGATGACTTTCTCTGGCTCGGTCGTCGCGAAGATAAACATGACGTTTTCCGGTGGCTCTTCGACGACCTTGAGCAGTGCGTTGAAGCCAGCCGCGGTCACCATGTGTGCCTCGTCAATGATGAAGATCTTGTAGCGGTCTCGCGTCGGCGCGACGACCGCACGCTCGCGCAGCTCACGCGCGTCGTCGACGCCACCGTGGCTCGCGGCGTCGATCTCGAACACGTCGATTGACCCGCCGCCGTTGCGCCCGAGTTCGAGGCAGGATTCGCACTTGCCGCAGGGCTCCGGGGTCGGGCCCTCGGCGCAGTTCAGGCAGCGGGCGAGGATGCGCGCAGACGACGTCTTACCGCAACCTCGCGGGCCGGAAAAGAGGTACGCGTGATTGATTCGGCCGGTGCGAAGCGCCGTCATGAGGGGGTCGGTCACTTGACGCTGCCCGATCATTTCGGCGAATGACTCGGGCCGATAACGACGATAGAGGGCAGCGACCATGCCCACCATCGTAGACCGCTCGAGGCCACACCTATACACCGCATCCACAGGGCTGGGCGGCCTCGATACGCGACCTGCGGTCGCACTCGGCGAGCTTCGCGACGCCGCTCGTGCTGCCGGACTTTTCGATACGGCCTGCTGCGCCCGCCGACTCAAAGTCCTCTCGAAGCCGGCCGCGCCCACCTACTGGGCCGCGGGCACGCCCGTCGCCTCGAGCGACTGGCGAGCGATCTCAATCTCCTCGTTGGTCGGCACGACGAGGATGCGAACGCGGGATGAGTCCGTCGAGATCTCGCGAATCCCGTCGCGGCGGGCCTCGTTGCGCTCCGCATCCAGCTCAACGCCGAGCCACTCCATCCCAGCCAACGCGCGCTTCCGCACCTCGACCGAGTTCTCGCCGACGCCGCCGCACCACGCAATGACGTCCGCGCCCTGCAGCGCGACGAGGTAGGAACCGATGTAGTGGCGCAGTCGGTGAACATAGATCTCGAGCCCGAGCTCGGCCGCTTCGTCGCCCGCCGCGGCGCGTGCCGTGACATCGCGCACGTCGTTCGTCCCCGTCAGCCCCAACAGACCGGACTGCTTGTTCAGGAGCCGGTCAAGGTCATCCACCGAGTAGCCCGCCTTGCGGTGCAAGTGGAAGAGCACCGCGGGGTCGATGTCGCCGGTGCGCGTGCCCATCACGAGCCCCTCGAGCGGGGTCATGCCCATCGAGGTGTCGATCGATTTACCGCCGTCGACCGCACAGGCCGAGGCGCCGTTGCCAATGTGCAGCACGACGGTACGCAGCTCGTCGTAGGGCCGGTCAAGAAATTCCGCGGCGGCCTCGGAGACGTACTTGTGGCTCGTGCCGTGAGCGCCGTACTTCCGCACCCGATACTTGTCGGCCACCTCGCGGTTGAGCGCGTAGTAGCTCGCCGCATCCGAGAGCGTCGTGTGAAAAGCCGTGTCGAACACCGCGACGTGCGGGATGTTTGCAAACACCCGCCGTGCCGCGCGCACACCAGCGAGATTCGGTCCGTTGTGGAGCGGCGCGAGTGGGATGAGCTCCTCAATATCCATTTCGACCTTCTCGTCGATGATCGTCGGCCCGTAGAACCGCCGCCCGCCCTGCACGATTCGGTGCCCGACCACCACCGGCTTCGCGTCGTCCATCGACGGGCCGTGTTCCGCGAAGTTTTGCATCATGATGTCGAACGCGGCGTCGTGGTCGCCGATCTCGAGTTCTCGCTCCGCTCGCTCATCGCCCCGCTTGTGGGTGACGACGCCGGAGGCTTCGCCGATGCGCTCGATGAGACCGGAGGCAAGCACCCGCTCATCCGACATTTCGATGAGCTGATACTTCAGCGAGGACGAGCCGGAGTTGACGACGAGGACGACAGTCATTGGCGCTACTTTCGTTAGATATCTCGGAGCGATGGTTGCAAACGGAAGCGCCGCGCTGCCAAGGCGAGGCACGGCGCATCCGAATTTACTTGGCCGCGGCCTCTGCCTGAGCCTGGATCGCGGTGATCGCGACGGTGTTGATGATGTCGGTGACGAGCGCGCCGCGGGAGAGGTCGTTGATCGGCTTGTTCAGGCCCTGCAGGACTGGCCCGATCGCGACCGCCCCAGCCGAGCGCTGGACTGCCTTGTACGTGTTGTTGCCGGTGTTGAGGTCGGGGAAGATGAACACGGATGCGCGCCCCGCGACCTCGCTCCCCGGCATTTTCTTCGCGGCAACCGCCATGTCCGTCGCCGCGTCGTATTGCAGCGGGCCTTCGACGGGCAGCTCCGGCGCCCGTTCGCGCACGAGTCGCGTCGCCTCGCGCACCTTGTCGACGTCTTCACCCGTGCCCGAATCACCCGTCGAGTAGCTCAGCATCGCGACGCGCGGCTCGATGTGGAACTGCGCCGCGGTCTCCGCCGACGAGACCGCAATGTCGGCGAGCTGCTCGGCGGTCGGCGCGGGGTTGACCGCGCAGTCGCCGTACACGAGCACTCGGTCGGCGAGCGACATCAGGAACACGCTCGAGACGATCGACACGCTCGGCTTCGTCTTCACGATCTCGAAGCTCGGGCGGATGGTGTGGGCCGTAGTGTGCGCCGCCCCCGAGACCATGCCATCGGCAAGTCCCAGGTGCACCATCATCGTGCCGAAGTACGACACGTCCTGGACGCGCAGGCGCGCGTCCTCGATCGACACGCCCTTGTGCGCGCGAAGCCGGGCATACTCGGTGGCGAACTTCTCAACAAGTTCGGGATCCTGCGGCGAGATGATCTCGGCTGCCTCCACATTGACGCCGAGCTCGACCGCTCGGCGGCGAATCGCGTCGGCGTCGCCGAGGATCACGAGATCGGCCACCTCGCGGGCCAGCAGCGTGGATGCGGCGATCAGGATGCGATCGTCCTCTCCTTCCGGGAGCACGATCTTTTTCCGGTCGCGTCGGGCCCGATCGAGCAGGGTGTACTCGAACATGAGCGGGGTGACGACGGATGGCTCAGGGACGTTGAGGAGCTCGACGAGCTCGTCATGGTCGATGTACTGCGAGAAGTCCTGGAGCGCCGCATCCACCTTGCGACGATTCGCCGCGGAGAACCGACCGCGAGTGTTGATGATGCGCTGCGAGGTCTCGAACGTGCCGTACTGCGTGCGCACAATCGGGACGTTGAGGTCAACACCGCGCAGCAGCGTCTCGATCGTGGAGGAGAATTCGAACGGTCCGTTCACGACAATGGCCGCGAGCGACGGGAAGTTGTCCGCCTGCTGAGCGAGCAGGAGCGCGACGAGCGTTTCGGTGCGGTCGGCCGCGACCACGGCGACCCCGGACTCGAAGGTGCGGCTCAGTACGTTCTCCATCGACATACCGCAGACCGTGACGCCGAGCACCTCGCGCGACATCAGCGCCTCGTCGCCCGAGTAGAGCTCACCTTCAACCGCCGTGGCAAGCTCGGTGACCGTCGGTGCGATCAGAATGGGGTTCTGCGGCAGCGCCCACACGGGCACCTTGCCGCCGTGCGCATCCTCACGCACGACCCGCTTGACCTCGGCCTGAATCTCTTCGAGCGCGTGCGGCTCGGCTCGGTTCACGACCACGGCGATGAGCTTCGCGTGCTCCTCCCGCAGCTCGGGCAGCGTGATTGCCGCCACCTGGCCGAGTTCCTCCGCCGTGCGGGGCGTCAGGTCGTTCTGGTTCCGGCCCGACAGCACGAGCAGCACGGGCGCGCCGAGGTTGGTGGCGACACGGGCGTTAAAGCTGAGTTCCGCCGGGTTACCGACGTCGGTGAAGTCACTGCCGATGATGACGACCGCCTCGCAGCGGCGCGCGACCGCGTCATAGCGCTGGATGATCTTGGCGAGGGCGGCATCGCCGTCGTCGTGCACCTCGTCGTACGTCGCACCAACGCACTCCTCCGGGGTCAAGCCGAGCGACGCATCCACCCGATCGAGCATGTGCGACAGCACATCGTCGGTCGCGGGATCCTCCACGATCGGCCGGAACAGCCCGACCCGACCGACGTGTTTGGTCAGGGTATCGAGCACGCCAAGCCCCACTGCTTGCTTGCCGGAATAGCCTTCGGACGACGTGATGTAAATACTTGCGGTCACAGGGTTCATGTTAACGACACGAATGGTCGCGCCCCTGAATCGCCGCGCAGCCGCGAAGTGCATTTGCCCCCGCGTCACGATATGCTGGACGCTGGCTCCTCGCGTGGCGCCATCCAGGCCAACTCCCCCAGGTCGGAAACGAAGCAAGGGTAACCAGGCTCTGGCGGGTGCGCGAGGGGTCCTTTTCGTTTCCCCGCAATATTGGGGTGTAGCCTCCCTGCCGAACCCATTTCACCTACTAGGAGACTCATGGCCCGCATCCCCCGTACCGAAATCGAAATCTTCCCGATCAACCTCGGCGGCAACACGTTCGGCTGGACTTCCGATCGCGACACGTCGTTCGCCGTGCTCGACGCATTCGTCGCGGCCGGCGGAAACTTCATCGACACCGCGGACTCGTATGCGCAGTGGCAAGAGGGTAGCGATGGCGGCGACTCGGAACGAGTCCTTGGGGAATGGATGCAGGAACGCGGCAACCGCGGCGAGGTCATCATCGCCACCAAGGTAGGCGGACTCAGCTCGCGCAAGGGCTTGTCTCGCGAGAATGCCGACGCAGCGCTGAACGAGTCGCTTGAGCGCCTGCAGACCGACTACGTCGACATCTACTACGCGCACTACGACGATGAGTCGGTAGCGATCGACGAGCAGGTGCAGATCGCTCACGATCTCGTGCAATCGGGCCGCGTTCGCCACGTCGCGCTTTCGAACTTCACCCCTGAACGGATGCGCGAGTGGTTCGAGACCGCGAAGTCGGCGAACTTGACGCTCCCCGTCGCGATCCAACCGCAGTACAACCTCGTCGCGCGGGCAGGCTACGAGCAGGGATACGCGCACATTGCTCGCGAGTTCGATGCCGCCGTGTTCCCCTATTTCTCGCTCGCGTCGGGTTTCCTCACCGGAAAGTACCGCCAGGCCTCCGATCTCGAGGGAGCGGCCCGGCAGGGCATGGCCTCGGGCTACGCGACCGATGAAGGCTTCACGGTCGTGGATGCGCTGGTCGAGGTCGCGGAGGCCCGCGGCGTAGAACCCACCACAGTGGCGCTCGCTTGGCTACTCGCGAAGGGCGTCACCGCGCCGATCGCCTCTGCGAGCAAGCCTGAGCAGCTGCCCGCCATTATGGCCGCACCCTCGCTTGAGCTAACCGCCGACGAGGTCGCCACCCTCGACGCCGCCTCCGCCCCGTTCGCGTAGGGCTGCTGGACGGCGGCGTCCTACCGAGGAAGCCGGACGGCCCGGCGTCCTACCGAGGAATTCGGGCGGCCCGGCGTCCTACCGAGGAAAATTGTGCACGTATGAGCACAGCGCACGGTGTGTCGCAGCGTGTCGTGCTCATACGTGCACTTTTTCACGCGCTGTTTCCCGCAGTGGTGTCGCGCGCTACTGAACCGGACGCAGCTGCGCTTCGTCCAGCGGGAAATTCGCTCTGTAGTAGACCGGCGGCGCTGACATGTCGCCCCAGTCTTCCTGTTTGAGGGAGATCCTGCTGGTCGACACCTCGATGATGCGGACTCGCTGCCACGAGCCATTTTCGAGCAAGACCTCGTACTTGTCGGCAAGGTAGCCGATGCCGAGCTCCTCGAGAAACGTTTCCGCATCCAACCAATCGAGTGCTTTCGTCCTTGCTCGACCGAGCAAATCGATGACGACGAAGCCCTCGCCCTCGGGTCGCATCCAGCCGAGCCGTTCGCCGTCGATACCGCGACGATGCTCAATCCAGTCCTGCATGATGTGCCCCTTATTGCATAGAAACGTTGCATGGACGAAACATGCCCCCGACTCGGCGAGACAATCACCTGGTCGGGGGCATAGTTTAATGGCGGAGGATAGGGGATTCGAACCCCTGAGGGCTTGCACCCAACACGCTTTCCAAGCGTGCGCCATAGGCCACTAGGCGAATCCTCCAGGGCCGCACAAAAGTGCGGACATCGGTATATCGTACCTGCTTTTTGCAGGTCACGTTGCCACCGACCTAGCTGCCGCGCTTTCGGAGCCGCATAACCACGAGCACGATCCCGCCGATGACGAGCAGTGCCCCGATGCCGACGATAAGGAGAAGCTCATTTGCGCCAGTCTGGGCAAGCGACTCGGTCTCAGCCTTGACGCCGCCGCGATCGTCGTCCGCGGTGGTCTCTGGGTCGACGGTCTGGCTCAGCGTAGGCCGATTCGTCTGGCTCGTCCCATTCGTCTGGCTCGTCCCGTTCTCCATGTCTTGAGTCCGGGTGGGCGCGTCGGCCTTGCCGGGCTCTTCGGGAACGACGGATGGGCCAGAAGACTGCGAATCGGGGGCGACGGGTTGAATCGGAAGTTCGGGCCCGGGGCTGGTGATCGGTGGCTCCTCGGAGGGTGCGGGGTCAACGGGGACTTCACCGTCGACGCCGCCGCTCGCGTCAGCCGAGCCGCCGGTACCTCCCGTGGACGTGTCGGTGCCGCTTGAGGTACCGCTACCATCAACGCCACCCTCGGCCTCGTTGTTGGCACCACTGCCATCGGAGCCGCCGCTTCCGTCGGCTCCTGCATCCGCGCCAGCATCGACGCTACCGGTGTCCGTCCCGGTGCCCGGATCCGTGCCAGTGCCCGGATCCGTGCCAGCATCGGCACCACCAGTATCGGTCGTTCCGGACGCATCCGAACCGCCAGTCTCGGTGGTGCTAGTTTCTGCTGGCGCCGCCTCCTGCTGCGTTGCATCAACGGCAGGATCGACGGATGCGTTGCCAGGCTCGTCCGGGACGGCGGCAGTTGTCGCGGTGGAGAGCGTTGTGAAGCTAAGCTCCGGCTGCGCCTGTGCGCTAGCTTCCGCTGTCACGGGAGTCACGGTCGAGGTTGTCTCCCCGGCGTCGTCCGCGACTGTTGTCGCGTAGGCGGGCGCTGCGACGGTCGCACCAAGGATGCACGTGGCGGCCACCGCAATTACAGATCGAGAAAAGTTCCGGGCATAGGTTGCCATAACTTGTTCTCCCCTTAAGTCAATGCGGCGAAACAATCGCCGTTTCCGAAATGATATCTGGTCGCAGGTAAAGAGTATGGAAAACACTGCGGGCCGGGAAATTATCCCGACCCGCAGTATGGCTCTCGCCTTGTCAGAGACCGTGGCCCCTGATTACTTCGAGTGCGGACTATGCCTCGAGGCGGCGGCGAACGAGGAAGAGTCCGGCACCCGCAGCCATGAGCACAAGACCACCCGCAACGAAGACGGGGAGGAGGTCGTCCGCACCGGTCTGCGCGAGCTGGTCTTCGCTGTCGACTGAGCTGCCCTTGTCATCCGAGCTGCCCTTGTCGGCACTGCCCTTGTCGTCAGTCTTGTCGTCCGAGCCCGAGGTGTCTTCGGTTTCGTCCGAAGTCGGAATCGTGGTCTCGTCGTCGGTCGGCGCGGTGGTCTCAGCTACTTCGCCAACCGTGAAGGCTGCCTCCGCTGCGAGCTCGTCGTCACCTTCCGTGACCTGCACGACGCGAATCTGGTAGGCACCCTCGGGGAACTCGATTTCCACACCGGTGTCGAGGTTGTAGTAGTTGAGCGTGCCAGCAACGTTACCTTCGGCGTCCGAGATCTGCGGCTCGGTCTCGTCGCTCGGAGTGTAGGTAACTTCGGTCCACTCGGTGGAACCAGGAATGATCACCCAGAGTGCGAATTCGGTGTTCGGGGCGAAGCCCGTACCGACGTAGTTGACGCCGTTGATCGATTCAGCAACCGTGTAGTTGTCCTGCTCGACCACGAGGGTCTGCTCAACCGGTGCCGTGGTCTCAGTCGGGGTCTCGGTCGGAGCGGTCGTCTCGGTCGGAGCGGTCGTCTCGGTCGGAGCCGTGGTCTCGGTCTCAACCGGAGCCGTCGTCTCAGTCTCGGTCGGAGCCGTGGTCTCGGTCTCAACCGGCGCATCGCTCACGCTGAACGCAGCCGAAGCCTCGTTGGTGCCTTCAACGACGATGAACTGGTAGTCACCCTCGGGGAAAGCAACCGCAACGTCGCCTTCATACAAGTTGACGACACCCGAGACGGTTCCGTCATCGGCAACGATGTAGCCCTCGCCGGTATCCGTCACGGATTCCCGCGTAGTTGAACCGGGCTGAACAAGGAAAAGCTCATAGGTCGCGCCCGGCGTAAAGCCGCTACCGACGTACTCGAGGCCCGAGATCGATTCAGCAGTCGTGTACACCGACTGAACGGCTGCAAGCTGCGCCTCAGCAGCCGGAGTTACCGTCGAGTCAGCGGGCGGGGTCTCAGCGGGAGCGGCGTATGCCGCAACGGGGGTGAATACTGCACCGAGGACGAGTGCCGAGCCAGCGATTGCCGCCCCGGTCGTGCGCTTGCGCGAATTAGTCATGTAGTAGCTCTCTCTATCGCATCGTCACGCGCACCGAAGGGCAAGCATGACACTTTCCTTAAAACAACCTGCGAATGAGGTTACCGTCCTGTTACTTTCATCGCAATCAACCTCTGGTCGCATTCCCCAATCAATTACGTAATAAGTCGGGCGTCGCGGCGCATTCTTTCGAGGATCCTCCGCGGAAATGTTGGGGAAACGAGAAAAGACCGCGGGCGAGGACGTCTGTCCCGACCCGCGGTCTTTAGTTAGAGAGCGAAGACGCGCTCCCCCGCGTAGCGAAAACTACTTGAGGGTAACGGTTGCACCAGCAGCCTCGAGAGCTGCCTTTGCCTTCTCGGCGTCTTCCTTGTTTGCGCCCTCAAGCACAGCCTTGGGAGCACCGTCAACGAGAGCCTTTGCCTCGCCGAGGCCGAGCGAAGTGAGGCCACGGACCTCCTTGATGACCTGGATCTTCTTGTCGCCAGCAGCTTCGAGGATGACGTCGAACTCAGTCTTCTCTTCCTCAGCAGCGGCAGCCTCGCCACCAGCAGCGCCACCAGCAGCTGCAACAGCAACCGGAGCAGCAGCGGTGACCTCGAAGGTCTCCTCGAAGAGCTTGACGAAGTCGCTGAGCTCGATGAGGGTCAGTTCCTTGAAGGCCTCGATGAGCTCTTCAGCAGTAAGCTTTGCCATTTGTTTTCTCCTTGTAATGAATTTTTCCGCAAGATTCGAGTCCGGGATGGACTAGTTCGCGGACTCCTGCTTTTCGCGCAGAGCGTCGACGGTACGAACCGCCTTCGACGCAGGCGCGGTGAACATGTATGCGGCTCCGAACAGCGAGGCCTTGAAAGCGCCGGCAAGCTTGCCGAGCAGCGTTTCGCGGTTCTCGAGGTTCGCCAGCTTGTTTACCTCTTCCGCGGTGATTGCGGCGCCATCGAAGTGGCCGCCCTTGATCACCAGGAGGGGGTTGTCCTTGGCAAAGTCACGCAGTGCCTTGGCAGCGTCAACGACTTCACCCTTCACGAACGCAATTGCGGTCGGTCCGGTGAAGAGTTCGTCGAGGCCTTCGACTCCAGCGTTCTTGGCTGCAATCTTGGCAAGCGTGTTCTTCGCCACGGCGTAGTTTGCAGACTCACCGAGCGAACGACGCAGCGTCTTAAGCTGGGTCACGGTGAGACCGCGGTACTCAGTCAGCACGACGGCCGAAGAGCTCTCGAATTCCTTCGTGAGCTCTGCGACAGTTGCATCCTTCGTCGCCATGGGTCTCCTCTCATCTGAATCGCGCGCCAGAAGCGGGTGCTTCCGTCGCACCGTTGGCGCGCGCTCGAGGAGCGCATCCAAAACAAAAAACGCTCCGACGCAGATGCCGGAGCGTAAGTGCGCAACCCTCTACAGAAACGAGGATGCGCTGCTACAGTCACCTGCGATGGCAGTCCTTTTGCAAGGAACCTTCGTTCGGAACGCGAATCGAAATACGCACACCGAGCACCAACGGTCTAAGGCTGAGGACTAGCTTAGGCGGCAATGCACGTCTGCGCAAGGGACTGGCGCATTCACGCGACTAGCCCTTCGCCCATGGCTCGTCGACCAGCGTGATTTCACTCGTCATGTCGTCGAGAAAGCGAACCACCACGTCACGCTCCTGGGAGGTCAGCCTCGCGGCCGCATAGAACCGCTTCGAGTGCTGACGCCCGACGGTCTCCATCGCCGCCTGACGCGTCTCCTCAGTGATGGAAATGGCAAGAGCTCGCCGGTCACTCGGATGCGGCTCCCTGGTGACGTGCCCGCCTCGCTCGAGACGATCCAGTAGCTTGGTCGTGGATGCGCTGGAGATATGAAGGTGCGCTGCCAGCGCACCCGGCGTGGCAATCGTCCCGTCGTTGCCGCACACGATCAAGAAATGAAGCGCCCGCATATCGGTGCCGTTCAGCTTCATGTATTTCAGCGATGCCTCAGACAGGCGCTGCTCCGCTTCGCGATAGCGTCCCAGCGCCTCCATGACGGCACTGATCTGGACCACATCCCGCTCGGAAAGGTGCGCTCGATCAATGAGCTCGCTTCGAGGATCGGCTGCTTCGACATTGTAGACGCGCGACCGAGACTGTTGCCCTCCCCGAAAGTCCCCATCTGTTCATTCTACCCAATCAACCATCGTGCTAAGCTTGTTTCTAGCTAGGCGAACTAAATACTGCTGGGAGAAATTCGATGCATTCCTCGAAGTACGTGGAAGAGCAGAGTTCCGCCACTTCTGATTTGGTATCTACAGAATCGGCGGCACCGAAGCGTCTGCATGGGCTACGCACGCTCCTGCCCGCGGCAATCATCCTCGTGTGGCTCGTCGGCGCGGCGATCGGCGGGCCGTTCTTCGGCCGGGTATCGGAGGTCTCCAAGAACGACCAGACGGCCTATCTGCCGGAATCTGCCGAGGCGACCCAGGCGCAGGAGCTGCTCGGGGAGTTCAACGATTCCGAGGCGATCCCAGCCGTGGTGGTGTTCGTCGCCGAGACTGAGCTGACCGACCAGCAGCTCGCGGCAATCCAGGATGACGTTTCCAGTCTGGCCGGGATGGCCGGCGTCGACGGCGACGTGTCCCCCGCGATTCCTTCGAAGGATGGTTTCGCGGCGCAGGCGTTCGTCCCGATCGATTCTTCGGGCGACATCGGCGATGCGGTCGCCGCTCTCGAAAGCGCCCTCGCAGCGGGCGCTCCCGCGGGCGTGGATGTGTACGTCACCGGGCCGGCAGGATTCTCGGCAGACCTCGTGGAGGCGTTCTCGGGTATCGACGGCCTGCTGCTCGGCGTCGCGCTTGCCGCCGTGTTCGTCATCCTCGTGCTCGTCTACCGATCCCTCCTCCTGCCGGTCGCGGTGCTCGCCACGAGCATGTTCGCGCTGTGCGTCGCGCTCCTCACCGTCTGGTGGCTCGCCAAGGCCGAAATCGTGCTGCTGAGCGGCCAGACCCAGGGCGTCCTGTTCATCCTCGTCATCGGCGCCGCGACCGACTACTCGCTGCTCTACGTGTCGCGGTATCGCGAAGAGCTTCGTATGACACGGGACAAGTGGCACGCGACGCGCGCCGCCCTGCGGGGATCGCTCGAACCGATCGCGGCGTCGGGCGGCACCGTCATCGCAGGGCTCCTGTGCCTCCTCCTGAGCGACTTGAAGTCGAACAGCACGCTCGGCCCCGTCGCCTCGATCGGCATCGTGTTCGCCATGCTCTCGGCGCTGACGCTGCTGCCCGCGATCCTGTTCGCGTTCGGCCGGGCCGGATTCTGGCCGCGCCGCCCGAAGTACGAGCCCGAGGTCGTCGAAGCCGAGGCCGGCATCCCGAATCGGCGAGGATTCTGGGTCGCGGTGGCGCGACTCGTGCAGCGGCACCCCCGGCTCGTGTGGATGATCACGACCGGTGTCCTGCTTGTCGGCGCACTCGGCGCGACGCAGCTCAACGCGGTCGGTGTCGCGCAGTCGGAACTCGTTCTCGGCGAATCGCAGGCTCGAGACGGCCAGCAGTACCTCGGCGAGCACTTCCCGGAAGGCTCGGGAAGTCCGGCTTATGTCGTCGTCGCCGAAGCGGAGCTCGAGGATGCGGCCGCGATCATGCTCGCGAACGACGGCATCGACTCGGTCACCGTCACCGCCGCGGATTCGCCGAGCGGTACCGCGCCGGTCACCGCAGACGGAATCCAGCCGATGGGCCCTCCAGGGACTCCCGCGCCGGCACCGACGGTCGTTGACGGCGATGTGCTCCTCCAGGGAACGCTCACGCACGCGCCTGATTCGGATGCCGCGGGCGACACCGTGCGCGAGTTGCGGAGCGACCTCGAGCAGGCGCATCCGGATGCCCTCGTCGGCGGCGTCACTGCCACTGCCATCGATACCAAAGACGCCTCAATTCACGACGGTAACCTCATCATCCCGATCGTGCTCGTCGTGATCATGCTCATCCTGATGCTGCTCCTGCGCTCAGTGCTCGCGCCGGTGCTGCTCATCCTCACGACCGTGCTGTCGTTCGGCACCGCGATGGGCGTCGCCGCGCTCGCCTTCAACACGGTGTTCGACTTCCCGGGCGCCGACCCGGCGGTTCCGC
Source organism: Gulosibacter molinativorax (assembly GCF_003010915.2). NCBI lineage: Bacteria > Bacillati > Actinomycetota > Actinomycetes > Micrococcales > Microbacteriaceae > Gulosibacter > Gulosibacter molinativorax. The sequence goes on along the minus strand of NZ_CP028426.1, from coordinate 2,999,773 downwards.
TGTATGGGTTCGTCTTCCTGGTGGCGCTCGGCATCGACTACAACATCTTCCTCATGACTCGCGTGCGTGAGGAATCACTCGCGCACGGCACTCGACAGGGCGTATTGCGGGGCCTCACCATCACCGGTGGCGTCATCACCTCGGCGGGTCTCGTGCTTGCCGCGACGTTCGCCGCGCTGTCCGTCATCCCGATCCTGTTCCTCGTGCAGATCGCGTTCATCGTCGCATTCGGGGTGCTGCTCGACACGTTCGTCGTTCGCACCCTGCTCGTTCCCGCACTCGCCTATGACATCGGCAAGGCGATCTGGTGGCCATCGAACCTGCCGCGCGCGACGGTCGACGGCAACGATCGGCAGACCGCGGGGCGCATCCTGGCGGAAGAACAGGGCCATTCGCGAGCGACCCCACCGAAGCACGCCGCCGAGCCCGTGGCCGGCGCCGAGGTGAGCAGCGCAAGCGAAACCAGCTCGGGAAGCGGCGTCAACTCAGGAAGCGGCGCCTAATGCGAATCTGGTCGCTCCATCCCGCGCACCTCGATCACGCCGGGCTCGTCGCCTGCTGGCGCGAGACCCTACTGGCCCAGGTCGTCCTCGCGGGCGAGACGAAGGGCTACCGCAATCATCCGCAACTCGCACGCTTTCGCGACACATCGGATGCACTGGGCGCGATCGGCGCGTACCTCGACGGGATTGCCATGGAGGCGACCGCTCGCGGCTACAACTTCAACGCGGGCAAGATCCGGGAGCGGGGGTTCGACGAACGGTTGCCGGTGACCGAGGGGCAGCTGGAATACGAATGGCGGCACCTCGGCGAGAAGCTCGAGCGACGCAGCCCCGAATACGCCGAGCGCTGGCGCGCATCCACGCCGACTGCGCATCCGCTCTTCACGGTCGTCCCTGGGGCGATCGAATCGTGGGAGCGCATCTGAACCGTCCGGCCTGCGGGCCCTACTGGCGACGGTACACCTTGGTGCGCGAGCCGAGTCGTTGCAGCGGGTCCCGGGAATTATCGCCCTGAATCCGGCGCGCACGTGTGCCCGTAATTCGACTGACCCGACGGTCATACTCCTGCACGTTCACCATCTCGCTCGATGAGTCGTGCTCGTAGTGGAAGCGCTTGTCGTGGTTCCGATACCGCCGCATCATCGCCCCATAGAAGAAGAAGCCGGATGCGGGGCCAAGCAGCAGCAGGTACAGCAGGCCTTCGTTATTGCTACTTGATGATGAAGACTGCGCGATCGTGGAGGTGTGCTGCGCGAGCGCGAGGATGCCGGCCGTTACGTCCGCCGAGACGAGTTCAACAAACACAGTGCATCCTTCCTAGAGCGCGAGATACGCGATGCCAATCACACCGCTGATGATCGTGCCAATAATGGAAATTCCGGCCGACACGGCGAGCAGCCGCCCCTGGCGAACGGGCACGCTGCCCATCGTCGAGCCGGTACGGCCGTTGACGGCGACGTAGTGCGTAAACGCCCGATCGCCACGCTGCTCGTAGTAGCTGTAGAGCCAGACCGGAACGTACAGCGAGACCCAACGACTGCCGTGCACGACGAGCTGCTCCTGTTCCCATCGCACACCGCGCCCGTAGCGCCGAATGGTGTCTCCCGCACGACTTCGCGCAACCGACAGGACGCGCCCGTTCGCCATCGGCTCGACGGCAGTGACGTCGAGGTCGCGGCGCTCCGAGGTATAGCCGCGCAGGTAATTCGCGTTGTATGACACGGCCTGCTTCGTGTCGAACGGCTGGATGGCGTTGATCACGTTGTTGGTGTTGAGGTCGGTGTCCTGATTGGCTCGCTGCTGCGAAGACTCGATCAGGATGTCGTCAACGTAGAGGTCGAATTTGCGGCCGAGCTCGTACACGTCGGCGTCATACACGGTGTACTTGTTGTCCCCCGACCCGCGCGTGTATTGCCTGGTCTGCACCTCGCCCTTGCCCTGCAGCTCGACCTCGGCGTTCGCATCCATGGTGAGGTAGGGCATGTACACGCCCACCACTTCCTCGGGAGCGAACTCCTTCACAAACTGCGGATGGGCGAAGAACTTGCGCTTCGAGACGAACTCGCGGATGTTTTCAATCGCCTTGTCCTTGGGGAACGAGAACGGCAGGACGCCATCGGGCACGGCGCCGTTCGGGACCTGCCGGTTCACCGACAGGGTATTGCGGCACCAGTGGCACCGCGCGGTCATCGCCTCATTGGTATTCACGACGACGTCGGCGCCGCACGCGCCGCACTTGAGCGTGAGCACATCCTTCGTCGATTCTTGTAGCCGCGTCGCGCCCGAGCCCATGTGGATGCCGTGGAGCTCCGAGATCGGCGACTCGAAACCGTACTTCTCGTCGATCGTCTTTTCGTTCCACTCGAAGCGGCAGAACTGGCAAATCAGCGTGCCCTCTGAGACCCGGAGGACGATATCGGTCGACCCACACTTCGGACACTTGTCGAGCCCGTCACCCTTGTTATTCGAGGTGTCGACGACGTTGACGCTCGGCCCGAGGTCAGTCGGCACGGCTCCGGATGCGCGGGGCTGGGTTGGTTGCCCGGTTGGACCTTGACCTTGCCCGGGCTGGTGTGGCCCGGACTGGTCTTGCCCTGGCTGCGTTTGCCCTGGCTGGCCTTGCGCCGGGGGCTGCTGGCCCGGGTACTGTGACGGCGCAGGCTGGAAGAACCCTTGCGGTTCCCCCTGCTCCTGATAGTTCCGTTGCTCGTCGGAGGAGGAGCCATTACCCAACACCGAATTCAGCTCATCGCGAGCCTCTTTCGGCAGGTTCTGCTGAATCGAGTTAAAGATTTGCCGCCCGATTTCCCCACCGAACGAAAAATTCAGCCCCATGACCCCTCCCCTCTAATCGACAACGTGGACGCATTAGCTATGAACTGCGCTCGGCTTATTACCCGAGCCCGAGCGCACGGTTCTTCGCGGCGTCGTAGTCTTCCTGAGAAATCAGGCCCTGGTCGAGCATCTGCTTGAACTGCGCGAGCTGCGCCACGGGGTCGGCTGCGCCCTGCTGCGGGGCCTGCTGCTGCGGGGCCTGCTGCTGCGGGGCCTGCTGCTGTTGCTGCTGTTGCTGTTGTTGCTGGGGAGCCTGCTGTTGCTGCCCGCCCTGCTGCTGACCCTGGAACGGGTTCTGGTAAGGCGCCGGCTGGTTCGGGTTCTGCTGGTAGTTGACCGCGCCGCCCGCGGCACCCACGCCCATCCCCATCATCGCGATGCCCTGACCGCCCGAGTTCTCGCCGGCCGACTCGAAACCACGAGCCATCGACTGCTGCAGGAACGACTGCCCACGCGAGCCGGAAAGCGCATCCGCCTTCTGCGCATCCGCGAGGAGCTTCTTTGTCGTCTCGTCGTACTCGATCGCCTGGATCGCCGTCTTCACGATCACGAGACCGCGGTCGGATGACCAGTTGTAGCCCGCCTCGACGGCCGCCGACAGCGACTGCGCAAAGCCGAGAGCGTCGCCCTGGATGCGCGCCATACGGTTGCCCTTGTTCGGGTCGTTCGTGTAGTTCGAGAACGCGGGTGCGAGCGACGACACGACCTCGTTGAACAGCTGAGCACCGGCGGGGTTGTCGACGTCGCTGAAGTCGAAGACCGTGGGCGATGCGCTGACGTAGTTCTGCGGCACGAAGTTACGCACGAACAGGATCGGGTCGACGATGCGGAGGGTGTAGGTTCCGCGGGTGATCGCGGCGACCTGGGTTCCGAGGTAGGAGTCGTCCCAGTAGATTTCCGACTGGGTGCCGAAGCGATTGTTCGGAATTTCCTTGAGGTTGACGTAGAACGCGAGCTGCTGGGTGCTCGGGCGACCGCCGAACTTGAAGCGCTCCCACGAGGTCATCACGGTCGACGAGAGCAGTCCCCCGCCCGTGAAAATCGACTTCGAGTCCTGGTTGTCGGGTTCGAAGATGAAGCCGCCGGGCTCGGCGACGAGGCCGGTAATCTGACCGTCCTGGATGGTGATGAGCCCCATCCCCTCGGGCACGATAATCTTCGAACCGCTCGTGATGACGTGCTCTGAGCCCTTGGTGTTCGAGCCACGGCCCGCGTTTGTGCCGGATACTACCGCTGGGAAGATCGCGGCCGTCGGCGAAATGTTGCGCGGCGGTTCAAGAAAGTCAATCCACTGGTCTGCCAACGTGCCGCCGATTGCACCGGCGAATGCCTGAATGAAGCCCATCGTTTCCCCTTCGTCTCAAGTGAAATTCAGCGTAGGTGAGTCGACCGAATGCAGTCTGTTTCCGGGGCACAATTACAGGGAGTTCACGCTTTGCCTAAGCGATGTCACTCGCTGGCATGATCGCGTGTCGGTGTGAAGTTCCACCTGGCCGCTGGCGGCTGCGATACTCATGCCTATGCAGTCAGTCGTCGCGTGGATGGAACGGCAGCAAGTACTGCATTATCTCGGCGCGCTCGGTCTTGGCGGTTTAGTCGGGCTACTGGCGCCCGGCGTAGCGCATCCCGCCGCAGTCGCGATCAACCCGGCGCTTGGCCTATTGCTCTACGCCACGTTCCTCGGTGTTCCATTCGCGAGGATCGGCCAGGCGATTCGAGATTGGCGATTTCTCGCCACGGTATTGCTGCTCAACTTTGTGCTCGTGCCGATCGTGGTGTTTCTTGTGTCGCGATTCGTCGCGCACGATGACGCCCTCCTCGTCGGAGTGCTGTTCGTGCTGCTGACTCCGTGCGTGGATTACGTGATCGTGTTCACTGGGCTTGCGGGTGGCGCGAAGGAGCGGCTCCTCGCCGCTTCGCCTCTGCTGATGCTCGCCCAAATGCTGCTGCTACCGTTGTACCTCTGGTGGTTCGTAGGGGCAGAATTCGTTGTCGCCGTTGACCTCGCGCCGTTCGTAGAGGCGTTCCTCCTGCTCATCCTGCTCCCGCTCATCGCGGCATGGCTCACGCAACTGGCCGCTGGAACTCGCTTCGGTAGCACTATCCAGGCCGCCGCGTCGAACTCGATGGTGCCGCTGATGATGTTGACGCTCGCCGTCGCCGTCGCTTCCCAGATTGCGGAAGTTCGCGAGGAACTCGCGACGCTCGTTTCCGTAGTCCCGGTATATCTGCTCTTCGCGTTGATTATGGTCCCGGTCGGCATCGGGGTTTCCCGGGCAGCTCGGCTCGACATTCCGGGGCAGCGAGCGGCTGTATTCAGCGGCGTGACACGGAATTCGCTCGTCGTACTCCCCCTGGTCTTGGCCATGCCCGAGCCCTATGGCCTCGCGCCGCTCGTCGTAGTGACGCAGACGCTCGTTGAGCTCATCCTCATGGTTATTCTCATTCGGCTCGTCCCAAGGCTCGTGCCCGACCTCGCGCATTCGTGACCGCGCCGTCCTGGTGGGAGACTAGAGGGTATGCGTAATGGATACTCCGCCGCCCAGATCCGCGAGGCCGAAGCGCCCTTCCTTGAGCGCGGTGTGCCGCTCATGATTCGGGCCGCCCAGTCCCTCGCGGAACACGTCACGAGCATCCTCCCGTCGCCCGAGTCAGCCCGTGTGCTCGTGCTGGCCGGGCCCGGCAACAACGGCGGGGATGCGACTTACGCGGCATCGTTTATCGCGAATGCGGGCGTGAAGGTGCAGGTGGTTGCCGTCGGAGGACGACTGCTCGAGGCCGCCGAAGCAGCAGCTCGCGATGAGGGCGCGGAGATACTGTTGGATGCATCTCCCGAGTCGGCCGCGGCATTGGTCGCAGGTGCTGACGTCGTGCTGGATGGGGTGCTCGGCATCGGTTCGGGCGGCACGGCAGCGGGCGGGTCGCCAGCGCTTCGCGACCCGGCGCGGGCCTTTGTGGTCGCGGTGAAGGCGGCCATCGCATCCGCCCCTGACCCGACGCCCATCGTCATCGCCGTCGACATCCCGTCCGGCATCGATCCCGACGACGGCAGCGTGCCCGACCCGGATGCGGTCCTCAAGGCCCAGCTCACTGTCACGTTCATCGGCGTGAAGGCAGGACTCCTGCTCGAGCCCGCCGCCTCGCTCGCGGGCAAGGTCTGGCTCGAGCCGCTCGGCGCATCCCAGGGGCTGCTGCAGGTGCGGCCGACGGTCTCGCTGCCGTAGCGCGCTTCGGCCGAGATGGCCGCGTCGGTCCTTGAGTTGGCGCGAAGCGCCATATCGAAAGGCCATGATGATCGCAAATTTCGATACGCGCTTCGCGCTACTCAATGAACTTATTGGTCGCGCTTCGCGCTACTCAATGAACTTATTGGTCGCGCTTAGCGCCTCAAAGGCCGGCTGATCGCGCTGTCTAGCGAGCTCGGCGTTAGGCGCCGTGTTTGACGCGGGCGAGGACCTCGTCCGCGAGCGTCACGAGCTTGGCGATCTCCGCGTCGTCGCGATCGATCCAGACCGACTTGGGTTCCGCATCCTGCACCACGAAATTCTCGTGACGTTCCCACACGAATAGCGTGCGCTCGGCGCCGAGCACATACTGCTGCCACCAGACCTGTCGCAGGTAGTTGCGGGGGATGCGCTTCCACGGCTTATTGACCGTCTTGATTTCGGCGAGCACCACCTCGTCGCCCCACTCGGCGAGACCATCGGGTGTCGCGAGGTGGCGCGGGTTGTCGGCCGAGCGGAACAGGAGACCGCAGGCTGCAATGCCGTGTTCTTGAAGCACCCAGTCGGCAATCACGGGCTCGCGTTGCCGACCGAAGTCGGTGAAGGCGTTACCGCTAAACGAGTTTCCGTAGACCTTGTCGGAAGCAACTGAACGTACTGAGGTCGGCGTCGCGAGGCGGGCAGCGTCGGTGGCCGTAATTCCACGGCGGCGCTCAGCGAGCCAGTTCTCGCGATCGTCCGAAGAGCACACGATGCGCTGCGCGACTGGGCCCTTCGGGCGCGGGTTGCGCAGCTCTTCGAGGATGCCCGACTTCCAGACCGCCCCCTCGACCGGCACACTCGGCAGTGTCGATGGACGCGTCTGGCGAATGACGTAGCTCTCGAACGATTCGGTTCGGCGCTTCATCTCCTCGGGCTGCGCCGCGTCCAATTCCGCGAGCGCGAGCGGTGCAAAGTCGTCCGCAGACGGGCGAGAGTCGGAACTCTCGGTAGCCGTCGGACGAAAAATTACCATTAGCCCATTCTGCCAGCACCCGCCGACAATCGGGTCCGGTACACGCTGTCCGTTGCTCGGAGATTGGTTCGCGGCGTGGTCGTGGCGTGCGCGAGGCTGCCCTGGTTGGCGTGGCGCGGCCGAGCCTTTGCGCGGCCGTGTCGAACCTTCATGGTCGAGGGTCGATCCGTCGCACAGTCGCGCCGAACCATTACCTACTCGCACCGAACCTGCATGCAGCCGGGCCGAACCTTCATGCACATGGCACGATCCCTCGCCCACTCGCGCCCGACCTTTATGCTTGTGACGAGCCAGGGTGTTTGAACGCCCTGGTTCATCACGGTCACCCTGGGCCGACGGCGCAGCACCCTAGTTCGACGCCGTGGCACCCTGGATCGCAGGCATTGCAGCTAACACGCACCCCTGCCCGTACACCGGCAAGGGACAGCGCTAACGACAAGGGGAACCCAGCGCGAACGAACGCCAGCCACACAAGCATTGCAGCTAACGCGCGCCCCTGCCCGTACACCAGCACGGCAAAGCGCTACCGGCAGGGGCAACCCGCCGCGATCTACCATCGCCAACGCGGGCATTGCGGCTAGCGCGCGCCCTTGCCCGTGTACCGGCAGGGGATAGCGCTAACGGCAGGGGGAACCCAATGCGAACGACCATCGCTAATGCAGGCATTGCAGCTAACGCGCACCCTTGCCCGTGCACCGGCAAGGCAAAGCGCTAACGGCAGGGGCAACCGGCAACCAGCAACCAGCGCAGCCAACCCGCACCAGCACCGCCAACCGCCACGCGGGCGCGCGCCGCGACCTAGGAGACTGCTGATTTATCTTGGCGGTTTAAGGCGCGCCTCTGTCGTTCCTGGCGCCGGTGTTTAAGACTGGATTTATGCAGGGTCGTGATGATGGTCAGCGTCAGTTGTTGGATGTCGGTGCGTTCGCCGGTCACATGTTGCCGGTTGGGTCGGTGTTCGCGTTCCTGGCCGAGCACCGGCACGAGTTGTTCCCCGATGACGCGTTCGCGGACTTGTTTCCCTCGGGCCGTGGACGCCCGTCGACGCCGGCGGACGTGATCGCTTCGGTGATGGTGTTGCAGACGTTGCACTCGTTGTCGGACCGGGAGACAGCGGAAGCAGTGACGTTTGATTTGCGTTGGAAAGCGGCGTGTGGTTTCGGATTGACGGAAACGTCGTTCCATCCGACGGTGTTGACCTATTGGCGCCGCCGCCTGGCCGCGAGCACACGCCCGCACCGTATTTTCGAGGCGGTGGCTGAGGTCATTGCGCGGTCTGGGGCGCTCTCTGGTCGTAAGCGTCGGGCGTTGGACTCGACGATTCTGGATGATGCCGTTGCCCGCCAGGACACGGTGACGCAGTTGGTTGCGCAGATCCGGCGGGTCGGTCGGGAGATCCCGGGAGCCGATACGATCGTGGCCGGTCTGCCTGGCCATGACTATGCCCAGCCGGGGAAACCCGACATCGCTTGGGATGACAAAGCGGCCAGGGACGACCTTGTCTCCCGACTCGTAACCGACGCGCTGGCATTGCTCGCGGCGATCGACACGACCATGCTGACGGAGCCGCAGCAGGAGACGGTCGCGCTCCTCGCTCTCGTCGCAGGTCAAGACGTTGAACCGGCCGAGGGATCGGACGGCACGGACGGGCGCTGGCGGATCGCCCGGAAGGTCGCACCCGACAGGGTGATCTCGACCGTTGACCCCGACACTCGCCACGCACACAAGAGCCGGGAGAAGAAACAAGACGGCTTCAAAGCCCACATTGCGATCGAGCCCGACACCGGCCTGGTGACCGCGGCCGCGTTGACGAAAGCATCGGGGGCGCAGAACAGTGACGCGGTCCGCGGCGTCGAGCTCGTGGCCGCGGACACCAGCATTGGATCTGACATGGTGGAGGTCCTCGGCGATTCTGCTTATGGCAGTGGTGACCTCCTCGCGCAGGTCACCGCTGCTGGGCATGTTCCGATCATCAAGCCGATGCCGTTGAGCAGAGCCGTCCCGGGCGGGTTCACCATTGATGACTTCACCATCGACGAGGCCAACCGCGCCGTCATTTGCCCGGCGGGAATCACTCGATCGATCACCTCAAAACGCACGGTCACTTTCGGGGCGGCTTGCGCGGGTTGCCCGCTGAGAGCCCAGTGCACGACCGCCGCCCGCGGCCGCAAAATGGTGTTGCATCCACAGCAAGAAATTCAACGTGAACACCGGGCGCGCGCCCTGCATCCTGACTTTCAATCCGTCTATCGACAACACAGGCCCATGGTTGAACGCTCGATCGCGTGGATGACACGCGGGGCCCGCCGGGTTCCTTACCGGGGTGTTGTGAAGAACAACGCCTGGTGGCTGAACCGGGCGGCTGGTATCAACCTCAAACGGCTCCTCACTCTCGGCTTGAGTAGTCAGAACGGGGTCTGGGTTCTTGGATAACACCGCGAAGGGAGGGCTGCTGCCTCCCACCGGCCACGGCCGGGCACGGGTGGCCTGGGCGGACCATCGGGCCGGAACCGAGATCCGATTCCGGCAGTTCAGCAGTCGACAAGACGCCCCGTCGCAGAGCAAAAAATCGCCCTCAGCGACTCGCGGGGACTCCTGAACCCCCAATAATCAGCAGCGTCCTAGGCCGAAGGCGTCTCGAAGATCTTGGTCGGCTCCGAAAGCGGCTTCTCGACGGGCGGCTCGGTCAGCACCGGGGTCGGCGCGTTGTCGAGCGACTCGATGATCGTCGTCGGGACGGTCACCGCGACCGCGCCGTACACGACGCCCTTCGCGAGCCCAGCGCGCAGCGAGAGGTCCGGCAACGTCCCGTGGTCTGCGCGGCCGCCGAGCTGTCCTGGCCCGACGATCGAATGACCGACGAAGCCGGCGAGGGATGCATCCCCCGCCCCGGTCGTGTTGACGACTTCATCCACCTTCGCCAAGCCCCAGATCGCCTCGTCCTTCGAGATCGCAAGCGCGCCGTCGCCACCCATTGAGACGAACGCGACTTCGAGTCCGCATTCCTCAATCACGTCGCGGCCGGCTTCGAGCACCTCACCAACAGTGTGCAGCTCGCGGTTCACGAGGGTCGCAATCTCGTCAGTGTTCGGCTTGATGAGGTTCACGAGCCCCGAGCGCGCCCACTTCTCGAGCGAGGTGCCGGACGAGTCAAACGCGACGCGCGTACCGAGGCGCCGGGCCTCGGTGAACAGGCGAGTGAAGTCCACTTTCTCGCCGTTCTCGGGGTGACGCGGCACCGAGCCCGACACGACGAGCCAATCAGCGTGCAGCGCCTCGATCTCGGTGATCGTCATGTCCACCACGGCTTCCCACTCACGCTGCGGAATCGGCACGGCCTTCTGGTTCACGTTCGTCGTGCGACCGCTCTTTTCGAGGATCGCTGTGTTGACGCGCATCCGCCCCGGGATCGGCAGGATGCGCAGCACCTGCGGGTACGGGGTGCGGAAAAGCAGGTGCTCGTCTTCTCGCCCGATCGGCAGCACTGCCGACGTCGGTACGTTCGCGACCCGAAGCGTGCGCGAGACGTTGATCCCCTTACCCGAAAGGAACTCCTGAATTTCCGTCGCGCGATTCACCTTGCCGGCGTCAAAGCTGTCGACGAGATATGTCCGGTCAATGACCGGTGCGGGAGTAAGCGAAACAACTGCGGGCATGAGGAGCTCCTTCCGAGGGGTCAGAGCAACGCTACCGCGGGCGCGTGAACGATTCCGTATCGCGCGCATCCCAAGTCGTCGCAAGGGCACGTGGCATGCTTTTTGCATGACTGACTTGATGCGAGCATGTGTAGTTTCTGAATTCGGCGGATCGGAGGTGCTGCAGTTCGATGAGGTTCCGCGCCCGTATATCGCGAACAGCGACACCCTCGTGCGGGTCAAGGCGACCGGTGTGAACCCGATCGACGTGAAGACCCGCTCGGGCAAGGGCGTCTCCCGCTTCATCGATCGCTTCCCGTGGATTCCGGGCAACGAGTTTGCGGGCGTCGTTGAGGAGGCACCGTACGAGCTCGCGCCGTTCCAACCTGGCGACGAGGTCTTCGGGATGCTCCTTACCCCGCACTATCAGGGCTCGTGCGCCGAGTTCGTTTCGGTGCCGTTCATGTCGCTCGCGAAAAAGCCCAAGTCGATGTCCTGGGCCGAGGCTGGGGCCACGCCCCTCGCATCCCTAACTGCATGGGCCGGGGTCGTCGACGCCGCCCGAGTCCACACCGGCCAGCGGATGCTCGTCCACGCGGGTGCTGGCGGCGTCGGCCACTTCGCGGTGCAGCTCGCCCACTTTTATGGCGCGCACGTCATCGCCACCGCATCCGAGAGTAACCTCGATTTCCTGCGCGAGCTCGGGGCGGATGAGGTCATCGATTACCGCAATCAGCGGTTCGAGGACGTCATCACGGAACCGGTGGATGTAGTGCTCGATTTGATCGGCAATGTCGCGGACAACACCGGCTCACGTTCGCTCAAGGTGCTGCGCGACGGCGGTCTCATCATCAACGTGCCGACCGGTTCGTGGCCGGAGATGCAGGAGGAGGTGGCTGCGACCAACCCGTCGATCCGCGCATCCACGCTGAAGCTCTCTCCCGAGGGCCGCATCCTCACGACCATCGCCCAGCTCGCCGACCAGGGTGACCTGCGCACGCACTTGGATGCGACGTTCCCGCTCCAGCAAATTGCCGAGGCTCACGACCTCGTCGCCGACGGCCACGTCCGGGGCAAGATCGCCATCGAAGTCGCCTAACGACCGGAAATGGTAATCGCCCCCTCCCCTGGTTCGGGGTGGGGGCGATTTGGTCGCTTGTCTCTTCCGGCGCCTGCTCAGGTACTCCTAAGGCTCGGCCAGGGACTGGTGCGGTTTGCGAAACTCTCTGTAGCTGCGTTGCTCCTTCAAGTCTGATGAATCTGACCGCCTTGGTCGTATTCACTCGCGTTCGCGATGGACCGGATCTCTCAAGTCCACGAGGTGCAGACTATCGACGGTTGATTACAGAATTCTGAGAATTGTGGGACTCAGTGATTAATCTTGACGCCCTCCGGAATCGGGTCGCCTGGTTTCCACTCGTGCCACTTACCAGAGGCCTCCATATCCGCGCCCAGCGGGATGCCGTTGCGGTTGCGCAACAGCAGCGAGCCGATCAGGCCGACGCCGGACATGATCATGAGGTAGAGCGCGGCACCCTGCCATGCGTTGGTGTTCGCCTCGAAGATCGCCTGGACGATGAGCGGGGCGAACGCGCCACCGATGATGGCGCCGATCGCGTAGGTAATCGAGACGCCCGAGAAGCGCACCGATGCGGGGAACACCTCGGCGTACCAGTTCGAGAGCGGTCCGTAGCAGAAGCCGAGCGGGATGCCGAGTAGGGAGGTGCCGAGGACGAAATAGATCGGGTTGTCGCCACCCATAATCACGAGCGGGAACAGGGCACCGGCCGCGAAAATCATCAGGATGTAGCCGATGATGAACACCGGCTTTGCACCTATCTTGTCGGCAATGTAGGCCCCGAGATAGGTGAAGATCGCCCACGAGATGGCAGCGATGTTGAGCAGGAGGCTCACCTGACCGCCATCCATGCCGACGAGCCCGCCGTCCGCGGTCGGGGTCGTCGCGTAGCGCTGCACGACACCGCCCACGAGCATGTAGCCAACGGCGTTGTCGCCGGCAAAGACGAGGGCTGCGAGCAGCACGATGAGCGGGAAGCGGCGGAACAGCACCGCGATCGGCGCGGATTCCTTCTTAGCGGTGTCGAGGATCTGCTTAAACACCGGCGACTCTTCGATCGTGCGGCGCACGATGTATCCAATCAGGATGAGCACGAGCGAGAAGAGGAACGCGATACGCCAGCCCCACGCGGTGAAGGCTTCCTGGCCGAGCGATAGCTGCAGGATGGTGAGCATGCCGGTCGCGAGGAGCATGCCGAACGGCACACCCAGCTGCGGCCACGCACCGGCGCGGTTTCGCTTGCCGACCGGCGCGGTCTCAACCGCCATGAGCGCGGCACCGCCCCACTCGCCACCGGCAGAAATACCCTGCAGGATGCGCAGCAGCAGCAGGACCACGGCGCTGGTCGCGGCCATGCTGCCGGTCGGGAGGACACCGATCAGCGAAGTCGCGATACCCATGAGCAGGAGCGTCGCCACGAGGACTGGCTTGCGCCCGTACTTGTCGCCGAAGTGGCCGGCAAGGAATGCGCCGAGCGGGCGGAACAGGAAGGACAGACCGATCGAGGCAAACGAGATCAGGGTCGGGCCTGCGTCGCCGAACGCCTCACCCATCGGGCCGAAGAACTGCGGGCCGAAGATGAGCGCGGCCGCGAAGGCGTAGATGAAGAAGTCGTACCACTCGACGGTGGTACCGACGATCGTCGCGGCGAGGACTTTCCTGCGCTCGCGATTCGAGGTCGTGGGTTGTGGGGATGTGCTTACTTGCGTCATTCAAAGACTCCGTCGTCAAAGAAATGATGGTTCCGGGCGCGGGGGCCGCTCTCCGGAAGGACGTTGTTGTCCGCTCTATGAATGTACCTACTGAGAGACCGGTCGGTCAGTAATCTCTGCCAAATTGTCCATTTGTTACGACCTCTTGCATGACGCGTGCACTCGTTCCAAGATTATTAGTTGAGGCGGAAACGAAACGAGGTCCCGCATCCAGGTGGATGCAGGACCTCGTTTCGCAGTTTCGCCGCGTCGCGCGGCAAATCACGTTCGGGTTTAGCCGGAACGCGGCTTCCTAAGAAACCGTTCCTTAGAAGGCCGAAACGTCGAGCGGAATCGACGGACCGAAGGTGGTCGAAACCGAAGCCTTCTGCACGTAGCGGCCCTTGGCCGACGACGGGCGGAGGCGGATGACCTCGTCGATCGCGGCCTTGAGGTTCTCGACGAGCTGGTCCTCGGTGAACGAAGCCTTACCCGCGATGAAGTGCAGGTTGGCGTGCTTGTCCACGCGGAACTCGATCTTTCCGCCCTTGATCTCGGTAACAGCCTTGGCTGCATCCGGGGTCACGGTGCCGGTCTTCGGGTTCGGCATGAGGCCACGGGGACCAAGTACCTTACCGAGGCGACCGACCTTGCCCATCATGTCGGGGGTGGCAACGGCCGAGTCGAAGTCGGTCCAGCCGTCAGCGACCTTCGCGATGAGCTCGTCCGAGCCAACCTCGTCTGCGCCAGCTTCGAGAGCTGCCTCAGCCGCGGGACCCTGGGCGAACACGATGACGCGAGCGGTCTTACCGGTGCCGTTGGGGAGGCTCACGGTACCGCGAACCATCTGGTCTGCCTTGCGGGGGTCGACAGCGAGGCGCATTGCGACCTCAACGGTGCTGTCGAACTTCTGCGACGCGGTCTCCTTCGCGAGGGCTGCTGCCTCTTCGACGGTGTAAACCTTGTCCGCGTCGATCTTCTCTGCCGCGGCGCGGTACGCCTTGGACTTCTGTGCCATGTTGTGCTCCTTACGAGAGTGTGCGGTTGACGAGCTTGGCCAGCTCTCCCGCGGAATAATTCAGTCGCCGATCTCGAGGCCGCATGCCTCGAGGGTTCGACGAAACGGTCCGGACTTAGGAGCCCGTGACCTCGATGCCCATCGAACGAGCGGTACCGGCGATGATCTTCGCGCCAGCCTCGATGTCGTTCGCGTTGAGGTCAGCCTTCTTCGTCTCGGCGATCTCGCGAGCCTGGTCCATGGTCATCTTGCCGACCTTGTTGGTGTGGGGCACACCGGAGCCCTTCTTGACGCCAGCAGCCTTCTTGATGAGTTCTGCGGCAGGAGGGGTCTTGAGGACGAACGTGAACGAGCGGTCCTCGTACACGGTGATCTCAACCGGAACCACGTTGCCACGCTGCGACTCAGTTGCCGCGTTGTAGGCCTTGCAGAACTCCATGATGTTCACGCCGTGCTGACCCAGCGCCGGACCAACCGGGGGTGCGGGGTTCGCGGCGCCAGCCTGGATCTGCAGCTTGATCAGACCCGTGACCTTCTTCTTCGGTGCCATGTGTTTTCCTTCTTTCGTGCGAGCTACTGGGTTGCGGCCCAGTTGCTCTCCCGGGAGCCCGGCCGTTCCGGGTTCCGGTGGATTATGGGTGTCGGCTAGAGCTTCGAAACCTGGTCGAACGCGAGTTCAACCGGCGTCTCACGACCGAAGAGCGATACCAGTGCCGTGAGCTTGCCGCTGACGGGGTTGATCTCGCTGATCGAACCAGTAAGGCCCTCGAAGGAGCCTTCCTTGATCGTGATCGTCTCACCGATCTCGTAGTCGACTTCGGCGACGGGTGCCTTACCGGCACCGCCTTCCGCCTTCTTACTCTCCGCCGCTGAGGCATCGGGCACGTCGACAAGACTCTTAAGCATGTCAAATGCTTCCTTGAAACGCAATGGGGTCGGGTTGTGGGCGTTCCCCACGAACCCCGTGACACCCGGCGTGTGGCGCACGACCGACCAGGTATCCTCGTTGAGCTCCATGCGCACAAGCACGTAGCCGGGGATGCGCACGCGCGTCACCATCTTGCGCTGGCCGTTCTTGATCTCAACGACGTCTTCCATCGGGACCTGTACCTCGTAGATGTAATCCTCGACGTCCATCGTCTGCGCGCGCTGGTTCAGGTTGTCGCGAACCTTGCGCTCAAAGCCGGCGTAGGTGTGGATGACGTACCACTTGCCCGGCTTGAGGCGCAGTTCCATCTTGAACTCGGCGTACGGGTCAACTTCGTCAACCTCACGCTCATCCTCGGTGGCCGCTTCCTGCGCGGCAGCTTCCTCGGACGTGTCTACGTCCAGCACGTCGTTGACAAACTCGTCAACTTCGGGGTCCGAGATCTCGCTCGTGATGTCCGCTTCGTCGCTGGTGTCGTCGTATTCAGCGTCCGCCTGCTCGATTACCGAGTCGGCGTCCACATCCTCGACGAAGAAGGCACCCTCCTGCGCTTCGGCGACCTCGGAGTTTTGCTCCGCGGCCGGCTCGAACAAGCCGTTCGGGTCGTTGAGGTTGCGGTCTTCAGCCATTGTTGGTTCGCTCGCTTTTCTTCAGTGGATGCTTGGGTCTGGGTTTCGGGAAATTGCCCGAAATGAATGCTGGATGGGCGCCTAGCCGGCGGGCACGGTCTCTACCGGGACTTCGGCAGGCTGCTGCTGGAAGAGCTGAGTGCCTTCGCCGAATGCCCAGGATGCGAGGTAGTTCGCGACGAAGTCGAAGAGTGCGACGAGTGCCATCACAATGATGAGGAAGCCGATCACGACGGCGACGTAACGCCACAGCTCCTGTCGAGTCGGGGTGACTACCTTCTTGAGTTCGGCAATCACCTCGCCGAAGAATCGCGCGATCGGGTTCTGCTTGCGTTCCTTCTTCGCGGCAAGTTCCGCCTCGGAGCGCTTCGCGGTCTTGCCCTGCTTCTGACGCTTGTCTTTCACCGCAGTCTTCGAGCCCGCGGCGGCAGCTACGGCCGAGTCCTTGGCGCCTGCGCCCTTGGAGTCTGCCTCTGAGTCTTTCTCGTCAGAGTCTTCCTCATCAGCCGCATCCTCGTTGTCGGCAGCGCCCGCTTCGCCATCGGCGTCGTCGGCAGCCTCCGTCGAGTCATCGTCCGACAACGCTGCGTCGACCTCTTCCGCATCGGTCTCGTCAGTCGGTTCAGCGCCAACGGCCTCACTCGTTGCATTGGTGAGTTCGTCGTCACGCTCGTCGCCAGACGTACCAGTCGCCACGCGGATTCCCTTCGAAGTATGTTGTCTGGCGCACCGAGTCCCGAGAATAAAGTTTCCAGGCACGCCACATGATGCCGTTTGGCAACCTCACCAGGTTACTTCACGTTGCCAAACACTGTCGAGTCAGCCGACTGGCAATCAACCCCACTGATGGCGTACCCTTGTCTAGTTGTCATTCGTGACAACCTTAGGGCGGTAGCTCAATTGGCAGAGCAGCGGTCTCCAAAACCGCAGGTTGCAGGTTCGATTCCTGTCCGCCCTGCTGACCGGTCAGATCCCCACAAGGGATCGGCCGGTTTTTGCTTTCCCGGCCCCAACTCAGGCAGAACTCATGCGATACGGGCCGCAGGGAAACCTTCGGATCGCGATGGCTGGGCAAGTTCACAAACCCGGAGCCTGAACCCTGTGCACGCGCGTAGCTGCTATTCGGTGTGCGTGGCTAGGCTAGAGGTCATGACTGAATCGCGTCTCGCGCCCCGCATCGCATCCATTGCTCCTTCTGCCACGATCAAAGTTGATACCAAGGCCAAGGCACTGAAGGCTCAGGGCCGCCCCGTCATTTCGTACGCGGCTGGCGAGCCCGACTTCGCCACGCCCGAACACGTCGTAACAGCAGCGGTCGAGGCGGCCAAGGACCCGAAGAACCACAAGTACACGCCGAACGTTGGCCTGCTGGAGCTGCGCGACGCCATCGCAGCTAAGACGCGCCGCGACTCGGGCCTGGATGTTCCTGCCAGCCGCGTGCTCGTGACCAATGGCGGCAAGCAAGCAGTCTTCGAAGCCATCAATGCCGTCATCGGCGACGGCGACGAAGTACTCATGCCAACTCCGGCCTGGACGAGCTACCCCGAGATCATCAAGGTCGCGGGCGGCAAGACCGTTGAAGTCTTCGCCGGCGCCGACCAGGGCTACAAGGTAACCCCCGAGCAGCTCGAGGCGGCGTTCACCTCGAACACTCGCGCACTCATTTTCGTCTCGCCATCCAACCCGACCGGTGCCGTGTACTCGGAGGAAGAAACCCGCGCCATCGGCGAGTGGGCCCTCTCCAAGGACATCTGGGTCATCGCGGACGAGATCTACCAGAACCTCACCTACGACGGCGTGCGCGCGATCTCGATCGTCGAGGCCGTACCGACGCTCGACAACCGCACGATCCTCTTGAACGGTGTCGCCAAGTCCTTCGCGATGACGGGCTGGCGCGTCGGTTGGATGGTCGCGCCGGAAGACGTCATCAAGGGTGCCGCCAACCTCCAGTCGCACCTCACGAGCAACGTGAACAACATTGCGCAGCGCGCCGCGCTCGCCGCCCTCACCGGCCCTTCCGAGCCGATCGAGGAGTTCCGCGTCGCGTTCGACCGCCGTCGCAAGCTCATCGTCGAGGAGCTCTCGAAGGTTGAGGGCGTCACTGTTCCCGTTCCCGAAGGCGCGTTCTACGTGTATGCCGATGTCTCGGCACTCCTCGGGAAGGAGTACGACGGGAAGGTCATCGACTCGTCGCTCGACCTCGCCGACTACATCCTCGAGAAGGCCGAGGTTGCGGCCGTTCCCGGTGAGGCCTTCGGCCCGTCGGGTTACCTCCGCTTCAGCTACGCGCTGAACGACGAGGCACTCGTGGAAGGCATCCAGCGCCTGCAGAAGCTGTTCAACAAGTAGCCGTCGGCGCTTGAGTACGAGCGCAGCGAGGCATCGAAAGCCCGCTGCGCTCGACTCTTTTCCGGGGCGAACCGCGGCGCTGATTTCGATACGGGGGCTACGCCCAATACTCAACCATCGACGCCGATCCCCGAGTAGGCGCGAAGCGCCGTCTCGAGGGGGCGCTTCGATACGCCGCTGGGCCACTACCCACCGAGCGGTCGGCTAGAACTCGAAGCGGATCGCGTCGTACATCGCCATGAGTTCCTCGTTGTCTTCGACCGAGTAGGCGTCCCAAAGCACCACGTGGAATCGGGTGCCCGAAAGTGGCATGACCCGCTCGATAAGCCACAGCTCGCCGCCGTCGCAGCCCGTGACCTTCGCGATGAGCACTTCGAGCTTCGTGTCGTCCGTCCCAGTGAACGTGTCGACAACCGGCTCGCCCTGTGGCGTTGTGTCACCGCCAGGGCTGCACTCATCACTAATGCGGTTGAGTTGCGCGATGGTGAGCGCCTCGTCCGACTGCGGCGTACCGAAGACGCTCGTCTGCCAAACCTCGATTGACGCGCCGTACCCCGGGCTGACCGCCGTGAACTGATCCGGCCGGTTGATGATGTCCTGCTCGCTCCAGTCACCGAGCGCGGGTGGCACGAGCTTCACGCCGTTTGGGAACTGTGCGTCGACGTTGATCGGCACCGTATCGCCCCGCGCGACAGTGTGCGGCGGGTTCGTGGCGTCCGGACCGATCAGGTCGGTGTCTGTCGGCCCGCTCTCGGCTGGAGTTTCGGTCGCGCCAGGCGCCGTACCCGCATCCAGCGCGACCGGCTCCGTCGTCTTGCCCCAGAGTGTCCCGAGGGTGATGCCGAGCGCGATCACCACGACACCGGCGATGATGGCTGCGAGCAGCAGGCCGCGCGGGCGACGCGCAGGTCCCGAGGGTTCCGGCTCGGCCGCATCCTGCTGCTTATAAACCGGCTCGGGCGGACGGAACTCGCGCGGACTCATCCCGCCGCCCGCCCGATTTGCACGTGCGCCATCACTAGATCTCGAGGCCGATCAGGTTCGGCTCGGGGATGAGCACCACGCCGAATTCCTGCTGCACTCGCGCGCGCACGAAGCGCGCCAGTTCAACGATGTCCTGTGCCGTCGCACCGTCGTGATTCGTGATCGCGAGCGTGTGCTTGGAGGAAATTGCAGCGCCGGACCCCGGCAGCGCGAAACCGCGCTTCACTCCCGCGTGATCAATTAGCCACGCGGCGGAGAGCTTCGATAGCGGCTCGCCGTCCTCGCCCTCGCCCGCGGGGAAGCGTGGGGCCTCGCTCGGCAGCTCGCGTGCGAAATCGTGCCGCACGATCGGGTTGACGAAGAACGACCCGCTCGAGCGAGTGTCGGGGTCGGATGCGTCGAGCACCATTCCCTTCGTCGCGCGCAGGCGCAACACGGCGTCGCGTTGGGCCGCGACATCGACGCGGTCACCGATCTCGACGCCCAACGCCTTCGCGAGCTGCGCATACTGCACGGGTGCGCCCGCGCCGTCACCCACACGAGTGAGGCGAAGCTCGACGCGCAACACGAGGCCAACACGCTCGCGGCGCTTGAGCACGGACGTGCGGTAGCCCAGGCCGAGATCGGCTGCATCCACCCACTCGACCGCGCCAGTGTCGGCGTCGAGGAGCTCGACGCGAGTCAGCACATCCGAAAGCTCCTGGCCGTACGCACCGATGTTCTGGACGGGCGTGGCGCCCACCGAGCCCGGAATTCCGGCGAGGGCCTCGATACCGCTGAGCCCCTCGAACACGGCCCGGTCGACCAGCCCCGGCCATGACTCCCCCGCCTCGGCGCGCACGAGAACGTGACCGTCCGCATCCTCGAACTCGAGCCCCCGCGTCTCAATCTTGAGCACGCGCCCGGGGAAGCCGTCATCGCTCACGATCGTGTTCGAGCCGCCACCAATAATGAGGAACGGCTCGCGCTCGTCAACGAGCTCGAGGTAGGCGTCGATTAGTGCCTCACGGCTTTCCGGGACGACGAGGTCGGCCTCGGCATCCGAGACCGCGGTCGTCGTGAGCTGCGCGAACGTCGTCATACGGTAAACCGCGCGCGAACCTGTGCCTTGCCGAGCACTGCCTTGCCGTCGTAGATGACGTCGAGGTCGACGCGCCCGACGCCAAGCTCGTCGGCGGCCTCACCAATCTTCGCGACGACGCTCACGTCGGCACCCTCGACTGGGTCGACCACGACGGGGCGGGTGAACTTGACCTGGTATTCGACAACGCGGCCCGGGTCACCAAGCAGCTCGACGAGCGGCGCAATCGCAGCGCCCATCGTGAGCATCCCGTGCGCGAGTACGCCCGGGAGGCCCACCTCAGCGGCGATGTCATCGCGGTAGTGAATCGGGTTGAAGTCCCCGGATGCGCCGGCGTACCGCACCAGCGCGTCGCGGGTGAGGTGCAGGTTCTGTTCGGTGATCACGTCACCGACCGCGTGCTGGCTGAGGTCGGTCCCCGCAGCCGCCGAGAATTTGGCTTCGGTCATGGCTTATTCCTCCCCACCGATAACGAGCGTTGCGAGCGAGGTCACGACGATCTCGCCATTAATGTCGCGAATCACCGTCGTCGCCTGAATCATGTTGACGCGTCCGCGCGCGATGACCTTGGTGACCTCGAGCTCGGTGGTGAGCAGGTCGCCGGCGACGACCGGGCGCATGAACTCGTACTTCTGGTCGCCGTGGACGATGTTCTTCAGTTCGAAGGTCACCATCGGATCGGCGAGCAGGAGTTGCAGCCCGCGATCCTGCAGCACAGCGGTGAACGTCGGCGGCGCGACGAGGTCGGCGTAGCCCGCGTTACGCGCGGCCTCGAGGTCGGTGTGGATGGGGTTGGTGGCGAACACGGCGCGGGCAAACTCCCGCACGTGCTCGCGGCCGACCTGGTACGGCTCCGAAAGCTCGAACCGACGGCCCATAAGTTCAGGGTTCACAGTCACCCGCTCAGTCTATGGGGCCGCGCCTGACCACGGCCCAGGCTCCCCGGCGAGCACGGTTCGATACGCCGGGGCGCGGCTACGCACCGAGCGGGGCTAGATGGCCCAGTTGTACGGGTTTCGCCGCTCGCGGCGTGGCGCGAGTTCCAGGATGGTCGCGTCGTTGAGCGCGGTGGGCTCGAGGCGCGTCGCCGTCTGCGTGCTATCGAAGATCTTGCGCTGCGAGAGCTCGAGCGTGTCGAGGTCGACGCGCGTGATCGTGTCGTCCGGCACGCGGCTCCAACCAGCGAGGTCGATCCCCGTCGACGAGAACACCGTGGTCCCGTCCGCCGCCTGATACATCGCGAGCTTGTAGTAGTACTCGCGGTGATCGATCGGCAGCGCCTCCGGGTCCACCCCGTAGCTACGGAACGTGGCGTCGTTCACGTAGGCCGTCGAGTTCGCGTGTACGACGATGAGCTCCTCATTCGTCAGCACGACGGCGTTGAGGCTCGCGACCGGGAAGGCTGCGCGCAGCTTCTGCACCGCGCTCACGACACCGTCGGCGACCGTGCCGCCGAGATCGCGGATCTCCTGGCGGATGAACGCGAAGTACAGCTCGGAGTCAGTCGTGCCCTCGACGTCGCCGTAGGACTCGGGGCGGAGCAGCTCCTCGAAAATTTCGACCGGGATGATCGAGCCGTTGTGCGCGAACGCGAATTCCTCTTTGAGGAACGGATGCGTGTTGACCTTCGTGCGCTTGTGCGTGTCCGTCGCGAGGCGAAGGTGCACGAGGCGCGAAGTAGATGCATCCTCAGTGAGCGCCGATTCAAGTAGCGGGTCGTGCTGCCCCGGAGTCGACACGCGGAGCGACTCAACTTCGGGCTCTGGCTCGCCCGGGCCTGCTGCGAGCCACGCAGTGCCCCAGCCATCGTTGTGGACGGTCGTCATTCGCTGGAAGGCTCCGGCGTTTTCTGCGCCGATCACCTCCGAGACGGTCGTCTCACGGGGTGCGGCGTAGGCGAGTAGTCGACACATGACTTCTCCCTTTCGCTGCGATGTGGCTGCTTCAACCCGGTTCCCGGGCCGAAGTTCGGATTCTGTCCATCCTTCCACCGGGCCGGAGTTTGCGCGAGGGTGGGCGACCAATGTCGTCATATTCCAACGCACCCTTTTCGTCGGCTGATGGGACAATGGACTCGCTATGTTTTCGAATCTCTCCCAGGCCTCGTCCACCACTCCCGCATCCACCTACTCGGCCGACCCGGTCGCGTTCGTCATCGTCGGTGCCGTCGTTGTGGTGTTTTTCCTCGGTCTCGTGATTCGCATCCTGCGCCGCAACCGATTAAAGAAGTAGCCGCACCGATTCAGGAGGCAGTCATGCTCAACCACACCGTCTCCGGACTGCTGCTCGATATGGACGGCACCCTCGTCGACTCGAACGCGCTCGTCGAACAGATTTGGCGTGAGTTCGCCGATGTCCACGGACTCGATCTCACCGCAATCCTCGACTATTCGCACGGCCGCCCATCGATCGATACCGTCCGTCGTTTCCTTCCCGACGACGAGGCGGAACAGTGGCGCTGGCGCGACGAGGTCGAGGCGCAGGGCATGGCACGCATCGACGGCATCGTCGAGGTCCCCGGCGCGGCCGAGTTCATCCGCCGGGCGACCGCAAGCGAGATTCCGTTCGCCGTCGTGACCTCCGCTCCCCGTGATCTCGCCGTCAAGCGATTCGGCGCGGCCGGAGTGCCGTTTCCTGAGCTCGCCGTCACCGCCGATGACATCACCGTCGGCAAGCCCGACCCGCAGCCCTTCGCACTCGGTGCCCAGCTGCTCCGCCTCCCCGCGGCGGTGTGTGCCGCGTTCGAGGATTCCGGGGCGGGCCTCGCCTCGGCTCGCGGCGCCGGCGCCGTGACGGTCGTCGTCGGCGGGTACGCGGGCCCGGAGGCCGCCGGGCTCGAGCGCATCCGCCACTGGCACAACGTCGAGATCGAGCCTGTCAACGGCGCCTTCCGGCTCTACGAGTCGGCATGAGCAGCCTGTTCCTCCTCGGGTTCGGCGCGATCGGGCAAGACCTCGTCGCGCTCCTCGGGCCCGAACTCGATCGCAGGGAGCTCCACATCCTCGGCGCAGCGGTCCGCGACCCGGGCGCAAGGCGAGAAGCCCCAGCATCCTTCCCGCTCATCCCCGTCACCGAGGCACGCGACGCGTACGCCGACGCCGACCTGATCGTCGAGTGTGCCGGCGTGGGGGCCGCGATCGAGCATGGCCCCGCGGTCGTGCGTGCTGGTCGCGATCTCCTCCTCACGAGCGTCGGTGCACTCGTCGACGAGGATGCGCGGCTCGGGATGCTTTCGGGCCCGGGCAGCCTCACCGTCACCAACGGCGCGATTGGTGGCCTCGACATCCTCGCCGCCGCCGCGCAAGCGGACGGACTCGACGCCGTCTCGATTCAGACCTCGAAGCTCGCGTCCTCACTCGTGCGCCCCTGGATGAGCGATGCCGAGCGGGCCGGGATCCTCGCGCTCGAGCCCGGTGACGATCCGATCGTCGCCTTCGACGGCGACCCGAAGTTAGCGATCGCCAAGTTCCCGGCGAACATCAACGTCGCGGTCGCCCTCGCCTGGGCAACCCAAGAGCTGCTCCCCCAAACCGCGACGCCGAAGGAGCGCTCAGTGGCATTCGCCCGCTCACTGGCCCGCGTTCGCGTCCGCATCCTGGCCGATCCAGACGCCACGCTGAGCCGTCACATCATCCGCGCGACCGGCGCCTCTGGCGACTACGAATTCGTCCTCCAGAACGCGCCCTCACCCACGAATCCGCGCACGAGCGGAGTGACCGCGATGTCCCTTGCCCGAGACGTCCGACGACACTTTTCGTCACCTCGATGAAGATTTCCCTGACAAATTCGCCTCGACCCGTATATGGTTGAAGACGAATGCGAAATTCCCCGGTTGTGGTTTTGAAGAAAATCCGGCTAACTTCGCAAAGTTTTGACGATGGATGGGGACCACATCGTTCCTGAATCACCCGTCCATTTCTGTCTCAAAAAACGATGTCGTTCGCTGCGCCCTCGGCGCGACCGATCGACTGGACTTCACGAGAAGCTCCTGCGCGACATCAAGTATCCACCAACACCTGCGCGCTGACGCGCCGGTGACCCATAGACTTCACGGTGGCAAATCACCGTGGAAAACAGAACCGCATACGTGGTTCAGCACAACGAAGGAAAAATATATGCCTACTGGCACCGTCAAGTGGTTCGACTCGGACAAGGGCTTTGGCTTCATTGCCCCCGACGACGGATCGGCCGACCTGTTCGCTCACTACAGCGAGATCGATGGTCGTGGACACCGTAATCTCGAGGAAAACCAGAAGGTTGAGTTCGAGGCTGAGCAGGGTCAGAAGGGCCCTCAGGCCAAGAACATCCGCGCTCTGTAATTGAGACTAACCCGGCGCGTTCAGCGGCAAATAGTGCGGTAGCGCTTCGTTTCTGACCCGTCAAAGATCGTGGCGGCTGACTCTTTCGAGTCGGCCGCCACGATTCTTTTCCGAGCGAGTCACCGGCTCCCCCGCATCGCTCGTGACGGTCGCGGTGTAACTCTTCGTTACACAGCTTCCCCTCGTGCAGGCTATGCCCGAGAGTAGTAGTTGTACTCCGAACTATCGCGTTTCGGCCGCTACGAAGAAATAGTGCAACTCACATGACTCAAACAATTCGACCGTCTTATCTCAAGGGAAGCGTCTCGGAGGCAGACTTCCGCGCCGCGGAGCAAGCATCGGCGGATGAATTCAAGAACGTCTTTCGGCTTCACCCCGGCGGCGTTGCACTCATCACTGCCGACGACGGCAGCGGGCCAGTCGCGCTAACCGCGACCTCCGTCTTCTCAATCTCAGTCGCCCCGCCGCTGCTCGGCTTCTCAGCATCCGCAATCTCCTCGAGCACGCCCACGCTGCTGAGCGCGGAGACCGTCGTGGTCCACTTCCTCACGGCAGAGAACCTCGACGTGGCCAAGCTTGGTGCGACCAGCGGTATCGACCGCTTCGCGGATACGAGCATCTGGGATCGCCTCGAATCCGGCGAGCCATACTTCCACGGCGTGAAGACCTGGGTGCGCGGCGAGATCGTCTCGCGCCTCGAGACCGCGGGCGGCACGCTCCACGTCGTGCGCGGCCTGACCACCTCCATCCCGAACGGCCCGGTTGACGAGCCCGCAGACCCCATCGCCTACGTGAACCGCACGTGGCACGCTCTCACGCCAGGCTCGACGCTTCCGGAGAACTAGTCCCGGAAGCGTCGCGTCTTAGCGTCGCGCCTGCAGACGCTTAAGCACACCGCAGCCGCCTAGGCGCCGTGCTTGCGCTGCCGCTCGGCCATCGCCTTCGCGATCCGCTCCTGATCGATCGCGTCGGTGTGTGCGGGGCGGTAGTCCGGCGGCGGGTCCTGCCGCGATTGGCGGGAACCCTCGCCGCCAGAGCGCCCACCGAACGGTCGACCGTGGTCCGCGTACTCGCTGCGCTGGAACGCGAATGAGTGGTCGCCGATTGTGAAGCCCGAGCCGTGCCGCAGAAGAGAGCCCTTCGGTGCGTCGTCATAAGGCGACTCCTCGCCGGGCGATTCCGTGTGGGTCTGTCCCATCGAGTCGAGGACATACTCATCCGTATCGGTGTGCGTAATCGTCGCATGGTGCGGAAGCAGGCCGTCGAGCACGATGTGGCAGTCGGCGCCCGAACCGATCGTCGTTTCTTCACGGTCGAGCAGGTAGGTGGTACGCTCAGCGGCGTCTTCCACGCCGATCATGACCAGGCGAGGATTACCCGCACCATACTTACTGTGCGTCGTTGGACCGCGACCGTAGTGGGGCGGTTCCATGTGCTGAATTTCCGGGAGGTCCGGGTGACGGCGGGGATTCACGCCACTATCGTGATCAGTCATCGTTGACACCTCTTCCTAGCCAGGGCCTGGCACGACGTCGTGCGTTCATGCGAATGCCGCGCCGACCCAAGTAGAGCCGAGAACCTCTAGTCGGTCTCGAACTACTTCCACGGTAGATCGCGAGCCGTAATTCTGGCTCCGAGTTCACTAACATTCCGCCTCGCGCTCGGGAGTGTTGCCGTGAATGACCGAAATGCACGAGCACCGCACCATAACCCGCGCCTGTCTGCGAATTTTCTACGACTCTGGATAACATCGGTGCAGGCTGCGCAACATTGCAGCACTTCCACCTTCCCCATGGAGATTCCCGATGTCCCCTCTCGGCCGCACGACGCTCAAAGAACTCGCCACAATGGCGAGCGTGACGCCGTCCACCGTGTCCCGTGTGCTCAACGACCCTGCTGGCACTGAAACGAAGTGGGCGAGCCCGGAGACCGCGCAGCGGATGATCGACCTCGCGCGCGAAACGGGCTACGTGAAGAATCCCCACGCGGCTTCCCTGCGCACGAAACGATCCGGACTCATCGGCGTGCTGTTTCCCCGGCTGAACGACTACGTGTATTCGGCGATGTACGAGGGCGTCGACAAATACGCCACGGCGCACTCCTACTTCGCGATGGTCACGACCAGCCACGACGACGCGGAGCTGCGTGACCAGCGCATCCACCAGCTACTCGACCGCCGCGTCGACGGCATCCTGCTCAGCGACGCGTTGCTCGACGACCCCGTGATCGTCGAACTCCAGGAACGCGAGTTTCCGCTGGTCGTTGTGAACCGACGCTCCGGGTCGGCGCTGTCCTGCGCGTCCGATGACCGCCGCGGCGGCTACCTGATGGGCGAGCACTTCTTGCGGCAAGGCTACGAGTCGATCGGCATCATCACGGCTGGTGAGTCGATCTCGACGAGCCTCGATCGCCAGGACGGGTTCCTCGCCGCTCTCCAGGACGGCGGGTTCGATATGTCCGCCGTCACGATCGTCCACAAGGGCTTCTCCGTCGAGGACGGCGAGGACGGCGTCCAGGAGCTCCTCGCGAAGGACCCGGCGCCGCGAGCGGTCTTTGCCGTGAACGACCAGTCCGCGATCGGCGCGATCGGCGCAATCCGCGGACGAGGCCTGCGCGTTCCCGAGGACCTCGCGGTGGCGGGGTATAACGACACTCCCCTCGCCCGGGCGCTGGGCCTCACCACCGTGAGTACGCCCCTCCATGAGGTCGGCAGCCAGGCCGTGCAAATGCTCGAGTGCCTTTTCCGCAAGGAAGAGGTGTCCTCGGTGATCTTGCCGGTCGAGCTGATCGTGCGCGCCACCGCGTAGGCGCGAGGCGACCAGAGCATCCGCCATGCGACCCTAGCCTCCGCTATCCGATCGCGACCGGCGTGCGGATGCGGCCGTCGACGAGCTCGACTACGCGATGCAGTTGCGGGAGATGCACGAGGTCGTGGGTCACGAGCAGCGTCGCGGTGTTCAGTCGATCCGTGAGGCCCACGATGAGGTCGATAATCTGCGCGCCGCGTTCCTGATCGAGGGCGCTCGTCGGCTCGTCGACGAGCAGCACGCTCGGCTCGTTCATCAGCGCCCGGGCGATGTTCACGCGCTGTCGCTGCCCGCCCGAGAGCTGCTGCGGGCGCTTGTCGGCGTGCCCGCCGAGCCCGACCGCAGCCAGCAGCTCGGTGGCGCGATCGGCGACCTCGCGGCGGCGGGCACGGCTTCCGTGAGCGCCGAGCTCGTTCATCACACGCAACTGCTCGAGCGCGGTGAGGGACGGGATGAGGTTCGGCTGCTGGAACACGATGCCGATGCGTTCCCGGCGCAGTGACGTCGCTTCGTCGAGCGAGAGGTGCGTCGCGTCGATTCCGTCGATCAGCACCGTCCCGGAAGACGGGCGGATGAGCGTCGCGGCGACGGCGAGGAGGCTCGACTTACCGCTCCCGCTCGGCCCGGTAATGCCGGTGACCGTGCCTGGATGCGCGGTGAGCGAGACGTCGTCGACCGCGACGACTGTGGCGTCGCCGTCGGGGAAGGTCAGGGTGATGT
Organism: Gulosibacter molinativorax; assembly: GCF_003010915.2. NCBI lineage: Bacteria > Bacillati > Actinomycetota > Actinomycetes > Micrococcales > Microbacteriaceae > Gulosibacter > Gulosibacter molinativorax. The sequence goes on along the minus strand of NZ_CP028426.1, from coordinate 2,971,458 downwards.
GGTCGAGATTGATCATCGGTTGCTCCCAAGTGCGGTGAGTGGGTCGGCGGTGGTGACAGAGCGGAGCGCGAATGCGGCTCCGCCGAGGCCGAGGGTCGTCATGATGAGCCCGGGCAGGAGGGTCGTGAGCGGCGAGAGGACGAAGGGTAGTGCCTGGGCAGCCAGAGTGCCGAGGCCGAAAACGATGAGCGTGCCTGCGCCGATGCCCACGATGAGCACGATGAGCGCCTGGCCGAGCGAATCCCGCACGAGCGAACGGGTGCTCGCCCCCAGTGCTTTGAGCACGGCGACGTCGCCGCGCCGCTGCATCGTCCATACCGTGAAGAACGCGCCGATCACGAGCCCCGAGATGCCGAACAGCATCGCGACCATCAGCAGCAACGAACCAATCTCCGACTTGAAGGAGCTCAGAGCCATGAGAGTGCCGACCGTGCCTTCCGAGACGGTGCCCACCGCCGCATCCGTGGTTGCCCAATCGGGTGAGCCCGAGACCGCGAGCACCGTGGCGTAGGCGTCCGGGCTCCCTGTGGCGGATGCGAACGCCTGCCAGTCCTCGAGCGTGATTTGGGCGACCGCGGTGTGGCTGTACCACCAGTCGCCACCAATCGCCTCGACCGTGAACTCGTGTCCGCCCACCGTGACAACTTCGCCGACCGCGACCCCAAGCTCATCGGCCGCGGGCTTCGCGAGCGTAATCTTGCCCGAGTCCACCGGCGCGGTGTCGGCATACGTCGGTTCGACGCCGAACAGCGCAATGCTGGTGCGCGCATCCGCCGTCTCGAGGCGGGTCTGGCTGATGCCGATCGGCTCGACTTCGGTGACGCCCGGCGCATCCCGCCACTGCTGGGCCTGCGCCGCGGAGACATCCGAGTCGGCGAAGGTCGGGCTACCGTCGGCCGAGGCCGGTGGCGCGAATACGACGCGATCGCCCGGCATGCCGAGCACGGCGGAAATGTTCTGGTTCGCGAGCCCGCCGGTGAGCCCCGCGAGGAAGCCCACGAGGATAGTGATGAGCGCGACGACGGCGCCGATCAGGATGAATCGGCCCCGGGCGAAGCGCAGGTCGCGCAGCGCAACAAACATGGTGCGGTCCTTTCGCGTCACCTCGGTGGTGACAGGATCCAGACTCCTGCGGATTCGGGCCCGTGCCATCGCGCGTAGGCAGGGTCACGCCCGACCGATGGTCGGGCCTCGCGCTCCTACTTTCGCAGGATGCTCGAACCCAGCCGTCGCCGATACAGTTCGGCGTATGCCCGCATTCAGCCCGTCGAAGGTCAATTCGGCGCTGCGGGTCGCGCTCGTCCTGCTGTTCGTCGGTGTGATCGCCCTGCCGCTCATCCGCTCGGTCCAACGCTCGGGCGAGCACAGCCTCGCCGTGCAGCTCGTCTGTGTCCTGATGCTCGTCGTGTTTCTCGCGCCGGGCTACGTGTTGCACCGGCGTCGTCGCGGGGATGCGCGGGAGTCGAGCCGGTCGCGACGCATCGCCTCCGTGGCGTGGCTGATTGCGCTCACCGCGCTTTGGGCCATCCTGCTGTGGCTCACGCCGGACGGCGCGTGGGTCGTCTTCCCGCTCTACTTCCTCTACCTCGCCCTCCTGCGGCCTCTCGTTGGCTCGATCGCCGTGATCGTGACCGGGCTGTGGACCGGACTCGCGCTGCACTTCGGGCAGGGCGGCGGCTTCGCCTCGTTCGCGGGACCCATGGTCGGCGCGGCATTCGCGATCGTGGTGGGGCTCGGATATCGGGCGCTCCTCCACGAGGCCGAACAGCGCGAGGCACTCATTCGGCAGCTCGGGGATGCGCTCGCCCAGCGGGATGCGGCCGAGCGGGAGGCCGGCGCCCTCGCCGAACGTGAGCGGCTCGGCCGCGAGCTCCACGACACCGTCGCGCAGGGGCTCTCGAGCATCCAGATGCTGCTGCACGCCGCCGAGCAGGCCGATCCGGATCGCCCGGGCGTCGAGCACATCCGCCTCGCACGCCAGACCGCGGCCACGAACCTCGCCGAGACCAGGCGCTTTATCGCGCACCTGTTACCGCCACGCCTTGAGGAGCAGGGTCTCGGCCAGACCCTCCGGCGCCTCGCCGAGACCGAGTGGGCCGGGCAGGGCCTCGACGTCGCCGTGCGCGTCGTGGAGGGGCCTGACGTGCCGATGCACATCCAGAGCGCGCTGCTGCGCATCGCCCAGGGTGCGCTCGCGAACGTCCTCCAGCACGCCAAGGCAACGCACGCGACCATTTCGCTGCTGCGCGAGGGCAGCATCCTGACCTTCCGCATCGCGGATGACGGCCGCGGGATGCACCATGATCACCGGCACGACGCACGGACGGCTTCGGGTATGGAACCGACTGCCTGGCCAGCTGCACATGATTCGGACCCTGCCACCGGGAATGCCATCAGCCACACCTCGTTCGGGCTGCGCTCGATCCGCGAGCGCGTCGAGCAGCTCGGCGGTACGCTCGAGATCGATTCCGCGCCCGATCTCGGGACGACGCTGACAGTCACGATTGACCTCGCGGCGACGCCAGACTCGGCCGGCACGAACGATTTGGAGGACACGAATGATTCGCCTCGTACTCGCTGACGACCACCCCATCGTCCGAGCCGGGCTGCGCGCGCTCTTCGAACTCGAGCCGGACCTCGAGGTCGTCGCCGAGGCCGGCACACCGGACGAGGCCGTCCGGCTTGCCGAGCGAGAGCATCCAGACGTCGTGCTCATGGACCTCCAGTTCGGCGCGCACGGTGCCTCGGGCGGCGCGGAGGCGACGCGAGCAATTCGCGGGCTCGCGCATCCGCCTTACGTGCTCGTCCTGACGAACTACGATTCCGATGCCGATATCCTCGGCGCGATCGAGGCTGGGGCAAGCGGTTACCTCCTCAAGGACGCACCCCCGAGCGAGCTGATCGCCGCGGTGCGCGCCGCCGCCGCGGGTGAGAGCGCGCTGGCACCCGTGATCGCCAGCCGGCTGCTCGATCGGATGCGCATCCCACAGACCGCGCTGTCGGCTCGCGAGATGGAGGTGCTCGGGTACGTTGCCGAGGGCAAGACAAATGCCGAGATTGCCTCGGCTCTGTTCCTGAGCGAGACGACGGTGAAATCGCATCTCGGCCACGTGTTCACGAAACTCGGCGTGACGACCCGCACGGCGGCCGTTGCGGAGGCCCGCGAGCGCGGCATCCTCCGCTAGCTCGCTAGGCCTCGATACGCTCCGCTACTCGGCCATCGGCAGGCGACCGCGAAGCGGCATAGCAAGCCCGATCCCCGAGTAGCCGCGAAGCGGCATAGCGAGGGGCCGCCGCAGTTCCGCTACGCGCTCGGCGTAACGCTGCGCCCTGTGACTCGGCAATCTGGCTCCCCGGCAGGTACCGTCTTTACATGACTCTTGCCGACCACGGGGCTTCGACGCTTCGCATCGCGTTTGTGGTGCTTCACACCTCCCCCATCGACGAACCCGGAACCAAAGATGCTGGCGGGATGAACGTCGTTGTTCGCGCGCAGGCTGAGGAGCTCGCGAAGCTCGGTCACCGGGTGGAGCTCATCACCCGGCGGCAGGACCCGGACTCCCCCGCCTTCCGCGAGCTGGCGCCGAATCTCTCGCTGCACATCCTGGATGCCGGCCCTGCCGAGACCCTCGAGAAGGGCGATCACGAGCTCTATATCGGCGAGTTTCGGGATGCACTCGAGCCGCTGTTGCGGTCGCTCAAGGTCGACATCGTGCACGCCGAACACTGGTTCTCGGGCATCGCGGCGCTGCCGATTACGCGCGCACTCGGCGTGCCGCTCGTGCAGAGCTTCCACTCGATCGCGGCGAAGGACGCCTCGCCGCTCACGGACGGTGAGCGCGCGGAATCGCCCGGTCGCCTCGAGGGCGAGGCGATGCTCGCGAAGGAGGCCGACTCGCTCGTCGTGATCAGCAACGCCGAGCGCGAGACCGCGGTTTCTCGCCTCGGCGCGGAGCCCGATCGCGTCGAGGTCGTGTCGCCCGGCGTCGACCACGAGCTGTTCCATCCCGGCCCGGCGAAGCCTGAAGGCCATCGCAAGCGTCTGATCGCCGCAGGCCGGCTGCATCCCCTCAAGGGCTTCGACCTCGCGATCGAGGCGTTGGCTCTCATCGAACCCGAGATTCGGCCCGAACTCGTCATCGTGGGTGCGGCCGCGCCCGACACGGCCGAGTACGAGGAGTCGCTGCACGTGTCGGCGGCGCGCCTCGGTGTCGAGGACGACGTGCAGTTCGTTGGCGCGAAGACGCGCGGCCCGCTCGCCGATGAGCTGCGCGCGAGCGATATCGCGCTCATGACCTCGCATTCGGAGACTTTCGGGCTCGTGTCGCTCGAGGCCGCGGCGACGGGGCTACCGGTCGTGGCGTATCGCTCGGGCGGGCTGCAGGAGTCCGTGCTCGACGGCGACACGGGCATCCTCGTCGACTCGCGTGAGCCGGCCGACTGGGCCGCGACGATCACGCGCCTCGTCACTGACGACGCGCTCGCGGAACAGCTGGGCGAGGGCGCGCTCGCGCACGCGCTCGAGATGAGCTGGCAAGCCTCGGCGCAGCGCCTGCTCGAGGTCTACCGTGGAATCGAGCGCCCCGCCCCGGAACCCGCACTGAAAGCCGCACTGAATCGCGCGGAGGCAACGATGACCGGCTCGATCCAGTCGGTACTCGAGGGCGCGAAGCGAATCCTTGTGGTGCACGCGCATCCCGACGATGAGGCGTTGGCGGGTGGCGCGCTGCTGCGCGCGCTGCACGAGCGCGGCACCCGGGTCGCGCTGCTGACCTGCTGCCGGGGTGAGGCTGGCGAGATCGTCGCCGGTGTGCTGCCAGAGGGCACGGATGCGGCGGAACTGTCTCGGGTGCGCGAGCGCGAGCTTGCCGGCTCGGTCAGTGCCCTCGGGATCGCGGCCGCGTACTGGCTCGGGATGCCGCCCGCGCGTGCCGACGGCCTGGCTCCACGCGTCTACCGGGACTCCGGGATGCGCTGGATCCGTCCTGGTCTGGCGGGCCCAGCGGATGCGACCGATCTCGAATCGCTCACCGCCGCAAGTCTCGAGGACGTGACCGCCGACGTGCGCGCGCTCGCCGAGGCAGAGGCACCGGACCTCATCATTAGCTACGACGACGATGGCGGCTACGGCCACCCCGATCACGTACGCACTCGGGAGGCGACGCTCGCCGCCGCGCGGGAGCTCGACATCCCGTTCGCGGAGCTGATCGAGGAAGAGGCGAGCGACGAGGACTCGGTCGACTTCGACGGCGACGACGCCGCGTGGTTCTCTCTCCCTGAGCACCTGCCCGCAGTCCTCGCGGCGCTGCGCAGCCACCGCACGCAGCTCACGGTCGACGAGGATGGGCGCGGGCTCACGCACTCGGGCGGGCAGCGCCAGGAGGTGCCCTTCGCGATCGGCCTTCGCCTCGTGCCGACCGCCGAGTAGCCCCCGCCGCGTACCCTGGGCGCATGATCCGAGGAATGCTTCGCGGAGTACTGGCCGGCGCTATCGGGATGCTGCTGGTCGCCACCAGCGTCGGCCCTGGCGCCGCTGCCACGCCGCACGCATCCACCGACAGCCAACCGACCAGCCTCGTGATGGTGCCACCACCGACCGAAGTCGCCTCGACAACCGGCTCGTGGTCGCCCGACGCGAGTACGCGCATCCTCGTGACCGACGAGGACCTCGCGACCGAGGCCGCGCGCCTCGCCGAGGAGCTCGCGACGCTCGGCATTCTCGACGCACCGCCGCCCACCCTCCTCGCGCCCGAGGGCACCGACACGAAGCCGACCGACATCGTCTTGTCAGTGGGCGACGAGCCAACTCTGGCGGTCACGTCCGTAGCACTCATTGCATCCGGTGCCACCCCGACCGAGGTGTTTCGCGTCACGCGCCCCCTCCTCCAGCAGCTCGTGGCGAGCGAGCACATCCCCGCGGGTGAGTATGCGTTCGCGCTCCCCGAAGACCAGGTCCGTGCCGTCCACATCGACATCGCGCGAAAGCATTATCCGATCGAGTCACTCGAGGCGCTGCTCTTTCAGATGAGCTGGTACGGCATGAACGAGCTCGAGCTGCATTTCTCCGAGAACGAGGGGTTCGCGATCGAGTCGACCACGCATCCCAGTATCGCCTCGCCCGACGCCCATTCCCAGGCCGAGATCGCCACGCTCGTCGAGCTCGCAAATTCGTTGCACATCCGTGTCACCCCCTCGCTCGATATGCCGGGGCACCTCGACTACGCGCTCGATGACTACCCGGAGCTGCGGCTGCGCGACCCGGCGGGCGGAGAGGTATTCGGCGCCCTCGACATCACTAACCCGGATGCGCTCGCCTTCGCGGACGATCTCATCGGCGAGTACGCGGCACTCTTCGCCCAGCCCGAGTTCGAGACGCTCAGCTGGCACCTCGGCGGCGATGAGTTCGTGAACTTCGGCGATCAGTACGAGGTAGCCGCACTCACCGAGCAGGCTCAAGCCCAGTTCGGGCCGGATGCGACCGCCTACGACGCGCTGACGGCCTTCGTGAACGACATTGGTGCGACCATCCGGGCTGCCGGGTACCGCCCGCGCGTGTTCAGCGACGGGATGCTCAGGGGCACGGCGGCGACGCTCGACCAAGACATCGAGGTGGCGTATTGGACGCAGCGCCCGCCGGGAGCGGTGCCCGCGAGCGTCTTTGCCGACCGCGGCTACGACCTCATTAATCTCAACGACGAGTATCTCTACTTCGTCCTCGGCGAGCGCGTCGAGTACTACTACCCCACCGGCGAGGCGATCCTCACGAGCTGGAACGCGTCGGTGTATCCCGCGGTCGCGGGGGCCGCAGAGATCATCCCGTCCTCACGGGGCGGCATGCTCGCCATCTGGAGCGATATTCCGGATGCGCTGACCGCCGACGAGGTCGTCGCGGCCGTGCGCGACCCTATCGCGGCGATGGCCGTGAAGTTTGCGCTGCCCAAGTCCACGCTGACGCTCCCGGAGCTGCAAGCGATGCTGGATGCATCCGGTCACCCCGCGCCCGTCGTCGCGCCAGACGCCGGTGTACTCGAGACCATTCCCCCGGAAACGACGCCGCCCCCAGCTGGTGCATCGGATTCCGATGCGTCAGCTGGGGGCGGGTCAGCAGCCAGGAGCCAGTGGCTGTGGTGGGCCGGAGCCCTGATCGCGCTCGCGATCGCGGGAGGACTAGTGCTTAGTTGCTCTGGAGGTAAGCAACGGGGTCAACGGTCGAGCCGTTGACGTGCACCTCGAAGTGGAGGTGAGCACCGGTCGAGATACCGCTGTTGCCGACGTTACCGATGTTCTCGCCAGCGCCAACCGACTGACCGGCCGACACGTTGATCGACGAGAGGTGGCCGTAGACCGTCTTGACCGACTGGCCGTTGATGGTGTGCTCAACCTCGATGTACAGGCCGTAACCCGTGCCACCGTAGCTCACGTTCGTGACGGTACCGGCGGCCATCGAGCCGACCGGTGCACCGTAACCGGGCGTGTAGTCGACACCCTCGTGCCAGCTCGACGCACCTGCGGTCGGCGAGTCACGCGGACCGTAGTAGCTGCTGATGGTCGAGTCGCCAACCGGTGCGACAACGCCAGCCTGAGCGGCGCTCGCGGTGACGGCCGAGCCCGAGGCGTCTGCCGACTCGGTTGCGACCTCGACGACCTCTTCCTCGCCCGCGAGACCGGCAACGGTCGCGGCGTCGAACGCGGTAACCGAGGTTGCCTCGATCGCGGGGGCGGGTGCCGGAGCCATTGCGGTCTCGGCGGCGGCGGTTGCCTCCTGGGTTGCAGCCTCGGGCGCAACGTCGGTTGCGGAAGCGGCGGCCTCAGCGAGGTTCGCGGTGGGCTCAGCGGCCTCGGGCGAAGCAACGGCGGCGAAGGCAGCGGCCGAACCAGTGCCGAGCACGACGGTGCCGGCCATGATGCCGAGGGCTACGGTCGAGCCGGATGCACGGCGACCGGACAGCAGACGGCTGCCGCGGGTACGCGAGCTCTTCCACTGCGAACGGAAAGATTCGGGGATTTCAACTTCGAGCGTGTTGACATCCGAGTCAGCCGACGATGCGATCTGCATGTCCTTTGCTGCTCGGAGTGACTCGGCAAATGCTTCGACTCGCGCTTGCGCCTCGATCGCGCGCTCGGCTTCGCGGCGCTCACGACGGGTGCTGTACTGAACGGGGGCGCTCGGGTCGATTTCAGACTGCGCAGTTACGGTGGCCGACTGCGGTGCATCCGCCAGCGCACAAAGCGAGGCGGTCGCCTCAGTCTTCGTGAGGCTTTCGGCAGCCTCTGCTGCGGCGCTGAACTCGTCGAGTTCTACGCTTTCAGCCTCGGCGGGCCGGACCTGGGTGGGGACAAACGACATAAAGAAATGGCTCCTAGTAATTGGGACTCAAGAACCATAACGAAAAAGTAACGAAGAGGTCAACCCTTCGTTATCAAATTTCGTGATTTTTCTTCGATGTGGAGTTGTCGTTTCGACTCAGATCGTTGCAATTGAGCCAATCTCGGACCCAAGGACCGATTGTCACTTCGTCGTTATTTTTCTCGTTATCTTCGTTACAAACGTCGTTACAAACGTGTGACCCGGCCCCAATCGCCGGGTCACGCCGCCCGATTCGTTAGCTCGCGAGGTTCTCGACGTGGGCGCGAATCGCATCCGCCTCGCCGTCGTACCAGCCTCGCTCGGTCGCGAAGCCAACGAGGCGATCGATGTGCTCGGTGCGCTCGGGGCTCGTGTCACCGTTTCGGAGGAAGTCGACCGAGATCCAGAGATGGTCGGCGTCGGCGATCGGTGCGATTTCGATGTTGTCGGTGGCGAGATCAGAGAGCTGTGCGGCAGTGAGGCCCTGTGCGTCGACGTGGAATCGCGAAAAGTCCTCGGGTTCGTTGAGGGAAAAACCGGCTTCGTTGGCAGTGATGATCATGTGCTCAAGCTTGCCGTATGCGACTCGCCTTTGGCTAGACTCCGCCAGCCAACCCACGGATGTTTGCGTCCAATTCATCACCTCACCAGCCCCTTCCAGGTGCTCGAGACAATAATGAGGGGCATGTTTGTGGCAAACCCCGCGCGCGCCCAGAACCCGATTCGAGCCTTCCTCTTCGACCTCGACGGCGTCATCACGCCGACCGCGGAAGTCCACCGGCAGGCCTGGGCCGAGCTGTTCCGCGAGGAATTCGAGGCCCGTGGTGCCACGCCGCCGTATTCCGAGGACGATTACTTCACCTATCTCGACGGCAAGCCGCGCCTCGACGGTGTGCGTGACCTCCTCGCATCCCGCGGTATCACCCTTCCCGAGGGCGATATCGACGACGGCCCGACCGAGGAAACGGTGGCCGGGCTTGGGAACCGCAAGAACGAGAATTTCCTCACGATCCTCGACAGGGACGGAGTCGCGGCGTATCCCGGATCACTGCGCATCCTCGACGAGTGCGCCGAGCGCGAGATCGAGTCGGCAATCGTCACGAGCTCTCGCAACGGGATGCGCGTGTTGGCGGCGGCTGGCCTCGGCGACCGGTTCGAAGTCGTCATCGATGGCATTCACGCGAGCGAGCTCGGGCTCCCCGGCAAGCCGGAGCCCGATACCTACCTTCAGGCGGCACGCGAGCTTGGCATCCCCAGTACGGTGTGCGTCGTGGTCGAGGATGCTGCCTCGGGCGTCGCAGCCGGGGCTGCGGGCGACTTCGGGCTCGTCATCGGTGTCGATCGCGGGGTCGGGCAGGATGCGCTGGTCAACGCCGGTGCGGACATCGTGGTCGCTGATCTCGCCGAGCTCATCGGCCTACTCCCGGAGCGGGACGCACCCCGCGCGGTCTCCGGAGACATGAATGGGAAGGGAGCGCCGAAGGATGACGAATATGGAGAGTAACGGCTTCCCCGACAGCCAGGGGCCGTGGCGAAGTGAGCCGGAACGGAACGCCCCGTCGTCCCGGAACCCACTCCCCGGGGAAGAACTCGATCGCTCGATGTTTCCTGTTGACCCGTGGTCGATCATCGAGACGCGCTTCGACCCCGGCATCCTCGGCCGCACCGAGTCTGTGTTTGCCGTCGGGAACGGCTATCTCGGGATGCGCGGCAACATTGACGAGGGCCGCGAGGCCTCCGAACACGGCACCTACGTCAACGGGTTTCACGAGACCTGGCCGATCCGGCATGCCGAGGAGGCGTTCGGCTTCGCGCGCGTCGGGCAGACGATCGTCAATATCCCCGACCCGAAGGTCATCCGGGTCTATGTCGATGATGAGCCGTTCATCCTGTCCACCGCCGAAATCGTCGCCTACGAGCGCCGGCTCGACATGAGCGCGGGCACGATAACCCGAGATGTGACCTGGCGCACCGCGAGCGGCAAGCACGTGCGGATCCGCTCGAGCCGACTCGTGTCGTTTACCGAGCGCCACCTCGCGATTCTCGAGTACGAGGTCGAACTGCTGGATGCGGATGCCTCCATCGTGATCTCGAGTCAGCTCCTCAACCGTCAGGATGGGGTCGACGAGTATCGCGATCAGGCGACCACCGCCTCGGCCCCTGCCGCCAACGGCACGAGCGGAGGTAGCGGCGGCTTCGACCCGCGCAAGGTCGAGCAACTGGAGGGCCGCATCCTGCAGCCAACCCTGCAGCGCGACGAGGGCACCCGGCTCATGCTCGGGTATCGCACGACGAATTCGGGCATGTCGATCGTGTGTGCGGTCGATCACCGCATGTCGGTCGGCGGCGAGATGACGGGCCACTGGCGCGTCTCGAACGACGTGAAGCCCGATCTCGCGAAACGCGTCTACCGCGTGAACGGCCGCGCCAACCGGCCGATCAAGCTCACGAAGTACGTGAGCTATCACACGGCCCGATACGCGCCGTCGCGGGAGCTCGCCGATCGCTGCACCCGCACGCTCGATCGCGCCCTCGAATCGAGCGTGTTCGAGCACCGAAACACGCAGCGCCGGTGGCTGAACGATTATTGGAAGAGCTCGGATGTGGTCATCCATGGGCAGCCGGATCTGCAGCAAGCCATGCGCTTCGATCTCTTTCAGCTCGCGCAGGCTTCCGCGCGCACCGATGGCCTTGGCATCCCCGCGAAGGGCGTCACCGGGTCCGGCTACAGCGGACACTACTTCTGGGACTCCGAGATCTTCGTGCTGCCGTTCCTTACCTATACGCAGCCGACGATCGCCCGGAATGCCCTCCGGTTCCGCTACAACATGCTCGATTCCGCGCGCGTCCGAGCCACGGAGCTGAACGAGCGGGGCGCGCTTTTCCCGTGGCGTACCATCAACGGGCTCGAGTCGAGCGCCTACTACGCGGCTGGCACCGCGCAGTATCACATCGACGCCGACATCACGTATGCCATGGCGCAGTACATCTCGGCGTCGGGCGACACCTCGTTCCTCGTGAATGGTGCGTTCGATGTCTTCGTCGAGACCGCACGCATGTGGTACGACCTGGGCTTCTGGCGCGAGACCGAGCGCGCGACCGAGGCCTTCCACATCCACGGCGTCACGGGACCCGACGAGTACACGACCGTCGTCAACGACAATCTGTTCACAAACGTTATGGCACAGGAGAACCTCTACCTGGCCGCCGAGGCCGTCGAGATTCTGCGTGACAGCTATCCGGCCGAGTTCGCCCGGGCTATTGAGCGGCTGTCGCTCTCGGTCGAGGAGGTCACGAGCTGGCGTCGGGCCGCGCGGCACATGTTCATTCCCTACGACCACAACTTCCGCGTGCATCCACAGGATGCGTCGTTCCTCGATAAAGAGGTATGGGACCTCGGGCGCACGCCCGATTCGCAGCGGCCGCTGCTGCTGCACTTCCACCCGCTCGTGATCTACCGGTTCCAGGTGATCAAGCAGGCGGATGTGGTGCTCGCGTTGCTGCTTCGCGGCGACCTATTCACGGCCGAAGAGAAGCGGCGTGACTTCGAGTACTACGACGTGCTCACGACCGCCGACTCGAGTCTGTCAGCGGCGGTGCAGTCGATTATCGCCGCCGAGGTCGGGCACATAGGACTCGCGGAGAAGTACTTCCGGCACACCGCGTTCGTCGATCTCGCCGACCTGCATGGCAACACCGATGTGGGTATCCACGTCGCTTCTTCGGGCGGGCTGTGGATGGGCGCCGTGTTCGGGTTTGCTGGGATGCGTGACCACCACGGCGAGATCACGTTCGATCCGCGCCTACCCGACGGCTGGGAGGGCATCGATTTCTCGCTCCTGCTGCGCGATTCGCGCGTGGGCGTCGAGCTGCGGCCCAAGTCGATTTCGTTTGTGCTCGAACGCGGCCACTCGGTCAACCTGTCGGTGCGCGGGGAGGACGTCACCGTCGCGCCGGGGATCCCGACGATCGTGGAGCTCGAGCACCAGGGTCCGCGGCAGTCGCAACGCCTCGGGATGCACACGATCCACGGCTGGCATCGCGGCGACGGCACGCTGCTCACCGCGTCCGTCCCGACTGTCACGGGCCAGATGCCGGCGATGGGCCCGATCATGGTGCAGGATGCACGTGCCGCCGAGGCCCAGGCCGGCGACCCCGCATCCTTCGACGACATGTGATCTGTGCCAGACCTCGATACGCCTCCGGCTACTCGGCCATCGGCCCCGCCGGTCTTTGAGTAGCCGCGAAGCGGCGTATCGAAACGGGCTATACCTCCCCCGCGAACCCCGCCTTCGTCATCAGCACGGCAATCTGCACACGTCCCTGCACCCCGAGCTTCTCCGAGATTTGCGCGACGTATTGCTTCACGCTCGCCGGCGACAGATGCACAACCGCGGCGATCGCCTCGTTCGATTCACCGAGCGGGATGCGCTTCGCTACCTCCAATTCTCGGTCGCTAAGCGTCGCCACGCGCTTCCGTGCCATGCGCCGCTCGCGCCAGCCGGAATCCGAGTGCATCGAATCGATGAAGTGCCGGGTGCTGGACGGCGACATCACCGAGTCGCCTTCGGCCGCGGCACGCACCGCGCGGTAGATCTCGCCGGGGCCGGCGGTCTTCACGAGGAACCCGGATGCACCGGCCTCGAGCGCGCGCATGACCGCGTCATCGCCGTCCCAAGTCGTGAGCACTACTACCTCGGGACCGTCCGGGATCGCGCGGACTTCGCGCGTGGCCTCAATGCCGTCGACCTTGCGCATCCGCAGATCCATGAGCACCACGTCCGGTCGACTCTCGCGCACGCGCTGCCCGATCCCGGCGCCGTCGTCTGCCTCACCAACGACAGAGACGTCCTCGTGAGCCTCGAGGATGCTCGCGACCGAGCGGCGCGCGAGCGGATCGTCATCGACGAGTAGGACACGAATGGGCATGCCCCTAGTCTATTTCCGCCTCCGACATTCGGAGACGGTGCCGGTCCGTCCAAGTGGCTAGGCGTGCTCCGGCCACTGGATGTGCACATCCACGCGAAAGTCGCGGCCGATCTGCCCTGCCGAAAACTGGCCACCAAGGAGCCTCACCCGTTCCTGCATCCCGCTGAGCCCGGAACCGGTGCCAGCGGACCCCGCCGCCACGCTGCCGAGCTCGTTCGCCGACGCGATCGTGATGCCTTCCCCCGGTCCGCCAGACACGGTGAGTCGCAAGAGCTTTCCGGGCGCGTACTTGCGCGCGTTGGTGATGATCTCTTGCACGATGCGGATGACTGCCCGCGCGATTTCACCGGGCGCATCATCCGCATCGCGGAGGTACACGGTGAGGTTGAGCGCCCTTTCATCAATTCCTGTTTCGCGGATGACCTCGTGGATCTCGGACAGCGAAACCTCGTTCGATTCGCCCTGGATGACCCGCAGGAGGGAACGCAGATCATCCATTGACTGTGCCGCGCTCTGACGCATCTGCGTCGCTTCCTCGCTGATCTCGGGATACTGCGCGGCCTTTGCCTCGAGGGCGCTCGCTCGCAGGCTCAGCTGCGAGAGTCGGTGACCGAGCACGTCGTGAATCTCGTGCGCGATTCGCTCCCGCTCGTGGCTGCGCCCGAGCTCGCCACCCAGCTGGTCGCGCTGCTGCACCGCGATGCGCTCACCGCGTTGGAAGCGCAGCAATAGGCCAATGCCGACCGGGATGGCCAGCAGGATGAGGACAACGAGGATGACTGTGTAGACCGGGATGGCGACTCGTTCGTCGCCATCCTCTGTGTTTGACAGCAGCACTTGGAGGAAGGATTGCTCTCGGCTCGGAGCGATAACGTCCCCGATGACGCTCCGCAGGACTACCGCGACCGTTGCGACTGATCCGATCGCGATCTTCGTGGTCTTGCCACGGGCAATGAGCTCGGCGAACCCCACGAGCGCGAACACTGGGCTCACGGGAAAGAGCAATCCGGCTATCGAGCCAGCGATCGTGTATTCGAACGGCCAACGTCGGCGGGACCACACCATTGCAGCCAGGGCGAATATTGCAAGGAATGCAAACAGAACGCCGAAGATCTCCATCCCCGAGGAAGTCGATTCTCGACTGCCTACACCGGCCCCCAGCGGCGAGAATACGAGCGACACCAGCCCAATAGACGCGGTCACCACCGTGAGCACGACCGTGTTGACCCACCACAGGATGCGGCGCCACAGGGTCGACTCGTTCTTCGTAATGCTCACGATTGCAGCCTATGGCCAGCCAACGACAGTGCGTAGTTGCCGTTTCGCCAACAGGTGCTGTCCGTTCGGGTAGCCGGCTTTATCCGGACGGCAATATCCGGACTGGGTCTCGTCCGGGGAGGCTGAATGCATCCAGCCCAGCACTGAGAGACGGAAGAGACGATGACGAACCAGAACAACTTCACCCCGCCCAATTCGCCTGACAACCAGGGCCAGCCTGGGCAGTACCAGGGCCAGCAATACCAAGGCCAGAAGTATCAGGGTCAGGCACAGCCGGGCCAGCAATACCAAGGCCAGCAGTACCAGGGCCAGCCGGATCAGCCAAAGAAGAAGAACTGGTTCGCGCGCCACAAGGTCCTCACCGGAATCGGTATCGCGGTAATCGTGATCGGCCTGTTCGCGGCGATCGGCGGTGGCGGTGGCTCCTCCGACGACGAGCCCGCCGCGGATCCGGTTGCCGCTGAGAATCAGGATGCGGGTGCTCCGGCGGAGGAGGCCGCACCGGCCGAAGAAGATGCGGCCGAGGAAGCGGCCCCTGCGGAAGAGGAATCAAACGCCGCAGCGAGCATCGGCGACGCCGTGACCTCGGGCGATCTCGAGTTCACCATTACCGGTGTCGAAAACGGCGGCACCGAGGTCGGAAGCGAGTACCTGAACAAGACGGCGCAGGGCGAGTACTTCTTCGTGCACGTCAGCGTCACGAACACTGGGAACGAGGCGGTTTCGTTCTTCGGGAGCAACCAAAAGCTCGTTGACAGCCAGGGTCGCCAGCACGAAACCGACAGCAGCGCATCCCTCTATATGGAGGACAACGACACGCTCTTCACGGAGATTAACCCGGGCAACACCGTCGACGGCACCCTGGTGTTCGACATCCCGGCGGATGCGGAGCCGGTCGAGGTGATCGTTCAGGACGGCATGTTCGACGACGAGGTCCCGGTCAACATCGCAGGCGGTTCGTCGGAGGGCTAGTGCCAGCGGGCCTACCCCCCTCCCGTGTACCCCCGAGGGTGCCGTTTACTGCTCCGGTGGCAGTGGTAAACGGCATCCTCGGGGTTTTCGCCTCACGCCCAGGGCCTAGAACCGGCAACCGATCTCCCCTTCTCCCTGGCCACTCACTCCCGCGGTTATGCGCGCGCTCAACTCGGCGGCGTACGGTGGAAGCTCTCCACGGGAAGGACCGACCGTGAACACTTCACCGAACCAGACGCAGCCCCAACTCGACTCGCAGGATGATGCAACCTCGCGCATCCACCTCGAATCGCGGTTCGCGAACGAGCTGCCCGAACTCGCCCTGGGCTGGCAGGCAGACACCCCGCCGAACCCGCAGCTGCTCGTGCTCAACGAGGACCTCGCGCGCGAGCTGGGTCTCGACCCCGAGGCACTCCAGACCCCGGCGGGCATCGGTTTCCTCACCGGCACCAATCTGCCTGCGGACGCCTCGCCGGTCGCGCAGGTCTACGCCGGCCACCAGTTCGGTGGCTACTCCCCCAGGCTCGGCGACGGCCGGGCGCTGCTGCTCGGCGAGGTGACGGATGCGACAGGCGCGACCCAAGACATCCACCTCAAGGGCTCGGGACCGACGCCGTTCTCGCGCGGTGGTGACGGCTACGCCGTGGTCGGCCCCATGCTCCGCGAATTCATTGTGAGCGAGGCGATGCATGCGCTCGGCATCCCGAGCACTCGGTCGCTCGCGGTCGTGCAAACGGGGCGCACCGTGATCCGCGAGGACCCTCAGCCCGGCGCGCTCCTCGTCCGCGTCGCGAGCAGCCACCTGCGTGTCGGCAGTTTCCAATACGCGAAGGCGACCGGCGACCTCGACCTACTTCGCCGCCTCGCCGACTTTGCGGTCGCCCGGCACTACCCCGAGGCCGAGAGCGCCGACAATCCCTACCTCGCGCTGTACGAGCGCGTCATCGCCGCCCAGGCCTCGCTGATCGCGCAGTGGATGCTCGTCGGCTTCGTCCACGGTGTCATGAATACCGACAACATGACGATCTCGGGCGAAACGATCGACTACGGCCCTTGCGCGTTCATCGACGACTTCACGCCATCCGCGGTCTTCAGCTCGATCGATCACGGGGGCCGCTACAAGTACGGCAACCAACCGGTCGTGGCCGAATGGAACCTCGCCCGGTTCGGCGAATCGTTGCTGCCGCTCCTCGCCGATTCGCAAGACGATGCCGACGCGATCGCGCAGGATGCGTTGGGCAAGTTCTCCCCGCAATATAGCGAGGTATGGTCGGCAGGGATGCGCGCGAAGCTCGGGCTACCGTCGTCCCTCAGCGCGGAGGTTGCGGCTGCCCTGGTCTCCGACCTCTTCGACATCCTCAAGGTCGAGCGCGTCGATTACACCTCGTTTTTCCGGAATCTTGCGGATGCGGCACGCGGCAACACAGTTCCGGTGCGAGTGCAGTTTTCAGTCTCGGAAAAGTTCGACGAATGGCTGAGTCGGTGGAGGTCTCTTGCCCCGGACGATGCGGCGATGGATCGCGTGAATCCGATCTACATTCCGCGCAACCACATCGTGGAAAAGGCACTCGCTGCGGCGACTGCCGGCGACATGCAACCTGTCGGGGATCTGCTCGAGTTGGTGACGTCGCCGTTCGAAGCGCACCACGGTAAGCAACGCTACACCGAACCCGCGCCGGACGACTTTGGGCCGTACCGGACTTACTGCGGGACCTAGTGTCGCGTGTCGTTAGTTCCTAAATGGTTGATGGGTTGAAAGAATAATGCATGGCGAATTCTCCTGCCCCTGCCCTTGCTCTTTACGATGGTGATTTCGACAGGCTCCTTTCGTGGACGAGATCAACATCAATGCGAGCCGGTCTCGTGCTTCGCGCGCGAATCGTGCTGATGGCCTCGGAAGGTGTCGCGAACGCGCGCATTGCGCAGGCACTCGGCACCACGCCAACCTCGGTGTGGAAATGGCGCAGCCGATATGCGGAGGCGGGGTTGGCAGGGCTCGCTGATGCACCTCGCTCGGGACGACCGAAACAGCTCGATCACGCGGCGATCATCAGCGTGACGTTGAAGCCACCGCCGAAGAAGTACGGTGTGACGCATTGGTCTTCACGGTTGCTTGCCGATCGGCTCGGGATCGGAAACGCAACCGTCGCGCGAGCCTGGCGAGAGTATGGCGTGCAGCCCTGGAAGTCGGAGACGTTCAAGTTCTCCACCGACCCGGAACTGGTCGGCAAAGTCACCGATGTAATCGGGTTGTATCTTGCGCCGCCGGAGAACGCGATCGTGCTCTGCGTCGATGAGAAATCGCAGATCCAGGCATTGGATCGCACCGCCCCGATGCTGCCGATGCGGATCGGCGATGCCGAGAAACAGACCCATGATTACAAGCGACACGGCACGACGACCTTGTTCGCGGCCCTCGAGGTTGCCACCGGCCAGGTCACCTCGGCGGTGAGGCCGAAGCATCGTCGGCAGGAGTTCCTCAGCTTTCTCCGACAGATCGACCGCGCCTATCCCGAGCAGGATCTGCATTTGGTGATCGATAACTACGCGACCCACAAGACCCCGGAAGTGAAGAAATGGTTAGCGGACCACCCGCGGTTTCATATCCACTTCACGCCAACGTCCGGGTCGTGGTTGAACCTGGTCGAAGTGTGGTTCGGGATCATCGACAGGCAAGCGATCCGGCGGGGAATCTTTACCTCGGTAAGAGACCTGAATGCGAAGATCCGACAATTCGTGACGGGGTGGAACGAGCGCAAGCACCCTTTCGTGTGGACCAAAACTCCAGAGCAGGTACTCGCGAAAGCCAACCCTCAAGGAACTTCAGAAACGCGACACTAGTTTCAACTTCCACGAAGCAGTTATTTTGATATCAGGCCGACAAGAGTCCTGGAATCTAATTATCTCCAGTGGCTGGACACGCCCACCTCGGCGATCAACTCGCATTTAGCAGGGACTCGGCGTCGGAATTTCCTGCCAGAATAGGCATTACATGACGGAGTGACGAAAGTTGGTGCCAAATTGCAGCAACAAACAAATGGACAGCCGAACCCCGGGTGGTACGCGGACCCCTCGCAAAAATACGAGCTTCGTTACTGGTCGGGCTTGACCTGGACCGACCATGTAATGAATCAGGGCCACCAGTTTGTGGATCCGCTCCCGGACATACAGCAACAGCAACAGCAACAGCAACAGCAACAGCAACAGCAACACGCTACTTCGAGCCCGTCCTCGGCCCACTCTTCCATGGCGTTCAATGAGGACGAGTCCGGAGACAACCCCATTCCGGGCAAATCAAGGCCACTCGACAATGCACGGATTCCGCGGTTCGGCGCACGCAAGATCGCCGAAAATTTGCAAGCCGAAAATACGGAACTACGCGCTGAAAATTCTCAATTGCGGGCACTGCTCTCAAAGTACGGGCTTGATGATGTTGTCGAGCAACAACGGGCAAAAGAAGAGTCCCTGAATTCACTGAAGACCGCTCGTGACGAGCTTGCAAAAATGCGAGCAGAAGTTCGCAACGCCGAAGCCGAGAAGGCGCAGCTCAAAAACGAAGTCATTGATATGCGTTCCACTGTTAGTCTGCAAGATTTCGGCCTCTTCTCTTATGAGCACCCCGCCGAAGACTCGGTATCGCTCTCCACTGAGTTGGAATCAGTCAGAACACAACTCAAAGCTGCGGTCCGAGACGGCACGGCAGCCATCGCATCGGACTCATTCACGTTCAACAACAGCGCGTCCCAAGGTAAGAAATTTGTTCGAGACATGTCCAAGCTGTTGCTGCGAGCATACAACGCAGAAGCAGAAAACTGCGTGAAGGCCGTAAAGGCGGGCAACCTCGCAACGGCTCAAAAGCGTTTGTCAACGGCTAAAGATCAAATTGAGCGGTTGGGAAAAATGATTGATCTACGAATCGATCACAGCTTTCACCGCCTTCGCTTACAAGAGCTAGAGATCGCGAGTCGTCACCTTCAAGCTGTGAAGCGGGAGAAGGAAGAAGAAAGAGCCAAACGCGAGGAGCTACGCGAGCAACGCAAGGCCGAGCAGGAGCTCCAGCGCGAAAAGGAGCGCCTCGAAAAGGAACGTAGCCACTACGAAAATGCACTCGCTTCGCTCACTGAACGCGGAGATGTGGAAGGCGCCCAGCGCCTCCGCGAAAAGTTGGATGATGTTGAACGCGCTATCAATGATGTCGATTACCGAACTGCAAATATTCGAGCAGGCTACGTCTACGTTATTAGCAACGTTGGCGCGTTCGGCGCGGATGTTGTCAAGATCGGCCTCACTCGACGACTTAACCCGATGGACCGCGTCGTCGAACTTGGCGACGCGTCAGTGCCGTTCCGGTTCGATGTGCACGCACTGTTCTTCGCGGAGGATGCAGTCGGCATCGAAGCAATGCTCCACAATGAATTCGCCGAACAACGAATCAATAAAGTAAATCAACGCAGGGAATTCTTCCGCGCCACGCCGACCGAGGTTCTCAAAGCGTTACGCGAACACAACGTTGAAGTTTTGGAGTTTACCCTCGAACCAGCTGCCGAAGAGTTCCGCACTAGCGCGGAAATCAGCACACAATTGACGAGCTAGACGAAACGCGTGAGCAAGCCCACAGCTTACTCACGCACGCCGTCCGCAGGGTTCGATACGAGTTGGGCGCTATTCACCGAGCGGAACGCCATTCAGCGGGCATCGCTGAGATCGGGCGGGCTCTCGAGCACCTCTACGCCATCGGCGAGCCACGGGCGCATCGTGTCGCTCAGCACCCGCCACTGCGCTTCCGGGGTGCGGTTATGCGAACCTGGCACGACCCATTGCATCTGCAACCCGATGACCACGACGAGCAGGACTTCGGTGAGTCGAGCGACATCAGCTTCCGGTTTCAAGTCACCATCCCGCTGCGCGGCCTCTAGGTGCAGGCGGATGTGGTCCGCCATGACGCGCTCGATCCGCGCCTGGATCGCATACAACTCAGGGTGTCGTCCCATGTTCCCCATGAAGGCAACCGACAGGTCGCCTTCTTCCTGAGTAAATTCAGTCATGGGCAGCATTTCGCTGACGGCGCGAGCCAGCCCATCCAGGCCGGGCTCGGCGTCGTGCACCGATAGCCGCGCCTCGAGCGGCTCGAACGAGGACCGATAGGCCTCGACGATGAGCTCGTCGAAATTCTCGAAGTAGTTCCAGAGACTGCCGGCGGCCATCCCCATCTCGCGTGCGAGACCGCGCGAGGTGGCACCGTGAAGGCCCACACGACCGACGTATTGGTGAAACCCCTCGAGGATTTCAAGCCTTCGCTGTTCGCGGTCCACGGTTCTTGCCATACCCCCATTGTGGTTGACGCGGTCTGATGCTCCACACCGCGGCTCTCAGGAAGTCGTCAACGCGGCCCCTTGACTCCATCCGCAAAAAGGTGTCATGATGAGCAGGCGCTCAAAGTTGAGCAAGCGCTCATCTAAGCGAAGAGATTCATTGCAGAGTCGAAGGAGCTACAGGAGAACAATGACGAACACTCCAATTTCAGCGGTCGTTGTCGGCCTTGGCGTACACGGCGTCGGGATCGCAACTCTGCTGGCCGAAGCCGGCGTCAACGTTGTGGGAGCCTCGGATCCTCGCATCGCAGGCCAAGATCTCGCGGATGTGACCGGGCGCGAGGAACAGCGCGGCGTGGCAATCCAGAAGGAGATTTCCGAACTGCCGTGGAGCGAAAGCATCGACATCGCGGTCCTTACGCCTAAGGTCAGCATCGGCATCCTGACCAACCTCGCGATTGAGCTCCTGCAGCACGACACCAACGTCGTGACCCTTGTCGAGGATGCATTCGACCTCGAGCGTTTCGCCCCCGCCGACTACGAGCGGCTCAATGCAGCAGCCCTCGCGGCAGGCCGCTCGTTCGTCGCGACCGGCAGCCAGGATGTACTGTGGGCCGGTCTTGTCACGCAGCTTTCCTCGCAGCAGCGTGACCTCAAGGAGATCAACATCCAGACCCACCTCGGTGTCGATGGTTACCCCGAGGAGTTCGTGACCTGGTGCAGCATCGGCAATACCCCCGACCAGTTCGAGGAAACGGCCGCCGAAGCCGCAACGACCCCTTCGGTCTTCGGCGCAGTCCTCCCCGTAATCGCAACGCGGCTCGGCCTCACGATCACCGACGAAAAGCGCGAGATCACGCCGGTGCTGCTCGACTACGACCTTCCCTCGGAGACCCTCGGCCGCGACATCCCCGCAGGGCAGCCCGCCGGTCGCCGCGACGTCGTGACGGTGGCGACGGATGAGGGCATCACCCTCTCCGCTGAGCTGCAAACCACCGGTGTGATGGGCCACGACGAGTTCACGGCCGTCCTCGAAGGAAGCCCGCGGGCGACCCTTCGACACGAGATCGAGCCCGCACACCTCTCGGTGGATGCCGGTCTCGTCAACCGCATCCCGGATGTCGTCACCGCGCCCGCAGGCGTCATCCGCACCGTGGATCTTCCCCTTCCGACGTACCGTCACGTCGTTTCTCTCCCGACGCTCGAAGGGGCAGCCAAGTGACCGAGTGGCGCGCGATCACCGAACCCCCACTGCCGCATCCGTTCCCGCACTCGCTGAGCAATGACGAATGGGTCATCATCAGCGGCGTTGTTGGAATCTCGCCCGAGGGCGAGCTCCCCGAAGACACCACCCAACAGACGAAGTTCGCGATCGACCACCTGCGCCACGCACTCGAGGCCGCGGGTAGTGGACTCCACGAAATCGTCTACCTCAAGCCCTATGTCTCGCGCCGCGAATACGCCGCGGAGCTGAACGAAGTCGTTCGCGAGGCACTCCCCACCCCGCTTCCCGCGAGCGGTGCCCTCACCGTTGTTGGACTCCTCGATGACCGCATGCGAGTCGAGTTCGAGGCCTGGGCGCACCGCGGAGCACAACTGCGAAAGGCAGAACAATGACCCACGCAACTCTCGATCGGCCCGCCATGACCCCGACTCGAACCACCGATTTCTCCGACCCGATGACCCTGCGCCGCGCGTTCGGCCACTACCCCTCCGGCGTCGCCGCCCTGGCAGCCGAGGTGGATGGCGCGAAGCACGTCGTCATCGCATCCTCGTTCATGGTCGGCATCTCCCTCGACCCGCCCCTCGTACAGTTCGCCATCCAGAACACCTCGCAGACCTGGCCGAAGCTCCGTGAGGCCGAGCGCATCGGCGTCTCGGTGATCGGACAGGACCAGGGCCCGCTCAGCCGTCAGCTCGCGGGCCGCGATCGGGATGCGCGCTTCGAGGGCGTTGGCCACAACCAGGTAGAAGGCGGCGCGGTGCTCCTGCACGACGCCCCGATCACCTTCGAATGCTCGGTCTATGCCGAATACCCCGCCGGCGACCACGAGGTCATCCTCCTCAAGGTCGAGGCACTCACGTGCGACGACGAGTCCGAACCGATCGTGTTCCACGGCTCGCGGTTCCGTGACCTCATCGACCGATTCACCAACTAGCCAACCGCTCGGGCCACGCCCAATAAGTAAGGAACGCGCAATGACGCTCACCGAAGAAACCAACCAGGCACGCACCTGGAAGTACTACACCGAACCCACGATCGTTGACGTCGACGGCGTCGCGACCGCGTACCGCCGCGGCGGTACCGGCGAGCCCCTCGTCTACCTCCACGGTGGCGGCGGCACCCGCGAGTGGGCGCCCATCCACCAGCAGCTCGCCGAGCAGTTCGACGTGATCGCGCCCGAGCACCCCGGGTTCGGCGACACACCGCGTCCCCACGGCGTAGACAGCTGGGAAGACTTCGTGCTCCACTACGACGCTTTCTTCCGTGCCCTCGGCCTCGAGAAGTTCCACCTTGTCGGCACCTCGATGGGCGCCTGGCTCGCGGCGAACCTCGCGATCACCTTCCCCGAGCGCTACAACTCGCTGACCCTGATCACCCCGCTCGGCACTCGCATCCAGGACGAGCCGTTCATCGACATCTTCCGCGGGACCGCCGAGGATGAGGCGAAGGCCTTCTTCAACGGGCGCCAGGACCGCTACGCGGAGGACCTCGTGCAGGAGGGCGAGTTGGAGGACTTCATCTTCGACTACGGCCAGAAGGCCACCGCGGCACTCCTCATGTTCAACCCCCGCTACGACTTCAAGCTCGATCGCAAGCTCAAGCGCGTGCAGATTCCCGCCCTCGTCATTGGCGTCGACGACGACCGCGTTGTCGGCAACCAGCAGGCCGGGCGCTTTGCCGAGCTCCTGCCGAACGCAATCCTCAAGACCATCAGCGGCACGGAGGGCGAGCCCTCCGGCCACGGCGTCACCGTCGAACAGCCTGCGGACGTAACCCAGGCCATCCGTGACTTCACCGCATCGCTCTAGACCCAGAAGGACCAAAGAAATGAACCTCCAGAACGTCGAATTCTTCGGCCTCGTCGAGAGCGCCTACCCGAACGTCCCCTTCGCGGGCGAGCGGGAGCAGAAGAACCTCTATGTCGACCTGTCCAACGAGAACTACGACCCGATTCAGGGCCAGCGCAACATCGACACCCAGATCGAGCTCCTCGCGAGCCTCGAGAAGTACGGCCTCGATGGCGCCATGTTCACCGAGCAGCACAACGGCCCGATCGGCAGCCTCCCCGGCTCACTCGCGGGTGCCGCATACCTGGCCGCGAAGACCGAGAAGATCAAGATTGTCATCGGCGGCCCGCTGCTGAACGCGTACCAGTCGCCGATCCGCCTCGCGGAAGAGATCGCGCTCGTCGACACCCTATCCCGCGGTCGCCTCACGATCGGCCTGCCCATGGGCCTCGGGCAGCAGTACCACTCGCTGTCGATGAACCCCGCAACCGCGCGTGCGCGCCACGCCGAGGGCGTCGATCTGCTCGTCGCTGCGCTCACTGAGAAGGGCCCGTTCGCGTGGCGTGGCGAGCACTTCAACCACAACTACGTCAACATCTGGCCGCGCCCCGCGCACGACGTTGAGTTCATCCTCCCGAGTGGCGGCTCGCTCGAGACCCTCGAGGTTGCCGCGAAGCGCCGCTTCACCTACCAGACGGTGCTCAGCGAGCGCTCGCAGCAGGTGAAGACGCTGAACAAGTTCCGTGACCTCTGCCGCGCCGAGGGCTACGAGCCCGACCCCCGCCAGTCCGCCATGGTGATCGAGATCCACGTCGCCGAGACCGACGAGATCGCCCGCCGAGAGTCCGAGGCCGCCTACCTCTGGAACTACCAGAACTACTTTGAGGCGCCGGTCACCGACTCCTTCCCCCCGGGCTACACGTCGGCACGCTCGATGCGCGGCATCCTCGGCCAGGGCTGGGGCATCGACACCAAGAAGATGACCTACGAGGACCTCATCGAGAACAACTGGGTCATTGCGGGCTCGCCCGAGACGGTTCGCGCCAAGCTCGAAGAGGCGATCACCGAGACCGGCGTTGGCCGCGTCATCCTCAACTTCTCCCTCGGTGTGAAGCCGAAGTGGATGGTCGAGAAGTCGCTCGGATTCTTCTCGGAGCAGGTGCTGCCGCACTTCCGCAAGGACGGCCTCACCCTCGCGGAGCGCGAGCCGAACAACGCCGGCTTCCACACCAACCTCGAGTACGAGCACAAGCGCCGCAAGGACGTCCCGAACCCGGCGATTGTGCGGGACGGCTACCTCGTCGACGTCACCAAGACGTGGGTCGATGGGCAGGATGCGCGCATCCGTCCGTGGACCGAGGACGCCGAGCTCGAATCGGCAAACGTCTAGCGATCAATAATCACCAGGTGGGGCTCGCTGCAGCGAGCCCCACCATGAGGTCAATGGAGACCAAATGACCACAACCATCCAGCCGCATCCCGACTACTACCGCGTGGTAACCGTCGGGATCGGCGCGCAGGGCGCGCGCATCGCCGAGCTGCTCCATCACGTCGGCCACGAAATTCTCGGGGCCGTCGACATCGGCGACAAAGTCGGCAAGCCGCTGGCCGAGTTCATCGAAGGCGAGGACGTGCCAGACGTGGCCGTGACGGAGGACCTGTTCACGCTGCTCGACGGGCTTGAGACCAAGCCCGAGATCGTCGTGCTCACGCCCGCGCTCTCGCTCGAACGCATCCTGGACATGGCTGGACAGGTGCTCGATCGCGGCATCAACGTCATCACGCTGCAGCAGGATGTGCTGAGTCGCGACGACTCCTGGGCCACGGGGATGCACGAGCGCGCCGTTCGCGGCGGCGCGAGCTTCATGGCCTCGGGCGTCCAGGACACGTGGTGGGTGCAGCTGCCCGCGCTCGTGTCCGCATCCAGCCTCGACATCACCACCGTGCGCCTCACGAGCGAGATCTCGCTGCAGGCGCTTTCGGCCGGTGTCGGGGAAGAAATCGGTGTGCCGCTGAGTGCTGAGGAATTCGCCGCGCACACCGAGGCCACGAAGGATGTGCCGTCCGTACTCGGTGCGCCGATGGTCGAGGCCGCTCGTCGCATGGGCGCGGTAGCCGGTCCGGTCTCGAAGGAGACGGTGCCGATCTTTGCCGATGCCACTTATGAATGGGGCCTCGCGGGCACCACGATCCAGCCCGGGCAGACCTGTGGGTTCGTCGAGACGCTCAGTTTCGAGACGGACCGCGGCATTCGCTTCGAGGGCATCGTCACGGTGCAGCCAATCGAGCAGGACGAGTCCAAAGACAGCCTCGACGTCATCGGGATGCCCACGCACCACCTCGAGTACCGCCCGTTCCCCAGCTACGAGATCACGAACGTCGCGCTGATCTCGCGCATCCCTGACGTCGTAAACGCCGAGCCAGGGATGCTCTTTTCGGCCGAGATGCCGGTCGCCAGCCACCAATTCACGCGGCGCTAGTCGTCCCCCTCATGAAAACCGCTTCTCACAACGACGCGAGAAGCGATTCGAAACACTCCCTTTTAGACAATCGAGGAGGGCATGGTTCACATGTCTGATCAACCCACCCAAGTCAGTAACGGCACTCAGCCCAGCACATCCACGGTCTCGATCGACCAGACCCGCGTGGCGAAGCGAACGCTCGGCACGTGGCAGATCATCGTGCTGATCATCGGCGCGATGACCCCACTCGCCGTGATCGTCGGTACCGCACCCCTCGGGTTCGCGTTCGGTGGTCCGTCCACCGTCCTCGCGTTCTTGATCGCCGGCATCGTGATCGGCATCTTCTGCATCGGCTACGTGCAGATGGTGCGGCGCATCGACCGCCCCGGCGCGTTCTACAACTACATCGCCCGCGGGCTCGGCCGGCCCGCCGGTGTCGGCGGCGCAATGGTCGGCACCATCGGCTACCTCTTCGG
This sequence comes from Gulosibacter molinativorax, assembly GCF_003010915.2. Taxonomy (NCBI): domain Bacteria; kingdom Bacillati; phylum Actinomycetota; class Actinomycetes; order Micrococcales; family Microbacteriaceae; genus Gulosibacter; species Gulosibacter molinativorax. The sequence goes on along the minus strand of NZ_CP028426.1, from coordinate 2,944,670 downwards.
CTTCCTTGGCGCGGCCGCGATTCAGGGCTTCACGTTGCAGGAATCCATCATCGCGCTCACGGGCGTGGAGGTTCCGTGGGTGCTCCTGCATGTCATCCCGCTGCTGCTCGTCGGCTTCCTGATCTACCGCCGAATCGACATCAGTGCGATGCTCATTTCCATCATCGTGGCGTTCGAGGTGGTGCTGCTGCTCGCGCTTTCGTTCGCGATCATTGCCCGCGACGGCATCGCCAATGCGCTCCCCCTCGAGGTCATCAGCCCCGACGTGTTCTCGATCGGGTCGTGGACCGTCGCCTTTATCTTCGCTTTCCTCTGCTTCCAGGGCTACGAGGCCGGCGCGCTCTACGCCCCCGAGGCGAAGAACCCCGGCAAGACCGTTCCCCGCGCGCTGTACGGTGCGCTCGCGATCATCGTCGTCGTGCTGGTTCTGACGACCTGGACCCTCACGTCGGTGAGTGGCATTGAGACGCAGATGGATGTCGTGCTCGAGCAGGGACTCAGCGGCTTCATCTTCGCGACCGTCGGGGAGTACCTCGGCACCTTCGGACTCGTCCTCTTCAGCATCGGTTCACTGCTGGCGCAGCTGGCCGTGATGATCACGATCGGTAACTTCATGTCACGCTACCTGAACGGCCTCGCGCGCGACTCGATCCTGCCGAGCTACCTCGGCCGCCTCAACAAGCACGGCGCCCCATACGCCGCGCAGTTCACCCTGATCGGTATCGGAATCTTCGTGCCGCTGCTGGTGTGGGCGTTCGGCGGAGACCCGTACACGCAGGTCTCGACGATTGCCTTCGGCGTCGGCGCGATCGCGGCGACCCTGCTCCAAGCACTCGCGTCGATCTCGGTCGTCGGCTACTTCCTCAAGCAGCCCGCGGCACAGCGCTCGCTGTGGAAGCAGATCATCATCCCTTCGATCGCATCCGTGCTGCTCATTGCCGCGCTCGCAATCGAACTCGCCGGATTCTCCTGGATCACGGGCGTCGAGGCCGGCTGGACGGTGCTGCTGCCGATCCTCGTCTTCGCGATGCTCGTGTTCGGTATCGGCTTCGGCTACTGGCTGCGCAAGAACCGCCCTGAGGTCTACCAAGACCTCGCGGCTGGCGACTCCGCGGAGGAAGCAGCCGCTATTCGCACCGACCGCCTGATGACGCAGGCCGCGGCACGCGAGCAAAAGAAGCAATAGTCGTACACGGCTGAACTCCCAACCGAACGAGGGGCTCGTTGATCCAATCGGAATCAACCAGCCCCTCGCGCTTCGGTCTACGGCTGCGGACGCAACCCCTTCAGTAGGTCGCCGAGACGCTCGAGCGCGGCGAGAATCTCGGCCGTAGTCGCGACCGAGACCTGCTGCAGCACGAGCCCATCAATTGACGCGAACACTGCGCGTGCGAGGGCGAGATCGTCAGGGAAGCCCTGCGCCTTGAGCGAGACCTGCGTGCGCTCGAGGTAGGTCGCGTAAAGCTTGCTCGCGCTCTCCTGCAGATCCGGGTAGCGGCTCGGTGCCAGAACCATTTCATAGAGGAAAATCTGCTTCAGCGGTGACGAATCGACTTCCTCAACGAGCTTTTTCCTGGCCTTTTCGTCCAGTGCCAGGTCGATCGAAACGTCAACGATGCGCAATTGCTGCTCGATGACCCACTCCGCGGCTTCCTTAAGCAACGACTCTCTCGACCCAAAATAGTGAGTAATGAGGGTGTTGTGCACGCCCGCTTCCTCCGCGATGCGTCGCACGGTCGCGCCTTCGATCCCGAACTTCCCGACCGTTCCAACCGCGGCCTGAATCAGCGCATCTCGCCCGGTCCCGCGCGCGACGCGCTTTTTCGTTGGTTGGCTCATAGTGCTCCAGCGTAGTGCGGGACCGGCCGAAGGCCTGCCTCTTGACAGTCAAACTCTGCAATCGCAGAATACTAGTAACTCTGCAATTGCAGAATTACTGGAGTGCGGTCGCATCCCCATGTGGTTCGACCTCCGTCTGGAACTCGGGAAGTCAATGGAGACGACGTTGAATCAACAGCTCACACCAACCGCCGAATCAATTGAGGCACCAATGCCACGGCTCGAAGGTGGCAAGCTCGGCACCTTTTCCATTACCTTTTTCGTCATCGCTGCGGCAGCGCCCGTTGCCGCTTTCGTTGGAGCGAGCCCGGTCCTCTTTAGCGCAGTCGGCCCTGCTACCCCACTGATTTACGTGATCGCCGGCCTCCTGGTCGCTCTATTCGCAGTCGGCTACCTGCGCATGGGACGCACCATCGCAAATGCCGGTGGCTTCGTGGTCTACATTGCGCGCGGCCTCGGCAACCGCTGGGCCGCCGGTGCCGCTGGCATCGTGATCGTGACGTACCTCAGCCTGCAGGTTGGCCTCTGGGCACAGTTCGGCGTCTTTGCACAGCAACTCGTGACCCGAGTCACGAGCCTCGAGATCCCGCCGCTCGTCTGGATCGTGCTATTCCTCGTAGTCACCACTGCGCTCACCTTGCGGGGCGTCGACGCGAGCCTTCGAGTGCTCGGAACGATCATCGTTCTCGAGATCCTCGTAGTCGCAGCTCTCGTCGTTGCCGTCGTTGCAGAGCGCGGATTCGGCGTATTTCAGTTCACCGGGTTCAACGCCGAGTCGCTGTTCGTCCCGGGATTCGGAGTGGCACTCCTCTTCGCGTTCTCGTGCTTCACCACGTTTGAGGCCACCGTGGTCTTTGCTGAGGAGGCAAAGGACCCGAAGCGAACGATTCCTCGCGCGCTCTACCTCGTCATCGCGTTCGTCGCGATCTTCTACTTCATCGGAACGTGGGCAGTCTCCGGCTACATCGGGCCGGATCGCGTACAGGGTGTCGCCGAAACCGAGTTCGCAACGATGATCTTTGATGTCGCCTCGCAGAGCGCGGGCACCTGGCTCACCCTGAGCATAGAAGTACTCGTCGTCACGAGCTTCCTCGCGATGCTCCTGGGCGTGTCTAATATGTTCGCTCGTTATCTGTTTGCCCTCGGACGCGCCCGGGTCCTCCCCCGATCGCTCGCCAAGCTGTCTGACCGAAAAGTTCCTACCCGCGCCGTTCTCGTGAACAGCGTCGTTGTGCTCATTATTGTCGCGGTGTTCTTGCTCGCCGGAGCCGACCCCATGGGCGTCGTCTACTCGTGGTTCCTATCGCTGGGTACGGCTGGCTTCATTAGTATCCTCTTCATCGCGTCAATCGCAATCGCCGCTTACTTCCTGCGCAGCGGTGACTGGCGCACGCACGCGTTCAGCACCGTGATCGCACCGATCGCATCCGTAATCGTGTTTGCAGTCATCGGCTTGATCACCCTCGCCAACTATGACGCGCTCCTCGGCGGTGGTGGCGACATCGCGAAGTGGTTACTGCTCGCGCTCCCTCTCGCTTTCATCGTGACGCTGATCGTCAGCCTCCGCCGCAAGGAAATCGACTTCAGCGATGTCAAGCTCTGACTCCACGCAAGCATCCGAACCTCTACCAAGAAAGAAACTGACATGACAACCAACAACTGGAACGTAACGATCGTCGGCGCCGGCTTCGCCGGGCTTGTCGCGGCGCGTGAGCTCGAGGCGCTCGGCCACGAGGTGCGCATCCTCGAGGCACGCGACCGCATCGGCGGCCGCACCTGGACGGAGGAGCGGCTCGGGCATCCGCTCGAGATCGGCGGCACCTGGGTGCACTGGATGATGCCGTATATCTGGACCGAGATCATCCGCTACGGACAGCGACTCATCGAAAGCCCGGTGCCAGACCTGGCCCTCTGGCTGAAGGACGGCGAGGTCCAGTCGTCCACGAGCGAGGCCTTCGACGAGCGGCTCGGCGAGCTTCAGGATCGCATGTTCGAAGGCTCGCGAGAGTTCTTCCCGTACCCCCACGAGCCGCGCCACATCTTCACCGCGGAGGGCTACTCGGATGAGCTCCGCGAGCGGATGCGGGCGGCTGACGACACGAGCATCGTCGAGGCAGTCCGTGCGGCCGGCTTCACCGACGAAGAGGCCGACCTCGTTCAGGCCTCGTGGGCCGCGGCCTACAACGGCTATCTCGACGGCGCATCCACCCTCATGGCCAAGCACTGGGCTGGGCTCTGCGACCACCGACTCTCGCTGATCGACGAACAGACGATCAAGTTCAAGATCGAGGGCGGGATGCGCGCCGTCTATGAGGGCATCGCGGGCGACATCAAGACTCCGGTGGAGCTGGGCACCGTCGTAACGCGGATCGCGCACGACGATGCCGGCGTCACCATCACCACGCAGGGTGGCGCGGAGCACCGCAGCGACGCGGTCATCGTCACCGCCCCGATCGGCGCGCTCAAGGACATCGAGTTCGAGCCCGCGCTGTCCGAGTCACCCTCGCGGACTATTGCCGAAGGCCTCAACTCCGAGACCGGCACGAAGGTCTGGTTCAAGGTCAAGGGCCACCGCTCGTTCGCGGCCTACGCTCCCCCGACGCACGCGCTCACGCTCGTGCGCAGCGAGTACTTCCTCGACGACGACACGACGATCTTCGTCGGTTTCGGACCCGACCGCACGCGCCTCGACGTGACAGACGTGGCCCAAGTCCAGGATGCGGTGCGCTATTGGATGCCCGACGTCGAAGTTCTCGAGTCAACCGGTCACGACTGGGGCGAGGACCCGTATTCGCAGCAGACCTGGTCGACGCCGCGAGTCGGACAGTTCCTGCGCACGTGGGATGACGAGTTCGGCCGGCGCGACACTCGGTTGCAGTTCGCGGGAGGAGACCTCGCGAAGGGGTGGAACGGGTTCGTGGATGGGGCGATCGAGTCGGGACTGACCGCGGCGCGTGGTGTGCACGCCATCTCACGCCCGGCCGGTGAGTAGCCGCGCAGCGGCGTATCGAAGCGACACGGCCCTTCGATACGCCGGGCTTCGCCCGTCTACTCAGGGACCTAGCGCTAGTCGAGCTTGAACTCGGCGCGGCGACCCTCGGGCACGAGATCAAGGAACTCGTCCCGGTTCTTGTCGATTGTGCGGCGCACGTATGGGCAGTACGGCAGCACGCCCAGCCCGCGAGCGCGCGCATCCCCCAGGGCCTCAGTCACGAGCAGTCGAGCCAGTCCAGGAACCGATTTCGCTTTGTCGACCTCCGTGTGTATCAGCGCGATGTTGCCATCCCGCATGCGGTAGTCGATGAGGCCGAGCTGGTCGCCATCGGCCTCGATGACGTATCGGTTGTTCTCCGCGTCGTCACGGACCGCTGGCTTCACGCCGTTCACGAGTACTTCGGTCATGATTCGTCTCCTTCGTTGCTGATCGACTGTCCTAACGTGTCAAACTTCTGTGGCAAGGCGTCGTGCCCGGACATGATCGAGATCCTGTTGAACGCGCCGATCGAGATCGCTATCCACTCGATCGCGGTGATTTGTTCATCCGTGAGCCCCGCATCCCGCCCCGCAGAGTGCGCCGCACCTGCGGCTGCACCCGGAAGCCGAGTCACGAGTTCCGCGATCTCGAGTGCAGCCCGTTCTACCTCGGTGAAGAGTGACGCCTCGCGCCACGTGGGTAGCAGGTGCAACTTCGCATGCCCGACCCCGGCCTCGAACGCCGCCGGTACGTGCGCCGAGAGGCAGCGCGCGCAGCCGTTGATCTGCGACACCCGAACGTTGACGAGTTCGACGAGGTCGCGGCCAACTCCCGCTTCGGCCGCGGCCTCACCGGCGGCCTGTGCCATTCGCACGGCACCTCGATAGACGGCGCGGTGGCTGCGGGGAAGATCTGGAAGCGAGTCAGTAGTCATGCGGTAGTCCGATCTCTGCAATGAATAAAGCCGGGCGACGAGGCCCTGCGGTCATATCACCACACAACCCCGGAGCCCGGCCCAGTATTCCTCAGCGCTCGCGCTGTAACAGCAGCAGCCCCTCCCCCTCGACGCGGTCGAACGCCACGGTTCGACCCGTCAGCAGCAGGAGCAGTTCCGCAATCGGCCCACGAATTTCGGGAGCACCAACTGTCCCGCCGAGCGGATCGACTGACCAATCGATGTCCGTCGCGACCAGTCGCATGTGCCAGAGCGGCAGGTTTCGGAAGACTCTCGCCAGCCCCTTACCTTGATACGACCACACCCGTTCGGCCGCCGTGGCAGCAGCAAGCGCGTCCATCGGCATCTCGCGGCCGAGCGGAATCGCGATGTCTTGCGGATGCACGAGCGCATCCACCAGCGTCTCCCGAGGAGTCACACCGACGTTATGCTTCCGCGAGCCGATGGTTGCGCGAATCTCGTCAGCGAATGTTTCCTTCGCCACCTGGTTTGCTTTCTTGATAGACATCGCGTTGTTGATCGCGTTCATCCCGCCCGGATGCCGTCGATGTCGAGAAGTGTGGTGTTCATGATTTTCCTCGGATTCGTTCAGACCGGTCAATCGAACACCGGCGGTCTCGTGCGGTCGCGTTTGAGCTCATAGAAGCTGTCGCTGTGGGCAAGAAGCCGCAGCGCTTCGAGTAGTTCGAGCGATTGGTCGCCTCGGGGGATGCTTTGCAGCACTGGCCCGAAGAAGGCGGCACCATCGATGTGGATGGTTGGGGTACCGACAGTTCGGCCGCCTACCGGCCCGGTTCCCTCCTCGTGACTGCGCCGGAGGGCATTGTCGAACGTTGTGTCTTCACCAGCCTCAATGAGGTTCGCAGGAAGGCCCACCTCCGCGAGCGCCGCGACCATCGCATCCCGAAGTTCCCGACTCGAGGCATACCGCCAGTGATCGAAAATAGGGCGACCGAACGCCAGATAAAACTGACGCAATGCTTCACCGCCATGACGCTCGAAGATCGCCATCGCGACGCGCGATGGGGCGGCAGTTCTGGCGACATTCTTCTTGTACTGATCCGATTCTTCGGAATGCTCATTGGCGAAAAGCAGGCTCATTGGGTGAAGCGTGACATCGATATGGGCCTTTCGCTGCACCTCGACGAGCCAGCAGTGCGCGTTCCAGGAATAAGGGCAGACGGGATCAAACCAGTAGTCGATTCGCGTACGCGTGTCGTCCATGACCTCACCCTCTTCCTTGAGGCTCCGCGAGTAATAATGGTACGATCTACGAACTATTTTACTTCGATAATCGAATCAAATCAAGGATCGTCGTGAACGCGTCACCCGCCAATACCAACCCGCACTACCTCGACCCCGAAGACCGAGCACTCCCCACATCCGTCTTGATGTTCATCGCGCAGCGCTACGCCGAGACTCGAATCTTCCAGGTGATGAGGGATGCGGGGGCCGAGTTTACGGTCGCACAGGGCCGACTGCTTGCCAGAATCGCCCCCGGCGGGAGCCGAATCTCGGACCTCGCCGAGCAGGCGCAAATCACGAAGCAAACCGCGACGTCACTCATCGATCGGCTCGAAGAAGCCGGCATCGTCGAGCGAGTTCCCGACCCGACCGACGGCAGGGCCAGGCTCGTCCGCGGAACCACGGAGACTATCGACAAGTATCTGCCGATCGCCCGCCGCGAGGAGGCTCGAATCGAGGCCGAGTGGACCGAACATCTCGGCGAGGAATCGATGGCGCAGTTGCGGGATGCACTGACCCGGCTTCGGGAGATTACCGATCCGTTTGCCGACTAGGTGAAGATGGATGTTGCTTACGCGCAAGCCCTCACGAAAGCAGCAGGCGAACCACGCGCTAGTCCCCTAGGAACCATGTGTCTGCATCGATGAGCCAGTGATTCCGGAGCGTGAGCGCCCGTTCGATGGCCGCCGCAAATCCCGCCACCGTGAGGACTCCGCCAAGCCACCCGGGGATCTCGAGCGGCGAAACGAACACTCCAAACCGTTCGGCGATGAACTCGACGCGAGTGACCTGTTCGAGCGCCCAAGGGACGAGCAGCGCGAGACTCACCAGCATCACGACGATAGCGAGGATGCCGATCAAGCGGCTCCAAAAGGGATGCTCGCGGGCAAACATTGCGCGGGCATGCTCAGCCGTTCCCGGCATCGGCAGCAGCTGAACCTCCTCGTTGTCTCGAATGAAATGCACACGTTTCATCCCAAACGACGTCGCCGCGACGTCGATCTCGCCCCGCTGCACCGGGAATCGCACTGGCAGCTCAGCTCGAAGGTACTGTTGGCCGTCGCGGTAAAGTGCGCCGGTAGGTTCCCAATCGAAGAGGTTGACGTCGACCGCATATGAGCGAACCGCATCCCGGCCGTTGCCATCTTGCTCGACGAGGCGAATGCCAAACTGTGATCGCCACAACGCCTCGAGCCCACGAACTGGCTTGATCGCGCTGCCGTCTCCCCGCTTTATCTTGGCGTTGTTCTCGTCGCGTTTCGTCATGGCACTCCGTCCGACGCATCCAATATGCCATGCTCACGAAGCGGCACCCGAACGGGCTGATCAGGTGTGGGGAACATTGCCAGGTACTGCCAGCGTCAAACGGTGTTGCTCTACGCCGATCCAGACAAGGCTTGGGGCATGAGTATTTTCCTGAACATCCCAACCTCCGACGTCGAACGGTCAAAGGTGTTTTTTACCGCCATCGGCTGGTCGGTCAATCCCAACTTCAGTGACGAAAACGCCGTCAGTGTCGAAATGTCCGACGGGCAGTACCTTATGGCGCTCCACCGCGACTACTACCAAACCTTCATCGGCGACAAGACGGTCGGCGACCCGGCGACGCAGTCGCTCGCGTTGATCGCCTTCGACCTCGACTCTCGCGAGGCCGTGGATGCGTTCCTCGAAACCGTAGGAAAGGCTGGCGGCAAGGTCGGCAAGATTCAGGACCACGGTTTCATGTACGGCGGCCAGTTCGACGACCCAGACGGCAACCACTTCGAGCCGTTCTGGATGGACCCCGAGGCCGCGGCTGGCGGGCCGCCCGCCGCGTAACCAGACTTACTTCTTCTCGAGTTGGTACACGCGCTGCTTCGAAATTCCGAGTATCCGCGCGACGTCAAGGGCGCTGAATTTTTGCCCTCGCAGCTCTCGAACTACGGCGCGCCGACGCTCTGCGGCATGCGCCTGAGCCTCCCGCGCTTGGATTTCTTCCCGCTCCGCCGCCTCCCATTCCGCGATCGAATGCGCCGCAGCATTGATCGTGACGTCGACCTTTATCGACGCGAGGTCTTCCTCGAGCCACATGGCGGCCACGTCTCGAGCTTCATCGTCGACTTCGGCGAGACTTAGCGCCTGCCCGCCGGTCCCCAGCTCAGGAATCTCAAACACCCACCACTTACCGTCGCGTTCGACGACCACATCCAGCTCTCGCACCTGAGCTCCTCCTGACTTGCTTTATTCCCATTCACGGGGAAGGGGTACCCCCGACCGTTGAATCTGCCGGAGCACGTCGCGGGTTTTCTGCGCCTTCACGCTTTAAATCTATCCCCTCTTTACTTCAATGGCAATAGAGGACTTGGTGGCGCACACGGCTCGTGACGCCCTCGCCCGGTTAGAAGTGCCGCGTCGGGTCCATCGGTTGGTGCTGGATCCGAATGACATCGATGCCATGCTTCAATTCGACAACGAAGATGAGGTGGCTGCCGATCGCGTAGCGGCGATAGCCTTCACGGATTTCGTCACACCGACGCCCTCGGCCCAGCACTTCCGCCATCGCTTTCACCGCCACACCACCACGCGCAGGCCAGCGTCATGTGGTTCGCTAAAGAGATGACTGACGCGCACGCTTCGAACGGCTCCGGCATGGATGCCTTCGGCGAGGCGACCCGAACCTGGTTCCTCGGCGCGTTCGAGCAGCCGACGCGCGCCCAGCGTGAGGCGTGGGATGCGATCGCAACCGGCGGCCACACGCTCGTGGTCGCGCCGACCGGTTCCGGTAAGACGCTCGCGGCGTTCCTCTGGGCGCTCGACCGGCTCATCCACGACGGCACCGCCCCCCGGGAACGCGGTACCCGCATCCTCTATATCTCGCCACTCAAGGCCCTCGGCGTCGACGTCGAGCGCAACCTCAACGCGCCACTCGTCGGCATCGACCAGACCGCGAAGCGACTCGGCCTCGAGGCGACGCCGATCACGGTCGGCGTGCGGTCGGGCGACACGAAGCCCGCCGAGCGTCGGCGCCTGCAGGCAAATCCGCCGGATGTGCTCATCACCACCCCGGAGTCGCTCTACCTGATGCTGACCTCGACCGCGCGCGATGGGCTCCGCACCGTCGACACGGTCATCGTCGACGAGGTGCACGCGCTCGCCGACTCGAAGCGTGGCGCGCACCTCGCGCTCTCGCTCGAGCGGTTGGATGCGCTCCGCACGTCCCCGGAGGAACGCCCACCCGCACAGCGCATCGGGCTCTCGGCGACGGTGCGACCGCTCGAGACCGTCGCGAAATTCCTGGGCGGCTCGGCACCGGTGACGATCGTCGCGCCGCCGAGCGAGAAGGCGTTCGATCTCAAGGTCGTCGTGCCCGTCGAGGATCTCAGCGACCTCGGCACGTCTGGAACGCCGGCACCGAGCACGAACCTCGACGACGACATCCTGTTCGGGGATGCCTCGCAGGCGACCGACCCGCGCCGCGGTTCGATCTGGCCACACATCGAGTCCGAGATCGTCGACCGCGTGCTCGAGCACCGCTCCACGATCGTCTTCGTGAACTCCCGCGGACTCGCCGAACGCCTCACCGCAAACCTCAACGAGGAATACCGCGAGCGCACCGGGCGCGCCGCGACCGACGAGGGCGAAGACGCCCCCTTCGCGCGCACCCACCACGGCTCGATGTCGAAAGACATCCGCGCTGAGGTCGAGGAGGCGCTGAAGTCGGGCCAGCTGCGCTGCGTCGTCGCGACCTCGAGCCTCGAGCTCGGCATCGACATGGGCGACGTCGAGCTCGTCATCCAGGTCGAGTCGCCGCCCTCGGTCGCCTCGGGCCTGCAGCGCCTCGGCCGCGCCGGGCACCAGGTCGGCGGCGTCTCGCGCGGCGAGCTGCTGCCGAAGCACCGCGCGGATGTGCTGCACTCCGCGGTCGTCGCCTCGCGGATGCTTTCGGGCTCGATCGAGCGCATCGAGCTGATCGAGAACCCGCTGGATGTGCTGGCCCAGCAGATCATTGCGGCCTCAGCGATCGACCGCTGGGCGGTGGATGATTGGCTCGCGCTCGTGCGGAAGGCTGCGTCATTCCAGCGACTGTCACGGACGCTGCTCGACTCGGTGCTCGACCTGCTCGCTGGCCGCTATCCGTCGGACGAGTTCGCCCACCTGCGCCCGCGCATCCTGTGGGATCGCGACGCCGATACCTTCGAGGGCCGCCCCGGCGCGCAGCGACTCGCGGTGACCGGCGGCGGCACAATCCCCGACCGCGGGATGTACGGCGTGTTCATGTTCACGGGCGCCGAGGACGGCCCCGAGGCGGAGGACGGCACGACGGGCTCGAGTCGTCGGAAAGCGGGGATGCGCGTCGGCGAACTCGACGAGGAAATGGTCTACGAGTCGCGCGTCGGCGACGTGATCGCGCTCGGCTCGACCTCGTGGCGCATCCGCGAAATCGGGCCTGACCGCGTGCGCGTGACCCCCGCATTTGGCGAGCCCGGAAAGCTCCCCTTCTGGCACGGCGACTCGATCGGAAGGCCCGCGGAGCTCGGTGCCGCGATCGGCGAGGTCACGCGAGACATCGCATCCAACGACGCGGTACCCGCGACGCTCGCCCCGGTGCTCGACGAAAACGCCTCGTCAAACCTGCTGCGCTACGTGCGCGAACAGCGTGAGGCGACCGGGCAGGTGCCGAGCGACCGGGTGCTCGTCGTCGAGCGCAACCGGGATGAGCTCGGCGACTGGCGGGTCGTACTCCACTCGCCCTATGGGCGGCGGGTGCACGCGCCGTGGGCGTTGCTCGTCACGGCGCGGGTGCGCGAGCGATTCGGGATGGAGGGCTCTGCGATGGCGAGCGACGACGGCATCGTCGTACGCATTCCCGACATCGACGCCGACCCGCCCGGCGCCGAGCTGTTCGTCTTCGACCGCGAGGAGATCGCGCCGACGGTGACCCGCGAGGTCGGCGCCTCGGCGCTGTTCGCCGCACGCTTCCGCGAGAACGCGGCCCGCGCGCTGCTGCTGCCGAGGCTGCATCCCGGCAAGCGCTCACCGTTGTGGCAGCAGCGGTTGCGCGCCGCCCAGTTGCTCGAGGTGGCCCGCCGCTATCCCGAGTTCCCGATCATCCTCGAGACCGTGCGCGAGGTACTGCACGATGTGTACGACCTCGACGCGTTCACCGAGCTGATCGCGCGGATCGAGTCGCGCGAGGTGCGGATCACGGAGGTCATCACCGGGGAGCCGTCGCCGTTCGCGCGCAATTTGCTGTTCGGATACGTCGGACAGTTCCTGTACGAGGGCGATCAGCCGCTCGCGGAGCGCCGCGCCGCGGCGTTAAACCTGGATGCGAGCCTCCTCGCCGAGCTGCTCGGCGCCACCTCGCTGCGTGATCTGCTCGATCAGGAGGCGATTGCCGATGTCGAGGCCGAGCTGCAGAAGCGCGCGCCGGGGTTCCGCGCCCGCGACCTCGAGGGCGTCGCCGACCTCCTTCGGCTGCTCGGTCCGCTCACCGAGGCGGAGATTATCGACCGGTTCGGCGAGGATGCGACCGAGGTCGCCGAGCCCGTCGAGGTGCCCGAACCCACGTCGACGGCCGAGCATGTCGAGGTCGCGATGGCTTCGACAAGCTCAACCAGCGAGGCTTCGACAAGCTCCACCTTCGAGGTCAGCGAGATCGTCGCCCACCTCGTCGCCGACAAGCGCGCCCTCCGCCTGCGTATCGCGGGCGAGGAGCGCGTCGCCGCGATCGAAGACGCCGCGCGCCTGCGCGACGGCCTCGGCACCCCCATCCCGATCGGCGTGCCCGCCGCGTTCCTCACCCCGATCGCCGACCCACTCGGCGACCTCGTCGGCCGCTTCGCCCGCACCCACGCACCGTTCACGACCGCGGACGTCGCGACCCGGCTCGGCATTGGCCACGCGGTCGCGACGGATGCGCTGCAGCGCCTCGAGCTCGCGCACCGGGTCGTGCGCGGCGAGTTCACACCCGGCCGCGCCGGTGAGGAGTGGGTCGACGACCGGGTCCTGCGCCGCATCCGCGCCCGCACCCTCGCGAAGCTGCGCCACGAGGTCGAGCCGGTCTCGCAGGCCGCGTATGCCCGGTTCCTCGCCGACTGGCAGCAGGTCGATTCCGGTTCGGGTGGCGCGGCGGTGTCGGGCGTCGAGGGCGTGTTCACCGTGATCGACCAGTTGCAGGGCGTGCAGATCCCCGCATCCGCGTGGGAGTCGCTCGTCCTGCCCGCGCGCGTGCGCGACTACGCGCCCGGGATGCTCGACGAGCTGATCGTCTCGGGCGAGGTTCGCTGGCACGGTCACGGCGAGATCGGCCGCGCCGACGGCTGGCTGAGCCTGCACCTCACCGATACCGAGCACCTCACGTTCCAGCGCGAGGCGCTGCCCGAGGATGCATCCCCGCTCGCGAAGCGCGTCGCCGCCGTGCTCGCGGAGGGCGGTGCGATGTTCCTGCCGCAGATCGTGATCGCGCTCGAGCAGGATAGTGCCGCCGAAGCGCACGAAAGCGATCCCGACCCCGACCCCACCGCTGCCGCACCCGGTCTCGGCCCCACCTTCCGCGCCGCGACCGACACCCCAGGCGCACCAGCTCCCCGCCGGGACACGCCCTCCCTCGAGGCAATCGCGGATGCGCTGTGGGAGCTCGCGTGGCTCGGTGTCGTTACGTGCGACTCGCTCGTGCCGCTGCGGGCGGTCCTGACGGGCCCTGCGCGCTCGGGTTCAGCGAGCCGCTCCGCGCCCTCGCACCGAACCGCCCGGCAACCCGCACGTGGCCGCTCCTTCCGCTCTTGGGCGGCCGAGCGCAAGGCCGTGCAGGTGCCGCCCCGCGCCGCCGGCCGCTGGTCGCTCGCCGCGACGTACGACGAGGATGCGACCGTCAAGGCGCAGGCGGCCGCGGAGTTGCAGCTCGATCGCTACGGTGTCGTCACCCGCGGCTCCGTCGAGGCCTCCGGCGCCGAAGGTGGCTTCGCGCTCGCCTACCGCGTGCTCGCGAAGTTCGAGGAAGCGGGCCGTGCGCGCCGCGGGTACTTCATCGACGGCCTCGGCGCGGCGCAGTTCGCGACCGCTGGAGCGATCGACCTGCTCCGCCGCGCCGACGACGACCGCTTCACCGAGAAACCGCCGCTGCGCGCGATCACCCTGGCGGCGACCGACCCGGCCAACCCGTATGGTGCCGCGCTCCCCTGGCCCGAACACCCATCCACTCACCGCCCCGGCCGCAAGGCCGGCGGACTCGTAACCCTCGTCGACGGCGCGCTCGTGCTCTACGTCGAGCGCGGCGGCAAAACGCTGCTGTCGTTCCTCGAGGACGACTCGCTGGATGCCGTCGAAAACAATCCAGTCGCCCGCGCCGCCGCCATCTCGCTGGCCGACGCTGTGCGGCGTGCGCGCATCCCGAACCTCGTGATCGAGAAGATCGACGGGAAATACGCGCTCGAGACGCCGCTTGCACGGCTGCTGACCGATGCCGGGTTCGGGCAGATTCCTCGCGGGCTCAGGATGCGGTTGTGAGCGACCGCCGAGGAGGCACGCATGCCCGAGGGTGATTCCGCGTATCGCGCGGCCGCGAACTTGCACCGGTCGCTCGCGGGACGCGTCGTGGACCGCTTCGAACTGCGGACGCCAAAGCTCGCGACCGCATCGCTCGTGGGCGAACGAATCCTCGGCGCGAACTCCCGCGGCAAGCACATCCTGCTGCGCATCGGCGACTACACCGTGCAATCGCACTTCGGCATGGATGGTTCCTGGCGGCTGGTCCCGCCGCGCCCGCCCGAGCCCGCAACTCATACCCGGCGACGGCGCGGACCGACCACGGCCTGGCCAGCGGCCCACCGCATCCGAGCGATCGTGGGCACGGATGCGGTGATCGCGCTCGGCATCGACCTCGCGAAGCTCGATCTGTGGCCGACGTCCGAGGAGGAAGAACACCTCGGCTGGCTCGGACCGGACCTCCTGGGCGAGGACCCCGACCTCGACGAGGCGACCCGGCGCATCCAACACGAACCCGACCGCGAGATCTCAGCGGCGCTGCTCGATCAGCGCAACATCGCGGGCCTCGGCAACGAGTACGTCACCGAGATATGTTTCCTACGCAGTGTGCTCCCGAGCCGTCACGTTGCCGACTGCGGCGACATAGCCGAGTGGGTGGCGCTCGGCAGGCGGCTCCTACTCGCCAATCGCGACCGCGTCGGACGCACGTTCACCGGGAATCTCAACCAGCCGACCTACGTGTTCGGTCGAGGCGGTCAGCCGTGCCGACGCTGCGGCACGATCATCTTGGACGGGAAGCACGCATCCGGCAGCAACCAGCCCGGCGCGACCGAGCGAAACGCCGCCTGGTGCCCGAGCTGCCAGCGATAGGCTCGCCCCAACGCTGAGAGTCGGAGGAACCTATGGCAAAAGACTGGCGCGAGATGATGGCGTGGTGCGGCGAACTTCTCGAGCGCAGCACCGGCGAAACCGTCGAGCAGTGGAACGCGAAGATTCGCGAGGCTGATCCCAGCTCCGAGTCGGAGTTGCGCGCGTGGTTGCGCGAGCGCGATATTCACGGATATGCGCAGATGGTTCTCATCATGGAGCGATTCGGCTATCCCGAATTTCTCACGGCGACGGCGGATGAACTCTTCGACGCACAGTATGAGTCACGCCCCGCACTGCGTCCGGTTGCCGAGCGCGTCATCGAGCTCGCGCAGCTGGCAGGCCCGGAGGTCACCATCCAGATGCGGAAGACCTACGTCGCGTTCGTCAGCCCGCGACGCACGTTCGCGCAGCTCGTTCCCTCGACACGCACGCGCATCGATCTCGGACTCCGGCTGGATGTGCCGCCCGAGGGCCGGCTACTTCCCGCCAAGAATCTGGGGAATCGCGTGTGTCCCGTCAAGATCGGACTGACGAGCCTCGACGAGGTCGATCAAGAGGTCGCCGACCTGCTCGCGCGCAGTTATCAGGAGAACCTTTAGCGAATCGGTAAACGAATGCGATGGCGGGGTCGGTGGCAGCGAACGCGATGAACGAGGCATCTTCGCGCAAACCGTGCCGAAGAACTACAGTCGTCCGGCCCAGAAATTCGGCTCGCGTCGATCATGTGCGTAAGCGACAACCCTTAGTTCATTTTCAGTGAGGTAGTAGAGCACGCGATAGGGAAAGACGCTTAGGCTCTTCGCACGGACAACCGGTTCTTCGTCCCATTCCGCCAACACAGGTGCGATCTGTGGCCATTCAAGAATTGACTGCACCGCTTCTTCCGCTTCTTGGAGGAACTCGACCCCAAGCCCGGTTTGTTCTGCTTCATACCACTTGGCAGCATCGATGAGGTCGGCGGTTGCTTCGGGATGCGAGCTACGAACGAAGTTCATTGACCGAGCGACGAAATTGCAGCTCGGGCTGCGGCGAATGACGCGTCGATAGAAACCGTCTCGACCCGTCCGCTTTCGATGTCATCAATTCGTTCACGTAATTCGACCCGCCAAGCTGCATCTACTTCACCCCGCGCAGCCTTTGGTTGGCGGTTCTCCAGGGTCTGCAGGCCACGGCGAATTACGGCCGCGCGTTCTTTGCGGGTGAGTGCCAGTAACGCTTCCTCAACCTCTTTTGCAGACAATCCCATGCGTCGGATTCTACGCTGGAAATCGTCCTGGGCGTTGACAGCCCTGCGCGTTCACATGCACAGAAATTTGGCGCAGGACAAAGTCGTACGAACGATGCCCTGCGCCATTGTGAAATGTCCGCTCAGGTTAGACGCTCGTGTACCCGCCGTCAATGAGGTAGTAGGACCCCGTGATGAACGAGGCCTCTTCGCTGAGCAGGAAGCGCACTGGTGCGGCGACCTCTTCCGGACGACCGAGACGTCCGAGCGGGTGCTTGGCGGCCAGCGCGTCGTATGCTTCGCGCGGCAGACTCTCGAGCAGCGGAGTCTCGATGTAAGCGGGGCCCACACAGTTGATGCGCAATCCCTGCGGGCCATACTCCGCGGCGGCGTTCTTCGTGAGGCCAACTACGCCGTGCTTCGCTGCCGTGTAGGCACCGTTGCCAATTGCCGCGACGGTACCGTGGATCGAGGCCATATTCACGATCGCACTCTCGGCAGCCCCGGCCTCAAGCATCGCCGGGATTTGATAGCGCATCCCGTACAGCACGCCGTTGAGGTTGATGCCGATGACGCGGTCCCAATCCTCAAGGTCGGTCTCGCCTGCCGGAGCCTGCGCGCCGCCGATGCCCGCGTTGTTCACGGCGTAGTTCAGTTTGCCGTAGGTGTCGACCGCAAACTGCACCGCCTTTTCGCTGTCTTCCTTCACCATCGTGTTGCCAAGGATCACTGCGGCGGTGCCGCCCGACTGCTCGATCTCGGCAACGACGCGGTTCGCGCCTTCTTCGTTGATATCCGCGACGACAACCTTCGCGCCTTTGTCAGCGAGGTCCTTGGCAATGGCTTCACCGAGGCCCGAACCGGCTCCGGTGACAAGTGCAACACGATCTTTGAACGACATGGATGAACTCCCTTGTTTGTATCTGGATCTGGCAGTGTTCCTGCGCCGCCCAGCATGACAAGCTCTCTCCCCCACTAGCTGAATTAACGAGCGGGCGCACCGAGACTCAAGTCGCACTCGGTTCGATTCTTAACTCCATGGAAAACGCAGTCGTCACTTTGGAGACAATCACGTCGTCACTTTGGAGACGAGCGAGCCGCCACGATGGATAACGAGAAGTCTTCGGTCCTCGATGGACCTGAACACCACGACCCTCTCCACACAGACATCACGTCAGTGCTGCGCGCCCGCCGTCAACATCGTGAGCAACAGCACATTCCGCGCGGGCGCATCCGCCGGGCACTCAACCCGATGCACCTCCATCGCCTTTACGTGCGCGACGCGGCCCGGCACCAGCTCGTAGCTCGTCTCCCCCACGGTGAGCAACAGCTCCCCCTCGAGGCACTGGATCGTGATCGGATGCGCGGCCAGGTGATCGCTGAGCACCTGGCCCGGCGCGTAGGTCATCATGATGAACTCTGCGGCTTCGCCGTTCAGGATGCGCTGAATCGCTGGCCCGTGCCCGTCTCGTGGCTCGGGAGCGAGTGTTGACCCGAGCAGCACCGAGCCGCCCTGCAGGCCGTCAGGCGCCGCGCCAATGCGTTCAGGGCGCAGCTGGAACGGCTCTCGCTTCTCGCTCATGTGAAACCTCTCTTGGACCCGAGCGTCGCTATAGTCTCCTACGCTATTTTCTCCCAACCACCGACATTCTCGAGCCCGGTTGGATGCATTCGGGATTAGATCGCAAGGTTGGATCGTTACCCCGTACACCGGCTGAAATCTTAAGGAGCAATTCATGGCTGAAAAGGTCACCCTCTGGTTCGACACCACCTGCCCGTTCGCTTGGCAGACCTCCCGCTGGATCAAGGAGGTCGAGCAGGTTCGCGATATCGAGGTCGAGTTCGTACCAATGTCCCTCGCCGTCCTCAACGACGGTCGCGAAGAGCTGCCGTCCGGGTACAAGGAAGCCATGAAGGCAGCCTGGGGTCCTGCCCGCGTCTTCGCCGCGGTCAAGACCGAACACCCAGATTCGGTGGATGCGCTCTACACCGCGCTCGGCACCAAGATCCACGCCGAGGGTCGCGGAGGCCTCAAGGGCTTCGGTGCATACGACGAGCTCATCGCCGAGGCGCTGGCCGAGGTTGGCCTCGACGCGAAGTACGCCGAGTACGCGAACACCGATGAGTGGACCGACAAGCTGCGCGAATACCACCAGCGCGCGATCGACAAGGTAGGCGATGACGTAGGTACCCCGGTCATCCAGCTCGGCGACACGGCCTTCTTCGGACCCGTCATCACCCGCGTTCCCCGCGGCGAAGAGGCTGGCGAGCTGTTCGACGCCGCCGTGCGCCTCGCGCAGTTCCCCTACTTCTTCGAGATCAAGCGCAGCCGCACGGAGGACCCACAGGTGCGCGTCTCTGAGCTCAGCGACGCTGCGAACGCGTAGGCAGGCCGCCGAGAAGTCCCTAGTTAGTGCCGCTGCCGGGCCGTCCGGCAGCGGCACTGCTGCGTTCTGGCTTCTTCATCACGGTCCCTCTCGCCCAACCACCGGCACGAGCTCCGCAAACTTCGCGTAATACGAATCTTGGAACGAGCGCAGAGTCTCTCGTAGGAACCCTGGCTGTGTCTCGTACTCTCGCAAGCCGCGGTAATAAAGCTCCTTCTGCGCATCCAAGCCAATAAACGGCATGATGCCATTCTGCAGGCACTGTTGGAACATCACGATCCGCCCGACCCGACCGCTGCCGTCTTGAAACGGATGAATCGACTCAAAGCGGTGATGAAAATCAACGATGTCCGCAAACGACATCGCACCTCGT
Source organism: Gulosibacter molinativorax (assembly GCF_003010915.2). Taxonomy (NCBI): domain Bacteria; kingdom Bacillati; phylum Actinomycetota; class Actinomycetes; order Micrococcales; family Microbacteriaceae; genus Gulosibacter; species Gulosibacter molinativorax. The sequence goes on along the minus strand of NZ_CP028426.1, from coordinate 2,925,335 downwards.
GATGGCGTCTGCTCGAGTAGTTCCGACATCGCGAGCTCAACGTGCTCTGGTGCTGTTGTCTGCTGGAGGCCTACGACATTCGGCACGCGCTTCCAGCCGCCCACCACGAACCAATCGAGATTCGACTGCGCCGTGCCTCGCTTGAGGATGCCGTGGTACCGCTTGATCCGTTCGGCAGAGATGGGTGCGTCAAGAGAATCAATCATCTCGTCGAAAAGCTCGAAGCTATTCATCGTCTCCACCACATCGTCGACCGGCACTGCATCGCCGCTCACGGTGCGGGTCTCGTAGATGAAGCGAGTCTGCTCTTCGTCGAGGAGGCTACCTTAGATGCGGTTCGTGTTGTACGCCATGAGCACCTGATTGAGGTGGTACAGGCCACCCTTGAGCTTGACGGCTCGCTGCTCGCGCAGCACCTCCGCGAAGCGGGATGCGTGAATTGGGTATTCCTCGACCATGCGGAAGACCTCCTACCAACGACGAAGGCCCTCGAATCTCGAGGGCCTTCACTGCCGCGACTGCGGCGTTCGTAGCAGGAGCGGGGCTTGAACCCGCGACCTCACGATTATGAGTCGTGCGCTCTCACCAACTGAGCTACCCTGCCAGGGTTCAGCTACCGGTCCAGCAACTGATGGAGCCCCGAGCCAGGATTGAACTGGCGACCCCTTCCTTACCATGGAAGTGCTCTACCACTGAGCTATCGGGGCGATTTGGCCGGTCATTCGCGATTCCTCGCGACAGGCACCAGGAGAGCTTAGCACTAAACCAGCCGGTATGTGCAACTCCGCGACAAGACTCACTTCAAGTGCCCGCGAAACACCCTCGATGCCTCACATAAAAAGGCCCGTGAAACGGTGACGCTCAAGGCATGGGAAGTGAGTTGTCAATGGCCGCCCGAATAGAGATCACCCGGAAGTATGCCCGGCAGTACGCCAACGCCTCGAAAAAGGACCGTGGCCGGCTGTTGGACGAGGTCGTCGCGGTCACGGGCTGGTCCCGCGATAACGCCCGACGCCGACTCGCGAAAGCCTCCAAACCAGGACCACGGGCCGTTACGACCGAACGCAAACCACGGCCACGGAAGTATTCCTACGACGCGACCAAGGTACTGCAGCGGGTGTGGGCCGCGACCGGCGGCCAGTGCGGCAAATACCTCGCCGTCTCCATGCCACTACAGCTCGATGCCCTCGAACGCCACCACGAACTCGTTCACGGCCAGCAGCGGTACTCGCCCGACGTACGCGAAGAGTTGCTCGCGATGAGCGCGGCCACGATCGACCGGTACCTCGCCCCGGCCCGCGCCAGCGACCCGCTGCGCGGGATCAGCACCACAAAACCCTCACCCTTGCTGCGTTCCTCGATCCAGATCCGCAAAGCCGGTGACGAAGTCGAGGACGAGCCCGGGTTCTTCGAGGGCGACACCGTCGCGCACTGCGGCCCCACGCTGAAGGGCGAGTTCGCACGGACATTGAACCTGACCGACATGCGCACGGGGTGGGGGTTCACCCGCTCGATCCGGAACAACGCGACTATCCACATCCTCGCCGCGCTCGACGCAGGTGTCACCAGCATCCCGTTCGAAGTCACCGGCTTAGACTTCGATAACGGCAGCGAGTTCATCAACCACGAAGTGATCGGTTGGGCCGCGGACCGGAAGATTTTCTTCACCCGCTCACGCCCGTATAAGAAAAACGATCAGGCCACGATCGAGTCGAAGAACAACCATCTCGTGCGGCACTACGGCTTCTACTGGCGGTATGACACCCCCGAAGCGCTGACGCTACTGAACCAGCTGTGGCCGCTGGTCAATGACCGGTTGAACTATTTCACACCCACGATCAAACCCACCGGCTACAGCACCGACCGCGTCGGCCGCCGCAAACGGGTGTACGACGACCCGCGAACCCCGTTCGATCGGCTCCTGGACGCGGAAGTGCTCGCTCCCGCGCAGATCGCGGAATTGACCGCGTACCGCGACAGCCTGAACCCCGCCGAACTCGCCCGCCGGATCGTGTCCCTCCAACGCCGGTTGACCGGCCTCGCGCAGCGCCCGACGCTGGAGTTGGAAGCCGCGACCGTGAAGCCACTGCCTGACACCAGTCGTGGGGTGCGTCGCAAAGCGAGCTAACCCGTGCCCGCGAAACCCTGGCCCGGGTTGGGCACGATTTCGCGGGCATTCACAAGTGAGGCATGGAGATCATTTCGCGGGCATATTGACATGAGGCATCTCGCTCCGCGGCGACTTATTTATTCAGGTTCGAGAAGAGTTCGTCGACGAATGCGTGGCTGTCCTCAGGCAGCAGCTTCTCGTCGGTGCCGAGCGCTACAGACACGCCGTCATCGGGCGAAGGAACGGCAGTCTTCACGCCGGCCACGTTCAGCTTCGTCAGGAAGTAGACCGGGTCGACGTACTTGCCACGGATGTGCACCTCGAAGTGGAGGTGCGGACCGGTGGAGACGCCGGTGTTCCCAACCTGGGCGATTTCGTCGCCAACCGAAACTTCCTGCCCTTCCTTGACCACGATGCTGTCGGGGTTCAGGTGGCCGTACACTGCGGTAACGCGCTCCCCGTTGATCATGTGCTCGACCTCAACGAAGAGCCCCATGCCCGAGATACCCGAGTTGTCGATATCGGTGACGACGCCGTCGGCGATGGAGCCAATCGGGGTTCCGAGACCCGGCGTCAGGTCGACGCCGCCGTGAAGCGAGGATGCACCCGCGGTCGGAGCGTCGCGGTAGCCGTACTCGCTCGAGATCTGCACGCCCATCGGGAACGGCCACTGCACGTTCGCCGTGATGTTGTTGACGTATGCATTCTTGTCCGGAAGCTGCACACCCGTGGCGAGGTTCGCGGCAGCCGCGGTACCGATCGACGTCACCGCGGTGACGTCGTCGACGCGCGAAGTGATGTTGGCGTCGGCAGCTTCCGCGCCTACGACCAGCGACTGGGTATCGACAGTTGCGGCCTGCGGCGTCTCGTCGGCACCCGGCCCGCTGTTCAACATCGAGAAGCCTGCCGCAGAGCCAGCGCCGAGCACTACGGTTCCCGCAACGAGGCTGAGCGCCACCATGCCACCGCTGACGCGTCCCGCGGAAGAGGCGGCACGGTTCGAGCGCTTGATGCGGTCGGCTCGTTCGGTCTTGTCCTTCGCGCGGAAGGCCTCGGGAACCTCAACTTCGGGCTCGTCCTTCGGTGCTGAAGGAACGATGTCCACGGATTCAGCACGGGCCGCACGAACCTCGTCGAGCGATACGACGGGTGCAAGAACGACCGGCTTTGCCTTGACGTCGAGCGTCTCGATCGCAGCGGTGTCGACGACCTCCGGAAGGAATACCTTCTCTTCGGCGACGGCAGGCTTCATCTCGACGACTGGAGCGAGCTTGGGTTCGCTCTGCTTCGCGAACAGCTCCGGGTTTCGCGCAACCGCGAGTTCCGCCGCACGCAGCGACTCAGCCTCAAGCTTGGCGACGGCGGCTTCTGCAGCACGACGCTCCGCTTCGCGGCGCTCACGACGCGACAGGAAAACAGGCTCTTCGGCGACAGGCTTCGCTGCCGTCGCGATTGCGACCGGTTCAGCGACAGCAGCCTCGACCACGGGTGCAGCAGTGGTGGCGCTACGTTCTGCGGCTTCCTTTGCCGCTCGTGCAGCTTCCGCAATGCGGGCTTCCTCGGCCACGCGCGCGACCTCAGCCAGACGGGCTTCCTCAGCGACGCGGGCAGCCTCTGCGACACGTTCGGTTTCGGCGATACGGGCAGCCTCCGCCGCGTGCGCAGCTTCCGCGGCGGCAAGCTCGGCTTCGCGACGCTCACGACGCGACATGTACACCGGGTTGGCGTCTACGTTCGACGATACGGTTTGACTCGCGGCAACTTCTGTAGCGGCAGCATCCCTCGCCGCGGCTTCGCGTGCAGCAGCTTCCTTGGCCGACGCTTCCTTCGCGGCAGCCTCGCGAGCAGCAGCTTCCCTGGCCGCGGCCTCACGGGCAGCGGCCTCTTCGGCGGCAGCCTTCAGAGCAGCGGCTGCCTTAGCCGCCGCAGCCTTCTTCGCTGCAGCTGTTTCGAGGGCTTTGCGGCGTTCCGCTTCACGTTCGAGTTCGCGAAGCTCGCGCCTTGACAGTGGCGCGGCCTGCTGCTCGGTGGGGGACGACATTCAGCAAAACTCCTCGTGATTGAACCTTGGAAAGTGTAACGAATTCATTACGAAAAAGCCAAGCTTTGATCACGATCTGAAATTTTCCCCTGACGACAGCAACTTCGGCGGTGCTGAATCAAGTAGCTGGCCAATGAACGGAGCAGCTATGCCCGGATGGCCAGCAGTCAGAATACGCCTTCCCTCACGTTCCTCCAAACCCGACCCGCCGACCCACGCGCCTGATTCTCGCGCCACGAGCGCGCCCGCGGCCCAGTCCCAGGGCTTGAGCCCAAACTCGTAATAGATGTCGACCTGGCCGGTCGCGACAGCACAGAGGTCGAGGGATGCAGCCCCCACCCGTCGCAGGTCACGCACCTTGTCCGCCAACCCGAGCCAAGCCTGCGCCTGCAGCACCCGACGCTCCGGCGAATAGGCGAAACCGGTAGCCACCAATGACTCGGCCAGCGTGGCCGGCCCCTCCCCAAGCACTATCCGCTCGCCATTCACGAACGCTCCCCCGCCGAGCGACGCCGAGAACGTCTTTCCCGCATCCGGAGCCGCAACAACTCCAGCCAGCGCCTGGAATGCCGCGGGCTCGGCGGTTGGGTCGCCGGTGACGGCAGCGATCGAGACCGCATAGTTCGGCGAACCGTATAAGTAATTAACCGTCCCATCGATGGGGTCCACCACCCAGTTGATCCCGGAACGTGACTCGAGCGCATCCGATTCCTCACCATAGAAACCATCGTCAGGGCGGAGGGTCGACAGCCGTTCGCGAATGAACTGCTCCGCCTCAATATCGGCGGCGGTCACGACATCGACGACGCTCGTTTTCGTGGCCGCGACGGCCACGCCCTCGCGTCGGCGGCGAGACACGAGCTCGGCAGCCTCGGTGGCGAGGCGCATAGCGATGTCGAGCAGTTCGGTGGGGTCTACGGATGCGGCGGATTCGATGTCATTCACGGTTGGCGACAGTAGCAACCCGAGGCCTCGGGAACGCAGCCGCATCCACAGCCGCAACCCCAGCGCATCCTACCGTATCAAATGTGGATAACTCGGCAATCGGCAATGGTGTGCGAGCGCTCGCAAAATTGTGTAAGCTAACCCGGTGCGCTTCACATCGTGAAGAGCCAAAACCGGCGGGTTGCCCGAGCGGCCAAAGGGATCTGACTGTAAATCAGACGGCTACGCCTTCACAAGTTCGAATCTTGTACCCGCCACAAACCGAATGAGTCGGGGCACCAGCCACAGCTGGTGCCCCGACTCATTCGTTTCAGCGCCCGCGAACACGGAGCGCTTCCGGTTTTGGAGGCCTGCGAGCACCAGCCAGACAAACATCGCGATAATCATCGGCACCGCGAATATCGTCTGGGTCTCGAGTGTGGCAGCACCCGCGAGCATCAGCCCGGTTACCACCGCCAAAACCATGTTGCCCAGACCGAGCAAGACCGTGAAGAGTCCCAGCAGCACGCCACCGAGTCGCCGCCACAGCAGCACTGCCGCGATGGCGATGACCGGCGCGAGTGCCATCGAGAGGACGTCGTTCGCGGGGCCGAGCCACATCCACCGAGGCAGCTGAGCACCGTACGGATCAGCAAGCGCGAAGAAAAGGATGAGCGCAAGCGCCGACATAATGCTCAAGTACCCGGCCGTGAGGCTCCACGCTCGAGCTAGGGGTGCGATCCCCACAACCGCATCGTCGCGATTCATGATTCCTCGATTCGTCAGCGTCATCGTCTGCGCAAAATCGTGTGAATCCATTGTCGCGCTGCCACGGCTCGGCGACCATGGCCAGCGCGTGCGAATCGCTATAGATCCAACGAGCGCCAAATGTTTCGCTAGAGGAAGAGCAGCAGGCTCACCGCCATCACGGCCATGCCCGCGATCAGCCCGTAGATGGTGAGGTGGTGCTCACCGAACTCGTGCGCGGCGGGCAGCAACTCATCCAGCGAGATGAACACCATCACGCCCGCGATCGCCGCAAACACGATGCCGAACAGTGTGTCGGAGAGGAACGGCATCAGGATGAAGTAGCCGAGGAGCGCGCCGGCGGGCTCCGCGAGTCCCGACAAGGCCGCGAGGAGGAATCCTTTTCGGCGCGAACCCGTGGCCTGGTAAATCGGGACGGCAACCGCGAGGCCCTCGGGGATGTTGTGGATCGCGATTGCGACGGCCACTGCAATGCCGACCTGCGGTTCCTGCAGGGCCGCGATAAACGTCGCGAAGCCCTCGGGGAAGTTGTGGAGCGCGAGCGCCCCCGCGGTGAGTACACCGGTTCGCATGAGGGCGTGCTTGTGCCGATCAGGATCGATCGAGGCGGGCTCGTGTGGGTTCACGGAGTCGGGCACGAATCGGTCGATGAGGCCGATCGCCGCAATGCCGCCAAAGAACGCGGCGACGCCGAGCCAGTGGCCCGCGACCTCCCCGTGTTCGTTGGACAGCGCGTCGAAGCCCTTCGGGAGGATCTCGACGAGCGACACGTAAATCATCACGCCGGCCGAGAATCCGAGCCCGATCGAGAGCGTCTTCGTTGAGGCGCTCTTGCCAAGTACACCGAGCGCCGCGCCGATCGTCGTTGAGAGCCCTGCGAGCAGCGTCAACAGGAAGGCGAACAGCACCGAGTTCATGGTTCCCGCCCTCCCGCTTGGTCGAAATCTCCTTGTCACTTTAGGCCCTCGTGCGGCGGCCCCGGGCTCGGCGCCGACACAAAACGTCTGAGGCACCACGTAGCATGGCCCCATGGCTGATTCTTCATTTGATGTCGTAAGCAAGGTCGACCACCAGGAGGTTGCCAACGCGGTCAACCAGGCGACCAAGGAACTTGCGCAGAGATATGACTTCAAGGATGCCGGCGCATCCATCGATCTCAACGACACGAAGCTGCTGATGCACGCCGCGAGCGAGGATCGCGTCAAGGCGGTGCTCGATGTCCTGCAGTCGAAGCTCATCCGCCGCGGCATCTCGCTGAAGTCGCTCGAGACCGGCGAACCGTACGCATCCGGCAAGGAATACCGCCTCGAGGCGACGCTCAAGGAAGGCATCGACCAGGCGAACGCGAAGAAGCTCTCGAAGCTCATCCGCGACGAGGCACCAAAGTCGGTCAAGTCGCAGATCCAGGGTGACGAGCTGCGCGTCTCCTCGAAGAGCCGCGACGACCTGCAGGAAACGATCCAGCTGCTCAAGGGTGCCGACGTCGAGCTCGACCTGCAGTTCATTAATTTCCGCTAGCCCACGGCCCCGCCCGCCGACCACTCCCAGGCACCCATGATCGGCCCGTTTCCGCTGCCCTTCGACTCGACCGCAGGTGCGGTCACCGTCGGAATCCTGTTCGTGCTCAACCTCGTAATCGTCGTCGTCACGCTGTTTACGATCGGTCACAACCGGCGGCCGACGACGGCGGTCGCGTGGCTGCTCGCGATCACGCTCATCCCGTACCTCGGGTTGCTGCTATTCGCGTTCTTCGGCACGAACCGCCTTCCGCGGGCGCGCCGCAAGAAGCAGGCCGAGTTCGACAACATCATTCGCGAGGCCACCAACGAGGTGCAGAACTCGCTCGGCCTGACGCCGATCCCCGAGCAGTACCGGCCGATCTCGACGCTCGCCCGCGAGCTCACCGCGATCCCGCACCTGCCGGGCAACCGCATCCAGATTCACGACGTGTACAACCCGACGATCGACGCGATGACCGCCGAGATCGATCGGGCCCACTCGTATGTGCACGTCACGTTTTATGCGATGGGCTACGACGACGTCACGACCGAGTTCTTCGACGCGCTCGAGCGGGCGGTCAAGCGCGGCGTGACGGTGCGCGTCATGTACGACCAGGTCGGCTCGTTTCGCTACCCGGGCTACGCCAAGCTCAAGAAGCGGCTGGATGAGATCGGCTGCGCGTGGCACCGCCTCTACTCGATCTGGCCCTGGGAGGGCGGCTGGCAGCGCGTCGACCTACGCAACCACCGCAAGCTCGTCGTCGTGGACGGCCGCGTCGGCTGGATGGGTTCGCAGAACCTCATCGCGCGCGACTACCACCGCAAACCCAACCGCAAGTATGGGCAGCTGCAGTGGCAGGACCTCATGGTGCGCGTCGCCGGCCCGATGGCGCTCGGTTTGGATGCGGTGTTCCGCTCCGATTGGTACGTAGAGACTGGCGAGATGGCCGATGACGGGATCGACCCGACAACGGAAGACTTCGCCTTTGACGACGCGCAGGACCGCGCCGCGGGTGAAGTCGTCAAGCTCTACGACTGCCAGTTGGTGCCCTCCGGCCCCGGCTACGAGCACGAAAACAACCTGCGCATCTTCACGCAGCTGCTCTACATGGCCCGCGAAAAGGTGGTCATCGCATCCCCCTACTTCGCCCCCGATGACTCGATGCGGTACGCGATCACGACCGCGGTCCAGCGCGGCGTCGAGGTGCACCTCCACGTCTCCGAGCACGGCGACCAGTTCTTCACCCAGCACGCGCAGCAGTCCTACTACGAGGAGCTGCTGCGCGCCGGGGTGCGGATCTGGCTCTATCGTGCGCCGTACATCCTGCACGCGAAGCACATGACCGTCGACGGTGAGGTGACGATCCTCGGGTCCTCGAACATGGACATGCGCTCGTTCACGCTCAACGCCGAGGTCATGCTGATCGTGTACGGGCAGGACTTCGCGCACCGGATGGAGTGGGTCGAGCACTCGTACCGCGTGCAGTCGCGCGAGCTCACGCTCGAGGAGTGGATGGCGCGGCCACGGACGCACTTCGCGTTCGACGACCTCTGCCGCCTGACGTCCGTTGTGCAGTAGTTCGTCGGGTCGGTGAGCAGCCGCGAAGCGGCGTATCGATGCGGGGCGCCGTTCGACACGCTTCACTACTCACAGAGCGACGTGGGCATTGCCGCGCCACCAACGGCTAGATGGAGTAGTCCTCGCCGCGGGACACACCCAACATCTCCTCGCGGTCGACGACCTTCACGCGCTCGCGCTCCTGCGGCTCGCCGAGGGCGACCTCGTGCGCATCCAGGTTGTGCCAGCCTTCGAGGTCGGTATAGCGAACGTTGCGCTCATCGAGCAGCTCGACGATCTCGTCCTCGTTGGTAATCGTCGGCTGCCACCAACCCGACTCCCCCGCGAGCACGTGCTCGATGGTCTCCTTCGCGTCGGATTTCGTGTGGCCGATGAGCCCCACGGGTCCGCGCTTAATCCAGCCGGTCGCGAACATGCCGGGTACGATGTTGCCCGCCGCATCAACGACGCGACCGCCGTGGTTCGGGATCACGCCGTTGACGGGGTCGTACGGAATCTCCTCGAGCGGCGAACCGAAGTAGCCCACCGCGCGGTAGACCTGGCCCACCTCGTAGTCGCGCATCTCGCCCGTGTTGCGGATCCCGCCATCGCCGTCTGGCTCGGTGCGTTCCATCCGGATGCCCGTGACGCGGCCCGCTTCGTTGGTCAGCACCGCTTCGGGTCGCGACCAGAAGTGCAGGTGGATGCGGCGGCTCGCGTTCCCGAGCGCATCCTGCTGCTCGCGCCACTTGCCGAAGATTCGGCTGATCACGAGCAGCTGCTTGTTACGCTTCGACTCCTCGTCGGCCGCCGGATCGCGGTCGAAATCCTCCTCGTAGACGATGAGGTCGGAGTCGGGCACCTCTCCGAGCTCGCGCAGCTCAAGCGGCGTGAACTTCACCTGCAAGGGCCCGCGTCGACCGAAGACGTGCACGTCCGTCACCTTCGAGGCCTTGAGCCCCTCATAGACGTTCGTCGGAATTTCGGTCGGCAGCATGTCGTCGGCCTGCTTCGCGAGCACGCGCGCGACGTCGAGGGCGACGTTGCCGTTGCCGACCACGGCGACGTGCTCGGCGTCGAGGGTCCACTCGCGCGGCACATCCGGGTGGCCGTCATACCAGTTCACGAAGTCGGCGGCCCCGTACGAGCCCTCCGCGTCGATCCCCGGAATGTTGAGCGGGGCATCCCGCATCGCGCCGGTCGCGAAGATCACGGCGTTGTAGCGCTCCTTGAGATCCTCGAGCGTGATGTCACTACCGAAGTCGACGTTTCCGAAGACGCGGATGCCGCCCGTGTCGAGCACCCCGCGAAGCGCGCTCACGACGCCCTTGATGCGCGGGTGGTCGGGGGCGACGCCGTAGCGCACGAGCCCGTAGGGCGCGGGCAGCCGGTCGAAGAGGTCGATCGATACCTCGTGGGTGCCTTCGGCCTCTTTACGCAGGATGTCCGACGCGTAGATTCCGGCGGGGCCTGCCCCGATGACGGCAACACGAAGCTTCGACATATCTCCTCCAGTGGCTCCGGGACGGTCGCCCGGCAATTGTGCAGAACCGTGAATGGTCTAAAAGTCGCGATTAATGAGGCGGTCTGCGAACTCGCGCAGCGCCTCTTTCACGACGCCGCTCGGCAGCGGCTCGAGCGACTCGATCGCGCGCGCGACGTGTGTCTCGGCGGCCTCGAGCGTCTCCTTCGAGACCTCGTGCTCGCGCAGCTCGGCGATGATCGCATCCACCTCGGCCGGGTCATCAGACCCACGGGGCTCCTCGCGGGCGAACGACTGGTCGGCGCTGCCGGGCGCGGTACCCGCGACTCGGGTGCGGATGCGCTCGAGCAGGTCCGCTGCGTCGGCGTCGCCGCCGTTCGCGCGGCGCTCGAGCAGCAGCACGGGCAGGGTTTCGACGCCCGCGCGAAGATCGGTGCCCGCGAGCTTGCCGGTCTTCTCGGAGGTCGGCGACAGGTCGATCACGTCGTCCACGATCTGGAACGCGACACCGATGCCCTCGCCGAAGTCCGACAGCGCACCGCGAAAGGCCTGCGGTGCGCCCGAAAGCATCACACCGTATTCCGCGGCTGCGCCAATGAGCGAGCCGGTCTTATCCGACAGCACGCGCAGGTAGTGGTCGATGCGGTCCTCGCCCTCGGCGGGGCCGATCGTCTCGTGCATCTGGCCGAGCACGAGCCGCTCGAACACGGTCGCCTGGAGGCGGATCGCATCCTGCCCGAGGTGCGAGAACATCTGCGACGCACGCGCGAACAGCAGGTCTCCGGCGAGAATCGCCATCGAGTTGCTCCAGCGCAGGTGCGCGGCGGTGACGCCGCGGCGCAGGGTGGCCTCATCCATGACGTCGTCGTGGTAGAGCGACGCGAGGTGCGTGATCTCGGTCGCGGCCGCCGCGGTGAGCACCGCGTCGCTGTCCGAGTTCGGGCCGAGCTGCGCACTCAGCAGCACAAGCATCGGGCGCAGTCGTTTGCCGCCGGCACCGAGCAGGTACGTCGTCGTCACCTGCGCGACCTTGTCGGCATACTGAACCTGATCGCTCAGCACCGTTTCGACGCGCTCGAGGCCCTTTTCAATGTTGGCCTTGAGTTTGCGCTCGGCCGGGCGGCCGAAGAGCTCCTTTGCAAACGCCGACCCCACATTGCCGTGGGAAGGTCGCCGGGTTGCCGAAGACTGGGCGGTCAATGAATCTCCTGGGATGGGGTGTTGCTTGCGGGCTTCGTGCCGCGGTGCAGTGCGACGATGCCGTAGGTGAGGTTGCGGTGCGCGACGTTCTCGTAACCCACCTCGCGCAGCCATGCCGCGAACTCGCGCTGCTCGGGCCACGCCTGGATCGACTGAAAGAGGTACTCGTAGGCCTCCGGGTCGGAGGACACGAGCTTCACGATCGCCGGCATCGCCACGTTCATGTACGTGTCGTAGCCCCAGCGTACGAGCCCGTTCGTCGGATGCGAGAACTCGCACACGAGAATCTTGCCACCCGGCTTGGTCACACGCAGCATTTCCGCGAGCGCCTTCTTCGGTTCCTGCACGTTGCGGATGCCGAAGCTCACCGTGGTGACGTCAAAGGTGTCGTCCTCGAACGGCAGGTCGGTGGCATCCCCCTGCTGGAACGTGATGTTCGGCTGGTCGCCGTGGCGCTCGATGGCCTGGTTGATCATCCCCTGCGAAAAATCGAGGCCGGTCACGGTCGAGCCGTGATCGGCGAGGATGCGCGAGACAGTGCCGGTGCCGCAGGCCACGTCGAGGACCTTCTGTCCGGGATGCGGATCAATCTCCTGACGCGTCTTAAGGCGCCAATATGGGGTCACGCCGACCGACAGCACGTCGTTGGTGAGGTCGTAGTGGCCCGACACGCGGTCGAACATACTCGACACGTCGGCGGGGCGTTTTTCGAGATCGGCGGAAGTCACGCCCTCCATCCTACGTCGCCGCGATCGTGCGGCGCAGGCTTCGACTGAGTGCGCTTCTCGGGGTCCGACGGTTGAGCTCGTCGGCCCCGACGGTTGAGCCCGTCGAAACCCCGGGATGCCCGACGCGCGCGGGTAGGCTGGCACCCAGTGAATACGAACGTTCCCCGATCCGCGTCGACCGAGCCTGCGCTGCCACGGCTCCGTGCGCGCACGCGTCCGATCAGCGACCCGGGCGACCTGCTCCGCTTTGCCGAGCCCCGCAATCCCGCGGTCTGGCTTCGCCGCGGGGACGGCATCGTCGGTGGCGGCAGTGTGTGGCGAGGCGAGTTCTCAGGCGAGAGGCGCATCCACGACGCCCGCGAGGCGTGGGCCGAGATAGTCGCGAGCGGCAGGGTCGAGGATGCGGTGCGCGTGCCTGGCTCGGGCCTGGTCGCCTTCGGTGCCTTCACGTTCGCGGCGACTTCCGCTGCCCCCAGCGTCCTGCAAATACCCGAGTTCGTGATCGGCCGGGTGGACGGGCGCGCGTTCCTCACCGAAATTTCTGTCACCGACTCGATCGATTCCTCCGGCCCGGTGCCGACGGTGCCCGTTCGGCTCCCGCTCATCATCCCGGACGGCCCGGTCGCGGAAACGACGCTGGAGCCCGGGGAAATGACGCAGCAGCGACACCGCGCCGCGGTCGAGGCCGCGCTCTCGCGCATCGGTCAGGGTGAGTTCACAAAGATCGTGATCTCGCGCGATCAGCACGGTGATATCGGGGCGGATGCGGATCGTCGCCACATTGTGCGTCGCCTCGCCGAGGCCTACCCGGAGACCTGGACGTACGCGGTGGATGGGCTTATCGGCGCGAGCCCCGAGATGCTCGTGCGGGTCCTCGGCCGCTCGGTGACCGCGCGCGTGCTCGCGGGGACACTCCCTCGCGGTGCAGACGAGGCGGCGGACGCGGCGGCGAAGCGCGCGCTCGCCGACTCGGCGAAGAACCGGGCCGAGCACAAGTTCGCGATCGACTCGGCCATTGAGTCGCTCCGCCGACTCGACACGCACGAGGACCCGGATACCGGGCTCACCGCATCCCCCGAGCCGTTCCTCCTGGGGCTGCCGAATGTGTGGCACCTCGCGAGCGATATTCGCGGGACACTGCCGAGCGGCTCGAGCGTGCTCGACCTCGTCGAAGCCCTCCACCCGACCGCCGCGGTCGGCGGCACCCCGCGCCAGAAGGCGATGCCCGCGATCGATGAGCTCGAACCGTTCGATCGCCGTCGCTACGCCGGGCCAGCCGGCTGGCTGTCGGCGTCGGGCGACGGCGAGTGGGTCGTGGCGCTGCGCGGCGCCGAGGTGGATGCGGATGGTCGAGTCACCGCCTTCGCTGGCGGTGGCATCGTGGCAGGTTCGGAGCCCGCCGACGAGTTCGCCGAGACGGGCCCCAAGTTCCGGCCGATCGCCGAGGCCCTCGCGCCGAAGGCTCCCGAGTAGGGATCCCCGAGTAGGCCGAAGGCCGCATCGAGGGGCGGTTCGATACGGCCTCCGGCCTACTCACCGGGCGGAACGGGTCACTGGGTAGTGACGGAGTCGCGGACCGAAGTGGACTCCCGCTTCGACGTGGCCTGCGGTGCACTCTCCGAGCGGGGCTTGCGCAGCAGCCGCATCGCGTTGGCGATCACGACGAGCACGGATCCCTCATGGACGAGCATGCCGATGGACATCGTCACGCCCCCGAGGAATACTCCGGCGAGCAGCACCACAACCGTGATGAGCGCGATCGCAATGTTCTGCCGCATGATGCTGACGGTGCGCTTCGCGAGCCCGATGGCCTCGGGCAGCTTGAGCAGGTTGTCGCCCATGAGCGCGATGTCGGCGGTCTCAACCGCGACGGCGGATCCCGCCGCGCCCATCGCAACCCCGATATCGGCGGTCGCGAGCGCGGGTGCGTCGTTCACGCCGTCCCCGACCATCGCCACCGTGTGACCCTCGCGCTGGAGCTTCGCCACCGCATCCAGCTTGTCTTCCGGCAACAGCGACGCGTGGATCTCGTCGATCCCGGTCGCCTTACCAATGGCCTCGGCGACGAGCTGCGTGTCGCCGGTCAGCATGACGACCTTTTCGACACCCGCTTCGTGCAGCCGCTTGACCATCTCGGCGGCGTCCTCGCGGATCTGGTCCGCGACGGCGACGACACCGACGGCGCGCTCTTCCACCGCGACGATCATGGGCGTCTCGCCCTCCGCGGCGAGCTCGTTCGCGACTCGGCCGGCCTGCGCATCCCGCTCGATGCCGTACTGCTCGAGGAGCGGCACGTTGCCGATCAGCACTCGCGTGCCGTCCACATCCGTGACGATGCCCTTACCTGGCACCGGGGTGACCTCTCCCGGGATGCCCTCGGGGCCCACGCCTTCGTCCTGCGCGGTCTCGATAATCGGGCGGGCGAGGGGATGCTCGGAGCCGGCTTCCGCAGCCGCGGCCCAGCGGAGCACCTGGGTACGATCGAACCCTGCCTCACGCGCAGCGTCGAGCACGACGATGTCGGTGAGTTGCGGGCGACCTTCGGTGAGCGTGCCGGTCTTGTCGACCGCTACCGCGGAGATCTTCGCGGAGGTCTCGAGGTATTCGCCGCCCTTGATGAGGATGCCGTTGCGCGCTGCGCGCCCGATACCGGCCACGATCGCGACCGGGATCGAGATGACAAGTGCGCCGGGGCAACCGATCACGAGCAGCGTGAGTGCGAGCACCACGTCGCCGGTGATGAGGCCCGCGATGAGCGCGAGCACCATCACGCCGGGGGTGTACCAGCGCGAGAACTGATCGATGAAGGTCTGGGTCTTCGCCTTCGCATCCTGCGCCTCTTCGACGCGGTGGATGATTCGGGCGAGCGTCGTGTCCGCGCCGATGCCTGTGGCGAGCACTTGCAGGAACCCGCCCCGCGAGACGGTGCCCGCGTAGACCTGGTCGGACTTCGACTTCTCCACCGGGATGGATTCACCGGTGATCGAGGCCTCGTCGATGGCGCCGGTACCCGAGACGACCTGCCCGTCGACCGGCACCTTGGCGCCGTTCTTCACGAGCACGATTTCGCCCATCCGCACCTGCGCCGCGGGTACCTCGACTTGCTCGCCGTCCCGCAGGACGACGGCGGAGTCGGGGGCAACCGCGACGAGCTCGGCGAGTGCTGAGCGGGTCTTATTGAGCGTTGCGGCCTCGAGCGCGTGGCCGATCGCGAAGAGGAAGGTGACCGCGGCCGCCTCCCAGAAGTTGCCGATGATGATCGCGCCGATCGCGGCTACGGACACGAGCAGGTCGATGCCGATGAAGCCGGTCGTGAGCGCGCGGATCGCCGAGACGAGGATGCGGTACCCCGCGAGGACCGCCGCGGCGATCATTAAGAGGTCGGACAGCATGAACGCGACGCCACCGTGCGTGTCGTGCGCCCCTGCATCCAGCCACCACTTCGGCGACAGGACGGGGTTCAGTGCACCTCCGGCGATGTACTGCACCCCAAACGAAAGCAGAATCAGCAGGCCGGAGACGATGGGCACGAACCATTTGCTCGAGACCCATCGCTGCAGCGTGTTCATGATTATTCCTTTCTTGGTACGGCGCTAGAACGCGGACGGTGCGGACTTGTAGCCCGCCTTATCGACCGCGGCGACGATGTCGTCGACGGAGGTCTTGCTCTCGTCGTGGTCGACCTCGATACGCGAGGAGGCGAAGTGCACCTTGACGTCGTCGACGCCGTCGAGCTTGCCGACTCGCTTCTCGATCTTGGTCACACAGGACGGGCACGAGAATCCCTCGGCGCGGAGGGTGGTGTGGGTGGTGGTTGCGGCAGACATTTGAGACTCCCTTCCTGCCTGGCCAGGTGGCCCCTGGCGAGCTTTGATGTTGCCCTCAGATTAGGAAAATGCCCGCCCGGTCGCCTTGACGCGCGTCAAGTTATGGTGGATGCATGAGCACGCAGGTACATCCCGCATCCGCGCGCGAAGATCTCTGCGTCTCGCGGGTGCCCATCTTCAAGAACCTCAGCTACGAGGACCAGCTCAAGGTCGCCTCGGTGGCCAATCAGCGGCAGGTCTCGCGTGGCGATACGGTGCAGGCTGCGGGCTCCTCCGACGCCGAGCTCATGGTGGTGCACACCGGCACGGTAAAGGTCTTCCGTATCGATTCCGAGGGCCGCGAACAGATCTTGCGCATCATCGGCCCGGGCGATTTCCTCGGCGAATCGCAGTTCCTCACCGGCCGGCGGCCGACGCAGTTCGCCGAGGCACTGGATGCGGGGAGCATGTGCGTCTTTCGGCACGAGGATTTGCAGACCCTCGTCGAGGAGTATCCATTGATCGGCCTCAAGATGCTGCAGGATGTGAGCCAGCGGCTCGAACAGACGGAGGCGCGCCTCGTGTCGGTCACCTCCGACGACGTCGCCGCGCGCGTGGCCGCCTACCTGCTCTCGCTCGACAGCCGCCCGACGAACGGCGAGATTCTCGTGTCGTTACCCATCGCAAAGAAGGACATCGCGTCGGTGCTGGGTACGACCCCCGAGACCCTGAGCCGACACCTTCGGCGGCTGCAGGATCAGGGGGTCATCGAGAATCGCTCCCCGCGCGAGATCGCGATTCTCGATGTGGATGCGCTGATCGCGCTCGCGGAGGACTAGGGGCGAGCTAGCCCTGCGTGCGCTCGAGCGACTCCTGTAGGAGCTTTGCGGACTCCGCGAGGCGTGCCTCCTCCGCCTCCTGATCGAGGTCGACCTCCGGCCACTCGAGCTCCATGTTCCGCATGGCCTGGAGCAGAATCGCCTTGATCGCGAGCCGCGCGTACCACTTCTTATCGGAGGGAATGACCCACCACGGTGCGTTCGCGACCGAGGTGCGCTCGAGGGCGATCTGATAGGCCTCGGCGTATTCGCCCCACAGGGCGCGCTCGTCGAGGTCGCCGGTGTTGTACTTCCAGTGCTTGTCCGGGCGCTCGATGCGCTCGCGCAGGCGCTTCTCCTGCTCCTCCGGGCTCACGTGCAGCATGAACTTCAGCACCTTCGTGCCCGACTGCACGAGCCGCTGCTCGAACTCGACGATCGCGCCGTAGCGTCGCTCGATCTCCGCGGGCGGCGCGAACTCGCGCACCCGCTGAATCAGCACATCCTCGTAGTGCGAGCGGTCGAACACACCGATGAATCCAGGCTTCGGCGCGTGCGGCTCGATGCGCCAGAGGAAGTCGTGTTCGCGCTCCTCCTCGGTCGGTGCCTTGAAGGACGTGATCTGCAGGCCCTGCGGATCGACCGACCCGAATACGTGCCGCACGATGCCGCCCTTGCCCGACGCATCCATGCCCTGCAGCACGACGAGGACGCTCGGCGCATTCGGCTTCTCGGCCCGCGCCTGCGCGTACATGCGCTCCTGCAGGTCGGCCAGCTCGGGGGTACGCTCCTTCGCGATCTGCTCCGCGATCTCCTTCGAGTCGCCGTTGCTGCCCTCGAATCCCGGCGTCGAGCTGGGGTCAATGTTTGCAAGCTTGAATCCGGGTCCGACAAACAGCTCGAGCCGAGCGGCATCCGGGTTGACGTTCACTTTGTTCTTACCCATGCATCCAGAGCCTAGAACCGCGCGGCTGGACGTGCACCGAGCCGCGCGGGGATGCCTCGCTAGCGATCGAGCGGGACCTCGATGACCATCCTCGGCGCCGTGCCGTCGGTGAGCGCCTCCTCGAGGCTGCCGCGGGTGTCGGCGCGGCGATACGTCCAGCCGTAAGCCTCCGCGATCGCCTGGATGTTCGCGGTCGTCGGCGTGTATTGCACGCGGTCGAAGGATGCGCGATCGGCCGTCTTCGCGACCTCGAGGGAGTCGAAAATCGTCCCGCCGCCATCGTTGCCGACGACGATTTGGATGCGCGGCGCATCCTCGCCTGCCTGGCCCACGAGCAGCGAGCTTGCGTCATGGAGGAACGCGACATCGCCGATCAGCACGCGGGTCTGCCCCGCGTGGGCCGCGAGGTCGTCGCCGTGCTGCGAAGCGTGAGCGATGCCAAGCCCCGAGGCGATCGTGCCGTCAATGCCCGCAAGCCCGCGGTTCGCGTGCACGTGGATGCGCTTGCCCGGCACCCGCGAGTCGAGGTCACGGATGAGCCGAGATGCGGCGACGACGAGTCGGTCGTGCGGCCACGTGAGCCGCCAGATCGAGTCGGCGAGCATCTCGCGCGTGACCTTCTCGCGCGAGACGGCGAGCTCTTCGCGGCCGAAGCGCGCGCGTTCGCGGAAGTCCTGGCTTCGCGACGCCGCGACGTTCGGGGCCTCCGGGTCGGAGTCCCGCTCAACAAGCAGTTGGTGGTCGGCCGCCGTCCAGTCGTGTAGCCAGCGCTTCGCCTCTTTCCGGAGCAGGTACTGCTCGTCGGCGTTCGAGAACATCGTCGAGCCGAACGCGAGCACCTTAACTTCGTCGACCGCCTCGACGTTTGACGTCGGGCGGTACGGCGGGACGCCAGGCTGATCGACGACGATGACGCGGATGCTCTCGCGCTTGAGCAGCGCGGGCACCTCGCGGCTGAGCGTCGGGTGGCCGACGACGATCACGAGCTCGACCGCGTCGCGCAACGCGGGGATGGGACTGTTCTCGCCGAGGAGGTCGCGGTAGGTGGCGATGACATTCCGGCCGAAGCGTGAGCCACTCGAGACTTCCGCGATGAGCGGCCAGCCGCCCTTGTGCGCGAGGTGTTCGCCGAGGCGGCCCGCGCGGTCACCCGCGACGACGAGCGCGTTTGGCCATTCGCCCGGGTCGATCGATTCGGTGCGGTTCGGGGATCCCTGAGTAGGCGAAGCCGTATCGAAGGATCCCTGAGTAGGCGAAGCCGTATCGAAGGGCTCGCCCGCATTTCGATACGCCCCTTCGGTGCTACTCAATGAGCGATCGCGGGGGGCGTGGGCGGCGAGATCCTTCGCGATGGCCTCGGCGAGGTCCGCGGGCAGGCCTTTGCCCGGCATCCCGGCTCGAATGCGCCGGTCACCGGCGTCTCCCGGCCACGCTTCCGCCGCATCTGAGCTGACGATCAAAGCCGACGCATCCTCGCCGCCGATTCGAACCGTGACGCGCTCCGACAAATCGGGCACCGCATCCGACAGCGGCTCGCGGAAGGCGACGTTGAGGTGCCAGGCGACCCGCGCATCCGCGAGCGCCGCTCCGGCGTCGCGCGCCAGGGCGAGCGAGGCCTCGCTGCCGTCCGGCGCGGATAGGGACGTGTGCGGCACGAGGTCGCCGAACAGGCCGGGCTGACGGGTGGTCTGGTTCGCACCGGTGTTCATGAGCTCGGCGGGACGGTCGGCCGTGAGCGCCACGAGCGGCACACCCGCGTGGTGCGCCTCGAGCATCGCCGGCCCGAGGTTCGCGACCGCGGTGCCCGAGGTCGTGATGACTGGCACCGGCTTGCCCGATTCCCGAGCGATACCGAGCGCGAAGAACGCGGCCGACCGCTCGTCGATGCGCACGTGCAGGCGGACCGCGCCGATGCGCTCGAGCTCAGCGGCGACGAGCGCCAGCGACTGCGAGCGCGAGCCCGGGCACACGACGATATCGCGCACTCCGCCGTTCACTGCGGCGACGAGGAGTTCGGTCGCCGCGGCGAGGGCGGGGGAAGACGGCCCCGCCGGGCTCACTTGCGTCGGCCCTCGTCGTCGCTGCCGTTTGCCTCGCCATTCGTCTTTGGCTTCTCGGTCTCGGCGTCGGGGTTGTCTTCCTCGTCCGGCGTCACGGTGGGGATTGCGCCGGTCTGGTGGTTCGAAGGATGATTGCGCATCGTGCTCTGGCGGTCGCGCTCAATCTCTTCGTCGAGAAGGCGCATCTGCTCTTCGAGCTCGGCGATGCGGGAGTCGTGCTCGCGTTCCGTCTTCGGATCGCTGATGTAGTTGATGTCGTCCGGGATGACGTGCTGGCCAGTTGCGGCCTTGTCGTCGCTGCTCCCCTTGCCGATGAACATCCACAGCAACGGACCGATCACCGGCACGAGCAAGATGACCACCAACCAGATCGGCTTCTGCATCACCTTGGTGCGTTTCGCATCAAACATGGCGCAATCAACAATCGCGTAGACGGTAAGGGCTACGGCGACGACGATACCGAGAATGAGTGCGCGGGACATAGGAGTTCAGTCTAGACGCCGAAGCCTGGCCCTTGCCGACAAGGGACTTTCGTAGACTGAAGGGATGAAAACTTCCCGCGCCTGGTTCGTATACGTTCTCGTACGGCTGCTGGCCTTCATTGTTCCGTTCGCGATCATCATGCTCGTACTACCGGGCTGGCAGTGGAACTGGCTGGTCGGCGTGATCGTCGGCGCGATCGTGAGCCTCTCGATTTCACAGATCTTCCTGTACCGCGAGCGCATGGCGCTCGCCGCACAGATGCAGGAGCGCGCGGAGGCGAGGGCCGCGAAGAATGAGCAGCCCCGACCGATGGACATCGAGGAGGACGCGGACATCGACGCGCAGATTGATGACGCGGACGGTTCGGGGACCGAGGCCGCGGATGCCGCGCCCGAAGACGTCGCCGACGATGCTGCAGCCCAGGCCGAGCCAGACGCAGAGCCCGAAGACAAGAAGTAAGGCAGCGCCCTGCGCGACTACTCGTCGTCGCGCTTACCGGCCTTGATCTCTTCGCGGAAGATCCGCATCGACTGCCCCACGCTGCGCGCCAGCTGGGGCAGTTTGTTTGCCCCGAAGATGAGCACGATGATGACGAGCACGATGATGGCGTGCCAGCCGTTGAGGTTTTGAATCATGCGAGGGCCTTCCACGCTACTAGTTCAAGGGCTTCGAGCGACCTCGAATTTCCTTCACCGCCACCGGTAAGCGCAGCTGTGCCCGTCGGTGTGGTCGATCGGTCGACGCGCACGGCGAAGTAGACGATATACCCGCAGTGCCCGCCTGCGCTAGACCGCAGCGCGGGCTCAACCCCGCAGCGCTAACTAAACGCCGGAATCCAGAGCCCGAACGCCATCAGCACGGCCCACAGGAGCGCCCCAAGCGAGGTCAGCTTCAGCGCCAGGATGAGGTCCTTCGCGGCCGTCGAGGTCGAGGTGATGACCACTGCAGGACCAATCAGCAGCAACGCGAAGAACGAGAAGAAGGTGTTCGGGTACAGCAGCCCGAACAGGATCGTCGCGACGAACGGCAGCAGTGCGAACAGGCCGAACAGGATGCGCGAGCCACGCAGCCCGACGCGCACAGCCAGCGTCTTCTTACTCGCGAGGACGTCGGTTTCCCGGTCGCGGATGTTGTTCACCATGAGCACGGCGCACGAGAACAGGCCGGCGGCCACGGCGAGGACCCAGGTGTGCTGCGGCACCGTGAGGATCTGTACATACGTCGTGCCGACCGTCGCGACCAGGCCGAAGAAGACGAACACGAAGACCTCACCGAGCCCCGCGTATCCGTACGGCCGCTTGCCGCCGGTGTAGAACCAGGCCGCGATGATCGCCGCGGCGCCGACAGCGAGGAGCCACCACTGCTGGGTTGCGATCGCGAGTGCGAGGCCAGCCGCCGCGGCGATGCCGAAGAACGCGAAGGCGACGTTCCGGACCGTCTTGGGGTTCACCTGGCCCGAGCCGGTCAGGCGCGGCGGGCCGACCCGATAGTCGTCGGTGCCACGAATGCCGTCGGAGTAATCGTTCGAATAGTTGACGCCGATCTGCAGCGCGAGCGCGACCACGAGGGCGCCCAGCGCGCGGATCCAGTGGAACTCCCCCGGGACGGCGGCGACGGCCGAGGCAGTACCAAGGATCACCGGCACGAGCGCGAGCGGCAGCGTGCGCAGGCGCGCGCCCTCAATCCAATCGCCGATGGTTGGCTTGCCCTGCTTGCCCTTGGCCTTGTTCGGACGCTGGGTAGGGTTGTTCGACTTCTGTTTCGCCACGAGTCAGAGTCTAGGCGTTCACGAAACTTTGGCGCGTGCGCCCGCGTCCCCGAACCGGGCTGCCCCGGCCTTAAGAGTCAGCGGCCCCTTCGCCGGCCGCCGAGCTCTCGCTCGCCTCGCGCTCCTCGAGCACGGTCATCGCCACGACGTGCGCGATTCGCACTCGGTCCGGCTTGCCGCTCGCAAGTCGTGGCACCGCATCCAGCTGGATGCATCGCACCGGTCGCGCGGCTGGGCCGAGAAACACGACCGCCTCGGTGGCCTCGACGAGCAGCTGCGCCTCGTCGGCGCCCCGGTTCGTGATCGCGAGGGCGACCGATTCGCCCCATTCCTTGCTTGCGAGCGGCACCGCGACCGCATCCTCGAAGCCCGGCCGCTGGTGGAGTGCGCGTTCGACCTCGTCGAGGTTGACCTTGATGCCGCCCGAATTGATGACGTTGTCCCGGCGCCCCGTCACCGACACCCGCTGGCTGCTTTCGCCGCCGCGCGCGGCAGTCGGGTCGAAGGGCGGCTCGACGGTGCCGGTGTCGTTCGTGCGATACCAGAGCTGCCCGTCGGCCTCGACGAACGTGTCGCCCGTGCGCTCTGGATCGTCGAGATAGCCGGCGGCGAGCACCGGGCCCGCCAGCCAGATTTCGCCCTGCTCGACCCGCGCCGTCACGCCGCGAAGGGGCACGCCGTTGTAGACGCATCCGCCCGAGGTCTCGCTCGAGCCGTAGGTGAGCACGACGGCCCAGCCGAGCTCACGCGCGGCCTTCACGATGTGCGGCGGCACGGCCTGACCGCCCACGAGGATGCCGTCGAAGCGGCCCATGCGGGCCGAGATGCGCTCGCGCTCGATGAACGTAAAGTCGTCCTCGTTCTTGACGGCCTCGACGAGCCGCTGCAGCTGCACGGGCACGAGCGAGACGTATCGGCGGTCGCCGTCCATCTGTGCCGCGACTTCTTCGAAGTACAGCACGTCGAAGTGCTCCGCGGTGTAGGTGACCGGCCGGGTGCCCGCCTGCAGCGAGCGCGCGAGCACCTGCAGGCCCGCGACGTAGTGCGCGGGCAGCGCGAGCAGCCACTGCCGCGTCGGGAACTGTTCCTCGACGTTGATGCCGCGCTTGGCGGCCAGCTTGTCGAGTCGCTCGTAGGTGGCCGAGGAGGATGCGCGCAGCGAGCGGGCGGTGAGCATCACGCGCTTCGGCGTCGCGGTTGAGCCACTCGTCTCGATCACCGCGACGACGTCCTGTGGCGCG
Organism: Gulosibacter molinativorax; assembly: GCF_003010915.2. Taxonomy (NCBI): domain Bacteria; kingdom Bacillati; phylum Actinomycetota; class Actinomycetes; order Micrococcales; family Microbacteriaceae; genus Gulosibacter; species Gulosibacter molinativorax. The sequence continues at coordinate 2,901,902 of NZ_CP028426.1, read as the reverse complement.
TCGTCGGGGATCCCGGGAAGCTGGATGTGCTCCGCCGCGACTTCCCCCGGCACCGGCAGGATCGCGGGGCCGGAACCGACCATCGCATCCTCGAGGGCGCGCAAGACGGCCAGCGGATCATCCGCCGAAATAGAGATCAATTCGCGAGCCATTTCTGCCCTTTCGTGTTGAACGCTGGTTGAGTAGCCGACGCAGTCGGCGTATCGAAGCCAGCTCCGGTTCGATACGTCGCTCCGCGACTACTCACCGATCGAGTCATTTCTAGTAGTGGTAGGGGAAAGAAGACCAGTCGGGGTCGCGCTTCTGCAGGAACGAGTCCCGGCCCTCGACGGCCTCGTCGGTGCCGTACGCGAGGCGGGTCGCCTCGCCGGCGAAGATCTGCTGTCCGACGAGCCCGTCATCAACCGCGTTGAACGCGTACTTGAGCATCCGGATCGCCGTGGGCGACTTGCCGAGGATCGTCTCCGCCATGCGGATGCCCTCAGCCTCGAGCTCCGCGTGCGGCACGACGCGGTTGACAGCGCCCATTTCGTAGGCGCGCTGGGCATCGTAGGTCTCGGCGAGGAAGAATGCCTCGCGCGCGAACTTCTGGCCGACCTGCTTCGCGAAGTAGGCGGAACCGTAACCCGCGTCGAAGGAACCGACGTCCGCATCCGTCTGCTTGAATTGCGCGTGCTCGCGCGAGGCGACCGACAGGTCGGTCACGACGTAGAGCGAGTGCCCGCCGCCCGCGGCCCAGCCGTTGACGAGCGAGATGACGACCTTCGGCATGAAGCGAATGAGTCGCTGCACCTCGAGGATGTGGAGGCGCCCCGAGCGGGCCGGGTCGACGGTGTCGGCGGTCTCGCCTTCGGCGTACTGGTACCCGTCGCGGCCGCGGATGCGCTGGTCGCCACCCGAGCAGAAGGCGTAGCCGCCGTCCTTGGGGCTCGGGCCGTTACCGGTGAGGAGAACGACGCCGACCTTGGAGTTCTGGCGGGCGTTGTCGAGCGCGCGGTAGAGCTCGTCGACGGTCTGCGGGCGGAACGCGTTTCGGACTTCGGGCCGGTCGAACGCGACTCGGGCGATGCGTCCGGTCGTGTCGAGGTGGTACGTGATGTCTTCGAAGTTGAAGCCCTCGACCTCGCGCCAACGCGACGGGTCGAACGTGTCTGAAACGGTCTCGTTGCTCATAGGCCTAACGGTATCGTCTCGCGGAGCGGTTCGGCTCGGGCTGCTACCAGTTGATCGGCGCATCCGGCAGCGTGCCGCCGTTGATGATGAGCTGGATAATCGTGTTGCCGAACAGCCACGCTGGCGCGCCGCCGATGATGAAGGATGCGATGAGCGCGACAATGCCCGTGCCGCGGCCCGACTTGAAGAAGATGGCATAGAGGGATGCGGTGATGCTCGCGAACCCGAGGATGCCGGCGATCAGAATCCACATTTCGATCTCAAACTGCCGCTCGATGCCGAAGAAGTTAAAGATGTAGAGCAGCGCGATGATGTCCGCGATGAGCGTCAGCATGGCGCCGAAGAGCGCCCAGTGCCCGACCTTCCAGCGCAGCGGGGTGAGCATCTGCTCCGGCAACGACAAAGGAATCTCGCTCGCATGGCGGAACTCCGGTGCACGGCTGTTGCTCGAGAGGCTCTCGGTCGTCATCTGGCGCAAAATCCTTCAATGAATGGGATTGCAGCGGCGCTGCATCTCGTCAGTCTAGCGACCTGAAACTCGTCTTGTCCCGCTCCCCTGATCAGTCGTTTTTAGGGATCGAGTGTCAGAACTGTGGACTGCTCGAAGAGCTCGAAGGAGATTCCGGCAGAAGTTGACGTGACGGCGCCGGTGACCGGGATGCTCGTGCCCGCGATGAACACTACCGCCGAGTACGAGACTGTGGCGGTGACCGTCACGGTGCCGCGCTCGGTGTAGCGGTGGCTCGTGGCGGTGTCGGAGAGTTCGGGCAGGCCCTGCTCCGCCCAGCTCGAGCCGAGTGATTCGGTCGACCAGCCGTTGCCGTCGCCGAAGTCCCAGCGCACCGACTGCGGTGTGAACTGCACCTGCACTGGGAGGTCGAGCAGCGTGCCGTCTTGGCGGTGGGTCTCGGCGTCAACCCAGAAGTTCACGGGCTGGCCGAGGACGCCCCAGCCGTTCGGTTCCATGGAGAGGTTCGGGGTGCTCGGTGCGATCTCGAGGATGTCGCTAACCGAGAAGGATGCGGGAAGCACCGGCCCCGACGGCCCGCCCGCTCCGCCTGCGCTCGGCGCTCCCGGACGCTGGATGAATGCCTGGCAACGATCGGCATTCTGCCCGGCGATGATCGTGCAGGTGCCGGTGCCTCCGCCGCCTGAGTTGGAGCTCGAGTTTGAGCTGTCGCTGTAGCCGGAGTCATAGCTGGTGTCGTAGCCGCCACTCGAGGGTGGGGCTTCGTAAGTCTGGTTGTACTCGACGGAGACGGATGAGCCGTTGTTGCTGGTGCAGCCGTCGAACCATGAACTGCCACCGTTACAGACATCCCCATCGGCCAACGCCTGAACTGGCCCAATGGCTACAAAAGCACTCGCGAGAATCACGCCGAACAGAATTCGGATTGCGTCCATTGGTCACTCCTGTCCACTTTGAATGCCCCATCCGTGTTTACGACTCGAACATCGACTGCATTCGTCAGGCCTGTGCGGTCTGGCCCAACCTGTTGGCCATTCGCATCAAGAGTTTTTGACTGCGATAAATCCAGGCAAAGCAGAATGTCAATCTCGCTTGAAGTCTTCTGAACGAGTTCACTCTTGATGACTGGAATTACGCCTTCTGTCGTGAATTCACCGGATGTCGATTGTTCGAGGGCAGCTTGGTTTCCTTCGCTCATGTTCGGTGTCGTGATGGCTTCGAGGTCAGCAAAGCTGTCGCCCTGGGAGTCAATCAACTCGCCGCTTATCGCCAGATACTCCTCATAGGTCTCCACCGCGATCTGCAGCGCTTCCTCGTCCGTGAGTTCCGGTGCCGACTCGACGGGCACGGCAGTAGTCGCATCGGCTTCAACCGACTCAACCGGCGCAGTAGTCTCGCCACTCTCGGTTGACGCATCGGCGCATCCAGCGAGCATCCCGACCGCCAACAGCAGCCCGGCCACGCCGACAGCCCCGCGGCCGACAACTCCGCGGTCGCCCAGGCGCCAGTTCCCGCGCTGATCCTCGCTGCGAACCATGTGCATCCTTGACCCTTCATTGGCGACACGCTCGGCGAGTGCCGACCGACCCGCTGACTATAACGACCGCACTGCAGACCGACCGAGAGTTATCCACAGCGCACGGCCAGCTCATAAACCGAGATTCCTCGTGGCCACAGCACCTCGATCCGGCAAGATGGAGGCCATGTTGCCTTCGCTCCCCGACCTGCTCGATCGCACCCGCATCGTGTCGCTGCCGCTCAACACGAAGTTCCGGGGAGTGACGCAGCGCGAGGCCGCGATCATCGAGGGCACCTGGGCGTGGAGCGAGTTTTCGCCTTTCCTCGAATACGACGCGGAGGAGTCCGCCAATTGGCTCACCGCCGCGATCGAGTACGGCTTCGATCCCACGCTGGAGCGGCTCTGCGCGGGGTGGGTCGATGTGAATGCCACGGTTCCGGCGGTGCGTCCGGAGGAAGTCCCGGGCGTCCTCGCCCGGTTCGACGGCTGTCGGACCGTCAAGGTGAAGGTCGCCGAGCGCGGCCAAACCCTCGCAGACGACCTCGCGCGAATCGAGGCCGTCGCGGCGACGCTGCCCGAAGCATCCCTGCGAATTGACGCGAACGCGGGCTGGCAGCTCGACGAGGCGGAGCACGCGCTACGCGAGATCGCGAAGCTCGGCATCACCCTCGAATACGCGGAACAGCCGGTTGCGACCGTGCCGGAGCTCGCGGAGCTGCGGCAGCGCATCCGGGATCTCGGCACCCGGATTGCGGCCGACGAATCGGTTCGGAAGGCGACCGACCCGCTGGCCGTCGCTCGGGCCGGCGCTGCCGACCACGTGATCGTCAAGGTGCAGCCGCTCGGCGGCATCCGCAACGCGGCCAGGGTGGTCAAGGATGCGGGGCTCACCGCGACGGTGTCGAGCGCGCTTGATACCTCGGTCGGGATTGTCATGGGGGCGCAGCTCGCCGCACGGCTACCTGAACCGCGCTTCGCGGCAGGGCTCGGCACGGTCTCGCTGTTCGCTGCGGATGTGCTGGCCGAGCCTCGCAGGCCGAAGAACGGCCGGGTCTCGCTTGAGGTGGCGCTGCCGCGGGAGTCGCTGCTGCGCGAGTATCGCGCATCCGCCGAGCGAGAAAAGTGGTGGCACGAACGAATCCGCGCGTGCCACGAAGTTCTCGTGGCACGCGCGGAAGCGTAGGTGCGGCCCCTCGATACAGGCCTACGGCCTTACTCGGGGAGCGAGACGGGCTACATGCCGGAGTAGGCGTGGAGGCCCGTAAAGAAGACGTTCACGATGCCGAAGTTGAACACCACGGTCGCGAAGCCTGCAATCGACAGCCAGGCCGAAGGCGCACCGCGCCAGCCGCGAGTACCGCGGGCGTGCAGGTAGCCGGCGTAGACCACCCAGATGATGAAGGTCCACACCTCCTTGGTGTCCCAGCCCCAGTAGCGGCCCCACGCGCGCTCGGCCCAGATGGCACCGGCGACCAGGGTGAACGTCCAGAAGATGAAGCCGATCACGTTGACACGGAACGCGAGATCCTCGAGTCGCTCCGAGCTCGGCATGGCCGACAGCCAGCCACGCTTGTTACCCTCGCCCGCACGAATCTTCGCCTCGCGTCGCGCCTGCAGCAGCTGCAACAGGGAAAGCCCGAAGCCGAGCGCGAGGAAACCGGTACCGAGCGAGGCCACGAACACGTGGATCACGAGCCACCACGACTGCAGCGCGGGCTGCAGAGGGACAACATCAACGTAGAAGCCCACCGTCGCGACGCCAAGGCTGAGCACGACGAAGCCCGTAATGAACGTGCCGAGGAAGCGGAGGTCCTGCCAGAACTGCACCGCAAGGAACACGAGCACGATCAGCAGCGTCGAGGTCATCGTGTACTCGAACATGTTCGACCACGGCACGCGCTCGGCGGCGATGCCGCGCAACACGGTCGCGGCGAGGTGTGCGACGAACGCTACGACGGTGAGCACCATCGCAATCTTCTGCGAGACCGTGCCGCGCTGGTCGCGCCAGCGCGGCTCAGCCTTGGCGGCCTGGCCCGCAACGGCACCCGACCCCGAGCCCGAGCTGGTCACGACGCTCGAACGCAGAATGCCCGCATCCGCCGCTTCGCCACCAACCTCGGCCGAGGCACCCGCACCGACGAGCTGCTTCGAGCGCTCCGTAGCACCGAGCGCCGACGACTTAGCCGCCACATCCTGCTTCTTCGCGCCGCGCGTAGCGAGGTCGATCGTGAAGAAGATGAACGCCGCCGCATAGACCACCATGGCGATATACAGCGCGATGTTCGACGAGTTCGAAAGCGTTTCGATCATTGTCCTGACTTTCCGTCTCCGGCGTCTCCGGCGGTCGCCGGCGTTGCCCTCAACGATACGAGCTTCTGGGTTTGGGCGTCGACCAAATCGTTCACCGCGCGGGCAAGTTGGTGGTCCTCGCCGCGAGCGAGACCAGCGAACTCAAGCAGCACGCCCTCAGCGTTCTTCGTCACCTTCACCCACACGCGGCGGCGAGGGACGAGGAGCGACGTGACGAGCCCCGCGATCGCGAGAAATACGAAGGTGGCGACGGGCACGCGCGTGTAGTCGCGGTGGACGTCGAAGGAGGCGTAGCGGGGAATCTCGGCGTCGAGCGTCATGGTGCCGAGGCCGTTCGGCAACTCGACGGTGTCGCCCGGCGCGAGCTCGATCGCTTGCACCGCCATGTCGCGGCCCGCGATCTGCGTGAGGTCGGTCGTATCAAGGCTATAGACCGACACCGGCATACCCGTGTCGAGCCCGAGGTCGCCGACGTACACGTTGAACGTGAGCATCGGGTTGTGCAGGTCCTGATGCACCGAGGTGAGCGCGCCCGAGTCGAGCTGCGCCGCGGTCGGGTAGAAGAAACCGAGGAAGCCAACCTGCTCGGCCAGCCCATCCGGCACCTTCACGACGCCGGTCGAGGTGAGGAAATTGTCCTGCGGGATGAACGCAACGGAGTCGCGGAAGACTTCATTCCCCTCCGGGTCGCGCACCGTGATCGTCGGCGCGTAGCCGTTCGCGAGGAGGTACGTGTCGGTACCGTCGAGGCGCAGTGGGTCGTTGACACGAATGGTCGTGTCGGTCGGCCCCTCGCCCGGATGCGTCACGGTCACGTGGGCCGTGTAGTCGATCGGGATGCCGATGGCGTTCTCGTTTTCGGTCTCATACGTGACATCGAGCTCGTTGAGCTTCATCGAATACGGCGGCAGCTGATCGGGGGTGAAGAAGCGCCCCGGGTTGAATGACGAGTAGCTCACGAGGCCGTTCACGAACGTCTGGCCCTCGACGAGCACGCGCTGGCCGTGCCAATTGAAGCCCGAGAGGAACCCGACCGAGAGGATCACGCCGAGCATCGCGATGTGGAAGATCAGGTTGCCCGTCTCGCGCACGTAGCCGCGCTCGGCCGAAACTGAAATGCCGCGCTTGCCGCCGTCGTAGATCTCGGTGCGGTAGCGGCTCTTGCGCAGCGTGTCGCGCGCGCTCGCGATGATCTCGCCCTCGCGTCCAACCCACTTGTCGTCGAGCTGGACCTCGGCGTACGCATCCATTCGCGAGAGGCGCGCGGGCGTGCGCGGCGGCTTCGAGCGAAGTGCCTTGAGGTGGTGCGTCGTGCGGGGCAGGATGCAGCCCACCAGCGAGATGAAGAGCAGGATGTAGATCGACGAGAACCACCACGTCGAGTACACGTCGAACAGACCCCAGTCGTCGAGCCGCGGCGCCAGATCGGGGTTCTCGTTGAAGTAGACCGTGACGCCATTCGGGTCACTCGAGCGCTGCGGGAACAGCGAGCCGGGCACCGCGGCGAGCGCGAGCAGCAACAGCAGGATGATCGCGGTGCGCATGCTCGTCAGCCACGTCCACAGGCCCCGCAGTACGGTGACGACGGGACCCGTCTGTTTCGGCTTGCCGCCGTTGCCGGATGCGCGGCTCGGCTTGCGGACATCGCGGGGCTCGAAGCCGGGGCGATCCGCCTCAATATGATCAGATGGGCGCGACATAACCAGGGAGCATTGCTGCAATGTAGGAGACGAACTGCTGCCAGATGCCGAGCACCATGAGCAGGCCAATCAGGATGATGATGCCGCCACCGATCAGGTTGATGGTACGGATGTTCCGCTTGAGCCAGCCCACCCAGTTGGTGGCCGCGTTCCAGAAGACGGCGGCGAGGATGAACGGGATGCCGAGGCCGAGGCAGTAGACGAAGGCGAGGAGCGCGCCACGGCCCGGGGATGCGGTGTCAAACGAGAGTGCCTGAATCGCGACGAGCGTGGGACCGATGCAGGGCGCCCAGCCGAGTCCGAAGATCGCACCGAGGATGGGCGCGCCGATGAGTCCCGCGGGCGCCTTGTTGAATTTCACGGTGCGCTGCCATGGGCCGGCCATGCCGACGAACACGAGCCCCATGATGATCACGAGAACTCCGAGGACGCGCATGATCGGACCCTGGTACTGCATGAACCAGACGCCGAGCTGGCCGAAGATCGCCCCGGTGAGCACGTAGATCACCGAGAAGCCGAGCACGAAGAGGGTCGCGCCGAGCGCGACCCGGCTGCGCGCGGGGGCCTTCGTCCGGGTCTTGGTACCGGTCCCAGCCGCCATGCCGGCCCCGGCCGCCGACTGATCCGATGCATCCTTGCCGGACACAGCCTTGCTGTCATCGGCCGTCGAGACCGAGCCGAGCATCCCGACGTAGCCCGGAATCACCGGGAGGACGCACGGCGACGCAAAGGAGATGAACCCGGCAAGAAACGCGAGCGGCAGCGCGACAAGCAGCTGCCCGGTCATGATCGTCTCCCCCGGGCTCGCCGCGAGCGCCGGGCCGGCGGCCAGCGTGGCGCTGACTGCGAGCTGTGCGATCACGCGGCCTGCTCTTCGAGGACGGTATTGATCATTTCGGTGAGTACCGAGGGGTCGGCGACGCCACGGATGACCGCCGCGACCGAGCCGTTCTGGTCAATGACGAGGGTCGAGGGAATCGCCTGCGGCGGCACGTTGTCGGAGAACGCGAGGCGCACCGAGGCGGATTCGACGTCGAGGATGGACGGGTAGGTGATCCCGAATTCCTTGTTGAACGACTCTGCCGTGGGCGCCTGGTCGTAGACGTTGACGCCGAGGAAGTTGACGCCCTGGTCGGCGAAGTCCTGGTTGACCTGCTCGAGGTCTTTCGCCTCGACGCGGCACGGCGGGCACGCGGCGTACCAGAAGTTCATGACGACGACCTCGCCGGCGTAGTCGGCGCTCGTCACTGTGTCGCCCGACTCGCTCTCGCCCTCGTACGCCACGGGCTGGGCGCGCTCGCCCGGGGTGAAGACCTCCCACGAGCCGTCGCCCGCGACGTAACCCTGTTCGGCGTCGGCGGCGTACTGTTCGGCGAAGCTGTCATTCGCGCAGCCGGCGAGCGCGAGGGTCGCGACGACAGCCAACGCAACGGCGGTGAGGCCACGTCGGTGGCGGCGAATACGGTTGGTCACACGGCTCCCTGATCGGTCGCAGAAGCGAGTTCAGTCAGCGCCGGTTCGCGGTACGCGGCCTCGGTGAAACCGGTTGCGGGGTGGTACTCGAGCGCCGTAATGCTCGAAAGCGAGCAGCGGCGCTTCGCCGGGTTGTGCGGCAGCGGTTGATGGGTAACCGCCCGATGCACCATCCAGATCGGCAGCTGATGAGACACCACGATAACATCTGCGGCTGGAAGCGATTGTCCTCCGTCAATACTCGCCGAGGCTGATTTTCGCGCCTGCGTCTTCGAGTCCATCGCGTGCTCGAGGAGCGCCTCACGCATCCGCGCCGCGATCTCGACGAACGGCTCTCCCCAGCTCGGCACCCACGGCCGGGTCACAAGGTGCCAGTTCGATGGGTGTCTGAGTGCCGACTTCTTGCCGCGCAACTGCTTGCCCTCGAACTCGTTCCATGGTTCGACGACGCGCTCGTCGATGATCATCTCGAGGCCAAGCGCATCCGCGATGGGCTGGGCCGATTCCCGGGTGCGCTGTAGAGGCGACACCACGAGCCGCGTGGCTGGCACCTGCCGCTCGGCCAGGTCATCCGCCGCGAGCTTTGCCATCCGGTGCCCTCGCTCGCTCAGGCCGAAGCCCGGGAGGCGACCGTAGAGCACGCCGTCGGGGTTGAAGACCTCGCCGTGACGGACGAGGTGGATGCGCTGCGAGATCATGACTGCCAGTCTACGTTCGCGCCCCTCTTAGCGCGCCTCTTGTGCCGCCGCCGAGTGCGGCCGAACGCCCACTGCGGCTAAGGTAGTCGAGTGACTGAACGTACCCTTATTAACGCACTCGCCGCTCTCGAAGACGGTCCCGTCAAGATCCAGGGCTGGGTCGACACCGTCCGTGATCAAAAGAAGGTGCAGTTTGTCGTGCTCCGCGATGAGACTGGCGCCTGCCAGCTCGTAAATCCGCGCAGCGAGGGTCGCGAAGAGATCAGCGACACCATCTCGGGCCTCGCCCAGGGCACGATGCTCACCGTCGAGGGCGACCTCAAGAAGGACGAACGCGTCAAGCTCGGCGGCCTCGAGGTCAAGGTCTCCTCGATCACCGTGAACTCGGAAGCCGACCCCGAAACCCCCATCGCCGACGACTCATCGATCGACAAGCGCCTCGACTGGCGTTTCCTCGACCTGCGTACCGAGCGCAACAACGTGATGTTCCGCGCGCAGACCACGATGACCCACGCGATGCGCAACTATTGGTACGACCGCGACTACATCGAGATCTTCACGCCGAAGTTCATGGCGACCGCCTCGGAGTCGAACGCCGAGCTCTTCAAGGTCGAGTATTTCGACGGCGTCGCCTACCTCGCGCAGTCGCCGCAGTTCTTCAAGCAGATGGCGCAGTCCTCCGGCTTCGGCAAGGTCTTCGAGATCGGCCCGGCGTTCCGCGCCGACCCCTCGTTCACCTCCCGCCACGCGACCGAGTTCACCTCGGTCGATGCCGAGATCTCCTGGATCGAGTCGCACGCCGACGTCATGGACATGCAGGAGGAGCTCATCCGCACCGCGCTCACCGCGGTCAAGGAGCGCCACGGCGACGACATCAAGCGCCTCTTCGATGTCGAGATCAACCTGCCCGAGAACCCGTTCCCGCGCGTGCCGCTGCTCGAGGCTCGTGAGATCGTCGAGTCGCGCGGCCACAAGTTCGAGCGCCAGGACCTCGACATGGACCCTGAGGGCGAGCGCGAGATCGGCCGCTGGGCCCTCGAAGAGCACGGCAGCGAGTTCGTGTTCCTCACCGACTACCCCGCCTCGATCCGCCCGTTCTACCACATGCGTCACGAGTCGGATGCGCAGCTCACGAAGTCGTATGACCTCGTCTGGAACGGCGTGGAGATCTCGACCGGCGCGCAGCGTGAGCACCGCCTCGACGTGCTCACCGAGCAGATCGGCGAGAAGGGCATGGACGCGAAGGCGCTCGAGTTCTACCTCGACTTCTTCCGCTACGGTGCTCCCCCGCACGGCGGCTTCGGCATGGGCCTCTCGCGCATGCTGATGCTGATGCTGCACCAGCCGAACCTGCGCGAGGTTACGTACCTCTTCCGCGGCCCGAACCGCCTGCAGCCGTAGGGCTTTCCGCCCGCACCGGCCGCCCTCGGCAAAACGAGACACAAATAGACCCTTGAGAGTGAAATGCTCCCTCTCAAGGGTCTATTTGTGCCGCAAATTGTGGGTCTTCGCCGCGCCTGCCTCGGACTAGCGCATCGCGGCGGCCTTCCGGCGCCGCTCGCTGAGCCACAGCGCCACGAAGAAGACGACGGTGAGCGAGACGGTCGCGAGCAGCTGCTCGCGCGGTCCCGGCGTCAGCAGCGCGAGCACGAATACCGCGCCGAGCAGCACCGCGGCGCCGAGCGTCAGGATCGCAGGCCGCAGATTCATGTTGCCGTTCGCATCCTTCCCGCCGCGGCCGCGCACCCGCAGCATGTAATACGACGCGAGCACCGACAGCCAGACCATGAGCACCGTCGAGCCGACGAGGTTCAGCAGGATCGGCAGCACCGCATCCGCCGCGATGAAGTTGAAGATCACGGTGATGAAGCCCACCGCGACCGATGCGAGCACGGCCCAGCGCGGGACGCCGCTGCCCGAGAGGCGCATCAGTCGCTTCGGCGCAAAACCGCGCTCCGCGAGCGAGAATGCCATACGCGAGGAGCCGTACAGGTTCGCGTTGAGCGCCGAGAGCAGGGCGATCACGATCAGGATCGACATCAGCACGTCCGCGCCCGGGATGCGCAGGTGCTGCAGCACCGCAACGAACGGGCCGCTCGCGACGCCCTCCGAGTTCCACGGCAGGATCGAGATGATCACGAACACCGAGCCGATGTAGAACACGAGGATGCGCCACATCACCGAGCGCACCGCCTTGCGGATACCCTGGGCCGGGTTCTCGCTCTCGGCCGCCGCGATCGCGACGACCTCGGTGCCACCGAACGAGAAGATCACGATCAGGAGCGCGGCCGACATGCCGAGCAGCCCGCCTGGCGCGAAGCCGCCGTGCTCGGTCCAGTTCGACATGCCCGGCGACTGGATGTCGGGGAACCAGCCGAAGAGGAACGCGAAGCCCGCAGCGAGGAAGGCGATAATCGCGACCACCTTGATGATCGAGAACCAGTACTCGAAGTTGCCGTAGTTGCGCACGCCCAAGAGGTTCACCGCGGTGAGCACGACGAGGAACCCGAGCGCCCAGACGCCCTGATGCACCTGCGGTAGCCAGGCGGACGCGATTGCCGCGGCCGCGGTCGCCTCAGCTGCAATCACGACGACGAGCTGGAACCAATACAGCAGGCCCACGGTTCCACCCGTGACGGCGCCGAACGCCTTGCCCGCGAAGACCGAGAATGCGCCCGGCTGCGGGTCCTCCGCGACGAGTTCGCCGAGCATCCACATGATCAGGATCACGATCAGGCCCGCGACGATGTACGAGATCACGACGGCAGGGCCAGCAACCGAGATCGCCTCGCCCGAGCCGACAAACAGGCCCGCACCGATCGCGCCACCGAGGCCGATCATCGATAGCTGGCGGCTCGTCAGCGAGCGCTTCAGCCCCTCGGTCTTCGTGATTTCGATGCTGTCTTGCTGCTGCGATGGGTGAGTCATCGCGCTCCTTCCAAAGCGGGGTTCGCCCGCAAATTGGCATAGTTGGGATGCGCCCGAGCACGCGGTCTGCGGCTCGGGGATCCCGAAAGGTCGGCCGTTTCGGCCGGATTGTGTGCCCGTCATGGCGGGCTTCGATACGCCTTCGGCTACTCAGCCAGCGTGAGTGACCTACGGCTACCCAGCCAGCTGAGCTGGCCTCGGCCGCCCGGCCAGCCCGGATAGTGGGCTGGCCGAGCGCAATGTCGATCCCTCCAGGGTATCCCTACAGGTCAGCGAATAACAGGGCTGGCCGTTCCATGCGATCGGTGACGTAGGTCAGGAACGCGCTCGCCGCATCCCCGTCGCACACGCGGTGGTCGAATACGAAGCTCACCGTCATGACGGTGCGCACCGCGTGCTCGCCGTCGACGACCCAGGGGCGTTCCTTGAGCCGACCGATGCCGAGCATCGCCGCCTGCGGCAAGTTGATGATCGGGCTCGAGCCATCGACACCGAAGCCGCCGTAGTTGTTGAGCGTGAACGTGCCGCCCTGCAGCTGGCTCGGCGAATACTTGCCCCGCGGCGCCTCGGCGACGAGCTCGCCGATACCGTCGCGCAGCTCTCGCAGGTTCATCTCGCTCGCGCCGTGCACGACCGGCACCGACAGGCCACGCGGCGTCTGCGCCGCGATGCCCAGGTTGATGCGCCCGTGCTCGACGATCTCGTTCGCCGCCGCATCGAAGGATGCGTTGAGTCGCGGATGCTGCTTGAGCCCCGCCACGACGATGCGCGCGATGAGCGTCGTGAGGCTAAAGCGCTCGCCGGTGCTGTCCTGCAGCTGCTTCCGTAGTTCGAGCAGGGGCGTGACGTCGGCATCGAGCCAGATCGTCGCCTTCGGCACGCTCGCGTGCGACTGCGCCATGTGCTCCGCGACGATCGCGCGCATCCCTTCGACGGGGATGCGGTGGTCGGCCGCGGCTTCGCGTCCGGCAGCTGGCGCCTGGCCGGCAGGATGCACGGCACGCGCCAGCTGCGACTGTTGCGCCCGCAGCTGGGTCACCGGCGCGACTGCCTGAGCCTGCGGCGCGGCCCCGCCTGCAAGCGCGGCCGCAGCCTGTTGAACGTCGGCACGGACGACGAGGCCCGCGGGTCCGCTGCCCTGGAGGTGCCGGGCGTCGAAGCCCGCGGCCTGCGCCTCGCGGCGCACGAGGGGCGACATGACCGGGGAGTTGCGGCGCTCATCAATCAGCGTGACGCTCGCGGCTGGGTTGTCGTGCGTGTTCGTTGCTTGCGCGAGGTCAGCCGCCGCGTGCGTGAGATCCGCGCGGCCGGACGAGGTGCCGGGTTCGCAGGATGCCGCTGCCTGTACGGAGTTGCTTCCGGCCTGCTGGCGGCGGCGCTTGAAGCGGCCACCCTCCGGGCGGCGCAGGCGCGCGTTCGATTCCTTCGTGCCGTAGCCAACGAGCACTGCGCCGGAGCCCGAGTCTGAAGGCTCGCTGCCTGCGGAAGCTGCCTGCGCATCCTCACCGCTCCAGCCGCGACCGATGTCGGTCGCGGAGCCCGGGCGGCCGTCGTTTGGTTCGGCGTCGGCGGTGGCGGCCTCGGTCGGCTCGGTCGGGGCTTCGACAGGCTCACCCGTCGCTCCGGCCTCCGACGAGGCGGGCTCACCCGTCGAGGCAGGCTCACCCGACGATGCGGGCGCAACCGAGAGCAACATCTGCCCCGCGTTCAGTACCTCGCCTTCGCCCGCGCCGAGCGCGACGACGCGCCCCGCGTACGGCGTCGGCAGCTCGACGACCGACTTAGCCGATTCGACCTCGACCACGAGCTGGTCGATCGTGACCTCGTCGCCCACGGCGACCTTCCACTCGACGATCGTCGCCTCCACGAGGCCCTCGCCGAGGTCCGGCAGGATGAATTCCTGAGTTTCCGTCATCACCACTCCCAACGGTCCATCGCGGCGAGCACGCGCTCGGCGGTCGGCAAGAAATATTCCTCGAGCTTCGGTGTCGGATAAGGCACATCGAAGCCCGTGACGCGCAGCACTGGCGCATCCAGGTAGTAGAAGTTGCGCTCGGTCACCCGCGCGACAACCTCGGCGCCGTAGCCGCCGAACTGCGCGGCCTCGTGGATCACGGTCGCGCGCGAGGTCTTGCGCACCGATTCCGAGACGGTCTCGTCGTCGAAGGGCGACAGCGTGCGGAGGTCGATGACCTCGAGCGAGAGGTCTTCATCCTCCCCGAGTCGCGCGGCCTCGAGCGCGACGTCGACGGTCGGCCCGTAGGCGAGCAGCGTCGCGTCGGTGCCCTCGCGCAGCACCCGCGCGCGGTTCATCGGCGCCGGCGAGTGGTCGCGGTCGACCTCGCCCTTGGCCCAGTAGCGGCGCTTCGGCTCAAAGATCACCACCGGGTCGTTCGACGCGATCGCGTCGCGAGTGAGGCGGTACGCATCCGCCGCGTTCGAGGGCGTGACGACCGTGAGCCCGGGAGTGTGGGCCCAGTAGGCCTCCGAGGAATCGGAGTGGTGCTCGACGCCGCCGATGCCGCCGCCATACGGGATGCGGATCACAAGCGGCAGCTCGACGTTGCCGCGCGTGCGATTGCGCATCTTCGCGACGTGCGAGAGCACCTGCTCGAAGGCCGGGTAGCTGAACGCGTCAAACTGCATCTCGACGACCGGGCGCATCCCCGACATCGCCATGCCGATCGCGGTGCCGACGATCCCCGACTCTGCAAGCGGCGCATCCCACACGCGGTCGGCGCCGAACTCGGCGGCGAGCTTGTCGGTGACGCGGAAGACGCCGCCGAGCGGGCCAACATCCTCACCGAAGATCACGACGCGCGGGTCCTCCGCGAGCGAATCGCGAAGCGCGTTATTGATCGCACCGGCAATCGACATCGTCTCCACGCCCGAGGGTCGCTTCGGCCGCTCTTCGCGGGCGGGCTGCGTGGGCATCGTCAGGGAAGTCATGAGGTGGCTCCTTGCGGTTCGCGTGCGGCGAGCTCTTCGGCGAGCATCGCGCGCTGTTCGTTCAGGGCTGACCGCGGGGTCGCATAGACGTGCTCAAAAAGCTCGAGCGGGTCGATCTCGACGGTCTCGTTCATCGCGTCGCGGGTCTTGGACGCGTTGGCCTCGGCCTCTGCGGTGATCTCGGCCTCGAGTTCCTCGCCGAGGAGGTCGCGGCTTCGCAGATAGGTCGCGAGCCGCTCGATCGGGTCATAGGGCGCCCAGGCCGCTGCCTCCTCCGAGGTGCGATAGCGTGTCGGGTCGTCCGAGTTGGTGTGCGACTCGAGGCGGTAGGTGCGCGCCTCGACCACGGTCGGGCCCTCCCCCGCGCGGGCGCGAGCCACCGCATCCTGAAGCACCGCGATCACCGCGGCAATGTCGTTGCCGTCGACCCACACGCCCCGAATGCCGAGGCCGGCCGCGCGATCCGCGATCGACCGCGAGCGGGTCTGGGACTCGAGCGGAGTCGAGATCGCGTACTGGTTGTTCTGGACGAAAAAGACGGTCGCGGTGTTCCACGTCGCGGCGAAGTTCATCGCCTCGTGCGTGTCGCCCTCGCTCGAGGCGCCGTCACCGAGGTACGTGAGCGTGACGGTGTCGCGGCCCTGCAGCTTCTCGGCGTGCGCGAACCCGACGGCGTGGAGCGACTGCGTCGCGAGCGGCGTCGACTGCGCGCTGATGCGGAACTCGTACGGGTTGTAGGCGTTGTGCCAGTCGCCGCGGAAGAAGCTCAGCAGGTTGCGTGGCGGCACGCCGCGGGTGAGCAGCGCCGAGGACTCGCGGTAGGTCGGGAACATCCAGTCGCGCTCCTCGAGCGACAGCACGCTACCGACCTCGCCAGCCTCCTGGCCGTAGGCCGAGGGGTACGTCGCGAGACGACCCTGTCGCGTGAGCGCGGTGACCTGCGCTTCCCAGCGGCGGGCGATCACCATGCGGCGGTACGCGTTCTGCAGCGTCGCGTCATCGGGCATCGCATAGCCGGTGGCGTTCTCGCCGGCCTCGCCGGCCTCGTCGATGAGCTGCACGGGTGCTGCGCCGGGCAGCAGGTCAAGCAGCCGTGAATAGTGGGAACCTGGGATTGAGAGCTCGGGGCCACGCGGAGCTATATCGCGGGCCGCATTCGGCTCGACTTCGTTGTCTCGCATGTACCCAGGATGCGCCGGTCAGCCTGGGTTTTGATACCCGATCGGGCAACTCCCGACAGCCGGTCATTCTGTCGGATGCGGGGTGCCAAACGTCCGGGCCATGAGTGGTTTCAGGTCAATTTGTCCGGCGGGTTTGCGCACCCGAGAATCACCACGCGCCGTCGGATGGACCCGGTTCGTAGTCTTCCGGCGGCTCCTGGACGGGATCGCGGGATTGCTCTCCGATCACGAGGTGCGTGCGGACCGAATGCACGCCCGGCAGCCGCAGCACCCGGCGCAGCACGACGTTACTGAGCGCGTCGTGGGTTGGTGCGGCGATCTCAACGACGTAGTCGATATCGCCAGCGATCGTCTGCACGCGAGTCACGAAGGGGACCTCGAGCAGCGCATCCGCGAGGTCGGCGCCCTCGGGCGTCGCTCCGGTATCGACCACCAAGATGGCTCGTACCGCGAGCCCGGCCTGAGCCGGGTCCACGATCGCCGAGAACCCACTGATCACGCCACGCTCGAGCAGCCGGTTGACCCGCTCATGTGCGGTCGACCGCGAGACGTGAACCTCCTCGGCGAGCGACCGAATCGACAGCCGAGCGTCGCGTCGCAGCGCCCGCACAATCGCGAGATCAATGTCGTCGAGCATCCTCGCCTCCCTTTATTTCGCTCTCAATTATCCCTACAGCCCGTCACACCACCATCAGCCGCGATTTGCGGCACGTATAGCACTCCAGGAGGGAGCATTCCGATCCTGCGGCTCCACCCGTGACGCATTTTGCGCGCACCTCCGACCTCGATGCCAGAGTCAGAGTCGCCACGGCACCCGGCGGCCTCGATACGCTGCGCTACTCGGCAAGCGGGCCGCGCCGCGCCGCTCGGCAATCGCGCGGCGCTGCCTATTCGGCCAGCGCGGCCCGCAGCCGCGCATCCTGTACGAACCAGGTGGAGTGCTGCACACCGTCGATTACGACGACGGGGATCAGTTCTCCGTACTGCCGCTGCAGTTCACGATCTTCGAGGATGTTGTGCCTGCGCAGGGTCGCTCCGGTCCGCTCGACCTCGGCCGAGACCACCGAGAGCGCATCCTCGCAGAGGTGGCAGCCCGGCTTCTCGTAGAAATCCACGACGTGCCCCGATGTCTCGGACTCTACCGTCGTGTCCGCGGCCGCTCCGGCCTGGTGTTCGACCTGCGCGTCGGCGGCCTGGGGATCACCCGAACCGGACCGCTCCCCGCGCCCGAAGAATCGACCGATCACGGCATCGCGACCTTTCCTTCGGGCAGCTTCTCGGCGTGGTGGGCGCGCTCGCGCAGGCGGAGCGTGAAGATCGCCACGAACGCGGCCGCGAGCGAACCCAGGATCACGCCAAGGTGTGCGTAGTCGAGCATCGCCTCATTGCCGCGGAATGCGAGCTCACCAATGAGCAGGGACACGGTGAAGCCGATGCCAGCGAGGCCGCCGAGGGCCGCGATGTCTTTGAGATTCAGCGAACTGTCGAGCCTGAAGTAGGGAGATTTGTAGAGCAAAGCCACGGTCAGCAAGATGCCGAGAGGCTTACCGATGAAGAGCCCCAGGAAGACGCCGAGGAACACCGGGTGAGACAAAGCATCGAAGAACGTGCCGTCCCCGGCCGCAAACGGCACGCCTGCCGCAAAGAACGCGAAGATGGGCAGCGCGACCCCCTGCGAGAGCGCGTTCCAGTCGTGCTCCATGTCCTCCGCGAGCGAAATCTTGTCCCCCGCACGTGGCAGCGCAGGCACGGTGAGGCCGAGCAGCACGCCCGCGATCGTCGCGTGCACGCCGGAGCGCAGCATGAAGTACCAGGCGAGGATGCCGAGCGGGATGAGTAGCCAGCGCGCGTTCCAGCCCCGGTTGACGCACAACGCGTACACCGCAATCGTCACGAGGGAGGCGGCGAGCCACCACAGCGACAGCGAGGCGGTGTAGAAGATCGCGATCACGACGATGCCAAGGAGGTCATCCATCACCGCGAGCGTGAGCAGGAACGCGCGGAACGGCGAGGGTAGACCCTTACCGAAGACGGCGAGGAGGCCAAGCGCGAAGGCGATGTCCGTCGCGACCGGGATCGCCCAGCCCTCGAGTGCATCCATCCCCGAGGTCGAAACGACGATCGCATACACGATCGCCGGAACTGCCATGCCACCGACCGCGGCGGCAATCGGCAGGGATGCTTTGCGAGGGTCGCGGAGCTGACCGGTGACAAATTCACGCTTCAGCTCGATACCGACGACGAAGAAGAAGATCGCGAGGATGCCGTCGCTCGCCCAGTGCGCGACCGTCATGTGATCGATGCCGATGGCGGGAATCGAGAGGTCGAAATCCTTGATGAAGTTGTAGAAGCCCGCGAGCGGAGTGTTCGCGAAGATCATTGCGATCACGGCGGACACGAGGAGCAGGGTGCCGCCGACCTTGCGGGAGTTGAGTCGCTCGCGGAGCGAGAATGTGTCGTCTGGGCGGTGCTTCGGCAACATTGCCATAGGGGAAACCTCTTCAAATCGGGTACGTCTAACGATTCGCTGACCAGACTTCCCAGCACGCCTCGTGGAAGTGTATACCCATGCCGACTGGCTCGCATCCGCGCCTCGATACACCAGCGTCGCTGGCTCTCGGCGAACGGAGAGCCTCAGCTCGATACACCCGCTGCGCGGGCACTCACTGAGCGCAGGAAACGAGAAGCGGGCACCTTCCCGAAGGATGGTGCCCGTCTCGTGAAGTAGCGGACTACTTCTTGTTGCGACGCTGATGGCGAGTCTTGCGAAGCAGCTTGCGGTGCTTCTTCTTCGACATACGCTTGCGGCGCTTCTTAACGACAGAACCCATATTGTTTCCTCAAATTGATTGGACGATGCGATCGGGGAGCTTGTGGCCGTGCGACCCAGACGGGCGTTCGACCCTCCCCGGAAAATGCGCTCGGACTAGTCTACACCCGCGGCGTGGCGCGAGTGCGAACTGCGCTACGCGGAGTGCTGCTCTCCCTCGGTGGCCGCTCGGATTGCATCCTTGACGGCCGATTCCGGCACCCGATACGACCGACCAAACTTCACTGCCGGAAGCTCGCCCGCGTGAACCATGCGATAAATCGTCATCTTCGAGACGCGCATGAGCTCTGCGACTTCGGCCACCGTTAAGAAGCGGACATCAGACAGGTCGTTTGCCATGTGCCATGTCCCCAATCGGTTCGCGGTCGTAACTGTAACTGGCGACACTAGAGTGACACGAGTTATCTGTGAGTACATCGTCAAGACTAGAGTGTCGTTCCCAGAATCGCCACCGCCCGCGACTACACTGCCTTCGCTCTACGCGAGTAGCATCACATTCGATTAGTCTTTCGGCCGACCAACTTCGGCCATCCACCGCCCGTCAGCCCCAGGAGTTCGATATGCCGTATCGCTATCGGCTTGAACCGCAGCGGCGAACCCCTTGGGAGCGCATCCGCGACGGCCTGGCGCACTTCAGCACCAACTCCCCCAGCCGCTTTGCGGTGCTGATCTTCACGAGCATCATCGCACTGTGGACGTTCCTCTTTATGCTTCCGGCGGCGTCAGCAACCGGGGAGATTACTCCGTTCGCGGATGCGCTGTTCACCGCGGTCTCGACAATCTGCGTCACGGGGCTCGCGGTTGTCGATATGGCGACGCACTGGTCGACGTTCGGCAACCTCCTCGTCTTCATCGGCATCCAGGCGGGTGCGCTCGGCGTGCTTACGCTCGCATCCCTCCTCGGCCGCGTCGTCACGCGCCGCCTCGGTTTGCGCCAAAAACTCATCGCGGCCTCGGACGGCAACCCGCTGCGCACGCACGCCGGCCCGGTCTCGGAATCGCAGGCGGTGAAGCTGGATGAGGTCGGCGGCATCCTCGCGACCGCGGCCATCTCGCTCGTCACGATCCAGACCATCTCGGCCCTGTTCATCCTGCCGGTGTTTCTCGCAACCCCGGGCTACGACACCTGGTCGGCGATCTACGACGCGTACTACTACGCCGCGAGCGCCTTCACGAACACCGGCTTCTCGCACCACCCGGACGGGATCATGCCGTTCGAGCACAACATTTGGTTCTTGGGTTGCCTCGCTGGCACGGTGTTCCTCGGCTCGATCGGCTTCCCCGTCATCTTCGCGATCGTGCGCCGCATCCGCACGAAGCAGCGCCTGTCGGTGCACGTGAAACTCACGCTCGTGACGACCGTGCTCCTCTTCTTCATCGGCTGGATCGTCATTTACCTCTTGGAGTTCGACAACCCCCGGACCCTCGCGATGGATGACCCGTGGTTCCGCCCGATCACCGCTGGCTTCATGTCCGCGATGACGCGGTCAGGTGGGTTCTCGACCGTCGACATCAGCGAAATGAACGACGCGACGCTGCTCGTCATGGACATGCTCATGTTCGTCGGTGGCGGCTCGGCGTCGACCGCGGGTGGCATCAAGGTGACGACGCTCGCGATTCTCTTCCTCGCCGCGGTCGCCGAGGCCAAGGGTTCCCCGGACATCCACTCATTCGGCAGGCGCATCCCAGTGGATGTGCTTCGCCTCGCCATCTCGGTGGCGCTCTGGGGCGCGACAATCGTGGCGGTCTCGTCGATCCTCGTGATGCAGCTGTCGGGAGCGGAGTTCAAGTACGCCCTCTTCGACTCGATTTCGGCGTTCGCGACGTGCGGCCTTTCGACCGGCCTCACGCAAGAACTCCCCGAATCGGCGACGTACGTTCTCACCACGACCATGTGGCTCGGCCGCGTCGGCACGGTGACGTTCGCCGCCTCGCTCGCGTCACGACACAAGCGGCAGCTCTACACGCTGCCCGAGGAAAGGATCATCGTTGGCTGAACCAATTCCCCCGAATGCCCCGGTGCTCGTTATCGGCCTCGGTCGCTTCGGTGCCGCAGTGGCGGGCCAGCTCGATCGCCTCGGTCGCGAGGTGCTCGCGATCGATAGCGACGAGGGGCTCGTGCAGAAGTGGTCGGACCGCGTGACGCACACTGCCCAGCTCGACGCCCGCAACATCGACGCCCTCAAGCAGATCGGCGCGAAGGAGTTTGCGATCGCGGTCGTCGCGGTGGGTACCTCGCTCGAGGCGAGCGTGCTCATCACCGCGAACCTCTCCGACCTCAAAGTGCCCCAGATCTGGGCGAAGGCGATGTCGAGCACTCACGGGCGCATCCTGAAGCGCATCGGCGCGCACCACGTGATTTACCCCGAGGCGGAAGCCGGAGAGCGCGCCGCGCACCTGCTCAACGGAAGGCTGCTCGACTACATCGCGTTCGATGACCAGTTCGTGCTCGCAAAGATGTACCCGCCGAAGCCAGTGCGCGGGCTCACCTTGCGCGAGGCGCAGATTCGGAGCAAGTACCAGGTGAGCATCATGGGCGTGAAGTCGCCCGGCAACGAGTTCAAGGAGGCGACGCCGGAGACGAAGATCTCGAACCTCGATCTCATCATCGTGTCGGGCACCGCGGATCGAATCGAGCGGTTCAGCGCGTTGCGGTAGGTGACTATGGCGGGGTTGCGCTGTCGGTCTGCGCGGTGTTGCCCTCGCCGTGTCGGCCTGCGCTGTGTCGGCCTGCGCTGACAGTCTGCGGTGACGGTCTACGCAGTGTCGGTGGCACCGCGTAGGCTCGTCGCATGCGCATGAATGTTGAATCCTTCAATCTCGATCACCGCGAGGTCGCGGCACCGTACGTTCGCGTCGCCGACCGCAAGGTACTGCCCGGCGGCGACGTACTGATCAAGTACGACGTGCGGTTCGCCCAGCCAAACGAGGAACACCTCGAGATGCCGACGGTGCACTCGATCGAGCACACGACGGCCGAGCTCATGCGCAATCACACGGACAAGCTCATCGACTTCTCGCCGATGGGCTGCCAGACGGGCTTCTATGCACTCACCCTGGGGGTTGAAGAGGATGCGTTCCTCGAGCTGCTCGAGACGACCTTCCGTGACCTGCTCGACGCCGAAGAGGTTCCCGCTGCGAACGAGGTGCAGTGCGGTTGGGCCGCGAGCCACGACCTCGCCGGGGCGAAGGATGCGGTGGCCAAGTTCCTCCTCGCCCGTGACGGCTGGACGAACGTCATGAAGGCGGATGCATAGTGGCGGGTGCGCTAGCCGCAGCGCTGTCTGCTGGCGCGCCAGTCGTCATCATCTGCGCAATGGACGAAGAGTCCGCGCCGTTTAACGAGTTCCTCACCGAGGTCTCGGCAGTGTCGACACCACTCGCGGGTGTCTCGGCGCGTCGCGGTCGTCTCGCCGTAGGCGATGGCGGGGCGATCGATGCCGTGCTCGTCACGAGCAACATCGGGCTCGTTGCGGCCGCGAGCGCCGCGTCGTGGGCGACAGGCGAGTTTGCCCCGGCCGCGGTCATCTCTGCCGGTACCGGTGGCGGCCTTCCCGCTGACATTTCGGTCGGCGACATCGCCGTGGCCGAGGCCTGCACCTACGGCACGGCGGATGCGACCGAGTTCGGCTACGAGCGCGGCCAGGTCCCGCGCCAGCCGGTGCGCTTCGAGTCCTCCCCCGAGCTCGTCGCCGCCGCTCTGGCCGGGATTCCCGGGTCGAGCGCGGGCGCCCTACGCGTGGGGCGCATTCTCTCGGGCGACACGTTCGTGACCACGCGCAACGTCGCAGACATGCGCGAAGCTTTCCCGGATGCGGTCGCGACCGACATGGAGTCCTGCGCCATCTCGCAGACCGCTTCGGCGTTCGGCGTACCTTTCATCTCGGTGCGCGGCATCTCCGACCTCTGCGGCCCGTCGGCCGGGCAGGACTTCCACATGGGTGTCGACGAGGCGGCCGCCCACAGCCGCGACGCGGTGCGAGCCCTCCTCGCCGCGCTGTAGTCGAAACCGCATCCCGCCCCGACCATTGCCGGTAACGCTCACCCATGCTGGTACTTCGGCAATCATGAGCGCTACGGGCAAGGGGCGGATGCGCCCTTGGCTCTCGCCCACGCGCATCCCACCCCCACCATTGCCGGTAACGCTCACCCATGCCCGCACTTCGGCAATCATGAGCGCCACCGGCAAGGGGTGGAAGCGCTAACGGCAATCATGAGCGCCACCGGCAATGGCCACCGCCCCCAGGCGCGCAAAAGGCCCCGCAGCAACCTGCGGGGCCTCAAGCGTTACGCGACTACTTCGCGGCGAAGCGGAAGAGCTTCTTGTTCGCGAACTCGAGCATGCCGACGCGGCCAAGCTCACGACCGTAGCCCGACTTCTTCACGCCACCGAAGGGCACATCCGCGCCCTCGAGGCCGGAGGCGCCGATGAAGACCATGCCAACGTCGAGCTGGTTGCCGACCTGCTCGGCGCGCTCGAGGTCATCGCAGATGACGACAGAGCCGAGGCCGTACGGCGAGGAGTTTGCGAGGTCGATCGCTTCCTCGTCGCTCGAGACCTTATAGAGCTGCGCGACCGGTCCGAACAGCTCCTGGCTGTAGACGTCCATCGCCGGGGTGATGTTGGTCAGCACGGTCGGCGTGTAGACGTTGCCGTCGGGGGTGTTGTTGCCGACCGCGATCTGGGCGCCCTGCTTGATGGCGTCCTCGACCTGGCTCGTGAGGGTCTTGGTCGCGCCGTCCGAGGACATCGGGCCGAAGTCACCGTCAGAGTACGACTGGCCGCCGATCGCGGCGTTGAACTTCTGCGAGAACTCGTCGAAGTACTTGTCCATGACGACGATGCGCTTCGAACCGTTGCAGGCCTGGCCAGTGTTCTCCATGCGACCGCCAACGGCGTGCTCGACCGCGTGGTCGAGGTCATCCGTGTCGAGGACGAGGAAGACATCCGAGCCGCCAAGCTCGAGCACGCACTTCTTCAGCGCGCGGCCGGCCTGCTCGGCGACGATCGCGCCGGCACGCTCCGAACCGGTGAGCGAGACGCCCTGGACGCGGTCGTCCGCGATGATGTCCGAGATCTGCTCGTGCGTCGCGAAAACGTTCACGTAGGCGCCCTTCGGGAAGCCTGCGTCGAGGAACAGCTGCTCGAGCGCGAGGGCCGACTCGGGGCACTGCGCGGCGTGCTTGAGGATGATCGTGTTACCGAGGATGAGGTTCGGCACCGCGAAGCGGGCGACCTGGTAGTACGGGTAGTTCCACGGCATGATGCCGAGGATCACGCCGGTGCCCTGGTAGCGGAAGAACGACTTCAGGCCGTCCTCGACCTCGAGCGGCTCATCCGCCAGCCACTTCTCAGCGTTCTTCGCAAACGCGGCGGTGATGTCGCCCGAGAACTCTGCCTCGCCTACCGACTGGTCGAGGGGCTTGCCCATCTCGCGGTTGATGATCGCGCCGAGCTCGTCCTGGCGCTCGTAAAACAGCTCGGCGGCGCGCTGCGCGAGTGCCGCGCGCTCCGCAACGGTGGTCTTGCGTGCCCAGTTCTGGTACGCATCCTGGGCGGATGCGATGCCCGCCTGGATCTCTTCGGAGGTCGCGGTCGGGTATTCCTTGATCGTCTCGCCGGTTGCCGGGTTGATGACTGCAAACGTCGTCATTGATGTTCTCCTGATTTCGCTTCGTTGCAGCGCGGGTGTTGCCCGCGCTCGTGTACTTGGCACTCTCCTCAAACCTAGAGTGCCCGCTTGTGTATTGGGTTGTGCTAGTGACTATCGATGGGGCATGAAGTTGTGCTGGGTGACAGCGCTCGGATGGCCAGGTTTTCGCTCGCGAGTTCGTCGAGAAATCCCTCGAGCTGACCGCGCCAGTGGGCCGCCTTCTCGGGGGTAAGTTCGGCCTCTGACTCTTCGAGGAACAGTAGTGGGGAGTCCGGTCGGCCACAGTAGCTGAGCACCCCGTATGGCAGCTGGGCCGCTGCGGCGGAGCTGTATCCGTGGCGGTCGAGGTCCGCGACCGAGCCCGAAGTCAGTAGGACGAACCCGCCTCGGGAAAACGGCAGCTCCGCTTTCGTGCCAGCGGCTGCGCCGTGCCCGAAGGCCCAGCCATTGGTAAACACGCGGTCGATCCAGCCCTTGAGCATCGCCGACACCGTCCACCAATACATCGGCGACAGCATGATCACCGCGTCCTGCCTCGACAGGCGCTCGTGCTCGCGCACGATATCGACCGACGCCCGCCCCTCTCCCGCGTAGTGCGCGAGGTCTTCCGCGGTGATTACCGGATTGAACTCTTCCCCGTGCAGGTCCGCGATCTCCACGCTCGCGCCTCGCTCGCCGAGCAATTCGCGCAGTGTCCCGGCGACGCGCCACGTGTGCGAGTCGCGCACCGGATGCGCCACAACAATCAGGATGCGGGGTCGGACTATCGAGGTCATCGCGCCAGTCTAAGGACTCGCCCTTATTACTTACCGAGCAGATCGTTGGATTGCTTTGCCGCTCGCAACCCCGACTCGATCGCTCCGTCGATCCAGCCCGCCCAGCCGGAGGCAAGGTCAGAGTTTGCGAAGTGGATACGCCCGTGCGGCACCTGCAGTCCGGCCGAGTACTCCATGACTTGCCCCGGACGGTAGGCCATCCAGGTACCCTGCGAGAACTCATCGTTGTTCCAGTCATGAGTGTCGCTCGCCAGTACCTTCGCATCCGGCAAGAACTCGCGTACGGCCGCTTCGACCGCGTCCGGGTCGGTCGCGTCGAGGTCCTTCTCGGCACTCGCGAACGCACATAGATAGGTGCCGTCCTCGGTCGTGTACTCCGAGGCGATCCACTTGAATGTGGTGTGCAGACCAACGCCGTAGAAGTCCGTCTCGAGTGCGGGCACCAGCACCCACACCTTGACCGATTCGCCAGCCTGCTTTTCCTCGCCCATTGCGCGGTACGCCGTCGGAAGCTCGGGCGTGAACTGGATGGTGTTCCACGCGTTGATAGGTGCGGTAACGATCACCGACTTCGCGAGAATTTCTTCGCCGGAGCGGGTGGT
The DNA here is from genome assembly GCF_003010915.2 of Gulosibacter molinativorax. NCBI lineage: Bacteria > Bacillati > Actinomycetota > Actinomycetes > Micrococcales > Microbacteriaceae > Gulosibacter > Gulosibacter molinativorax. Next base: position 2,875,640 of record NZ_CP028426.1, on the reverse strand, counting down.
TACGCGCACTTGCTCACCCTCATCGTCGATGCTTGCGACGGCGGTGTTCAGGCGAACGTCCGCGCCCGCGTCGGCAAGGATCCGCTCGACGAATCCGGTAGTGCCGCCGACGAACTTGTCGGTGAGAAGCGTGAACCAGCCGGTACAGCTGCCAAACGCGGTCACCCACGAGATCACGTGCAGGGCAGAGAGCTTTTCCGGATAGGCACCGAAATAGAATGCGGGCCAGGCGAGGATGAAGTCTCGCGACTTGGGTGCGAGTCCGAGCGTGTCGACATACTCGGTGAACGGGATGTCGAGGTCATCAAGGCCTTCCTGGCCGAGTGGTTCCTCGTAGAGACGGATGCGGTCAGCATCCTGATCAATTCGCGCCACGGCTCGTTCGAGTGCCGGCCATTCGGCGGCCGGGATCGGGAATGCCGCATTCGACATTTCTCCGTCGATGCCCCAAGCGAATGCGCGCGGCTCGGGGCTCTGGAACAGTTCAATACCGTAGCGCTCGACCTCGGTCTTGACGTGCGGCTGCTGGCTCGGCGCGACCCAGGTGCCGCCGACTTCGATCCACTGCTCTTTTCCTTCAAATTTGCGGTACCACGTGCGGCCCGAGACGCGGTCGCGGCCCTCCAGCACGACTACGGTGTGTCCCGCTTCGGTGGAATCGCGAGCGGCGATGGCCCCCGCAAACCCAGCACCGACTACTACGACGTCCACGGTCTCGGTCGATTGGATTGGCTTCGACATTGGTGACTCCTTTGTCAACGTGAATCTCGACGATTCGAGATGGTTCTGATGGATTGGATTGGGTTTGGTTCGGAATGCAGGTGTGCCCCTAGCGCTCACACTTGTGCGTAGTACTTGGCCATGCCGGAGTTCGGGCAAGAGCTAGCGTTTTCGGCAATGGATGCACGCTGCTGATGTCGTGGGCGCATCCACACCTTGCTGGTAGGGCCTTACCCTGCCGGAATGCCGACAAGGTCGAGCGTTATCGGCAATGGAGGCACACCGCGGCTAGTAGTGCGCGTCTCAGCGCCCGCTGATGACATTCGCAGCGCGGGCCAGGACGTCGGTCTTGCCACTCTGGCTGTGGTTTTCGCGGCCGTCGGCGGCGCGGTAGACCGCGTAGAGCGCGGTCGCGCCGATCCAGCGCAGCGGCTCCGGCTCCCAGTTGCGCGCGGTGCGACCAACCCAGGGCAACCGCACGAGGTCGGTCTGCTCGCCCAGGATGAGGTCGCGCAGCGTGCGGGCCGCGAGGTTCGTGCCGCTGAGCCCGTGGCCCACGTAGCCGCCGGCCGAGAGGATGCCCGCGTCTCGATCGAAGTTCACGGCGGCACACCAGTCCCGCGGAACGCCGAGGACACCCGACCACGAGTGGTCGATCTGCACATTCCGCAGCGCTGGGAAAACCTCGCCGAGCCGCTTCGAGAGCATCCCCACCGATCGATCGGCCGTGCGACCGCGCTCGTCGAAGCTCGAGTTGAAGTCGTAGGGAACGGCTCGGCCGCCGAGGGCGACGCGGCCGTCCGCGGTGCGCTGCATGTACGTAAAGCCGTGCGCCATGTCGCCCACCAGTTCCGCGCCGCGCCAGCCAATCGCATCCAGCTGCTGCTCGGTCAGCCGTTCAGTCACGATCATGCTGCTGTTCATCGGCAGCAGTCGGCGCTCCTGCCTAGGCAGCGAGTGAGTGTAGCCCTCGAGTGCCTGCACGACGTACTTCGCGCGAACGGTGCCGTGATCGGTCCGAACCGCGCGCGGAGCGATCGACTCCGCGGTCGTGCCCTCGTAAATCGTGACCCCAAGTGCCTCGACAACCGCGGCAAGACCGCGCGTGAACTTGGCGGGATGCACGCGCGCGCAGTGCGGGGTCCAGTACCCGCCGCGCATGCCGTGCACGTTCACCCGCTCGCGCAGATCGTCGACCCCGAGCTCGAACACATCGTCCTTGCCCCAGCCCTGCTCGCGCAGCTCGTCGAGGTGCGCGCGGGCCCGAGCAAGCTGCGGGCCGTTCGTCGCGACGTGGATGAGCCCATCCTTCACGAGGTCCTCGGCGAAGCCTTCCTGCTGGGCCACCGTTACGACCTCGTCCACGGCCGTAAACATCTCCCGCTGCATGGCCCGCGCGGATTCCGCGCCGTGCGCCGCGGCATAGCGACGGAACTGCCCGGCTGGCTCCGCGCTCATCCAACCGCCGTTGCGCCCCGAGGCGCCAAACCCCGCGAAGTACTTCTCGACAATGGCGATCTCAAGTTCCGGCTGGGCCTTCGTCAGGTAGTAGGCCGTCCACAGCCCGGTCAGCCCGCCGCCCACGATCGCGACATCGACCTCGATATCGCCCGCGAGCGACGCGCGCTGCGTCGGCAATCCGATATCGCGCATCCAGAACGACACGTCGCCGTTGATAAACCCTGGCGCGACCCTTACGTCCTGCGACATCCGATGCTCCCCCTCACATTTCGACATTGAAATGCGCGCCCGACGGCGCGGCATACGTTCGTAGCCTAGGCAGGTTCTCGAAATCGGGCGATCGTACCGCCGTCTAAAAATCCACCGAGGACTAGACGTCTGTCCCATCGTGGATGAGTACCCAGGCTCGATAGGCGATCCAGAGGGCCGCGAGGTCGGCGGTGTCCGTGAGCGAGAGCCCCGTGGCCGCCTCGATCTTCTTGATGCGGTAAGCGAGGGTCTGTCGGTGGATGCCCAACTCGCTAGCTGCGGCATTCCAGCTTCGGTCGTGGCGCAGGTAGGTGAAGAGCGTCTCGCGGAGGTCTCGTGACTTCGGCGCATCCGAGCCGAGCTCGCCGAGCACCCGCTCGACGATCTCGGCGGCCTCGTCATACGAGCGCGCGAGCACGGACAGCGGCACGCCGCGGTATTCATGCCACAGCCCCTCGCCAGCCGCGTGGCTCCGGGCCTCGGCCGCCTGCGACGCCGCGGTGGAGACATCGCGCGGGTCCGAGAAGGTGGCCGAGACTCCGGCCGAAACCTCGAGCTCGGCGAGGAGGCCCCGGACCTCCGCGAACACCTCGTGCCGCGCGAGTACCAGGCCTGCGTCGCCCCGCTTCGCCGCCAGAACTGGCATGCCCGCCAGCGACAGCCCGAGGCTCACCTTCCGAAAATCCTCACCGCTGACGGCGACGGCACGATAGCCCTCGGCGAGGCGCGACTCTTTGAGATACGTCTCGATCGCCTCGTCATGCGACCCGCGCAGCAACCCCTCGAGCAGCAGCGACCGCCGCTGCGACGCGAATCGGCTGCGCGCATACACCCGGTCGGCACTCAGTTCGAACAGCTTCATGATGTGCACGAGCACGAGCGAGCTGAGGTCTTCGCCCTCGGCTTCTTCGACGGTGAGGGTCGCCGGTTCGGATGCGCGCAGCGGGTAGTCGTGCGACCGCACGTTGGTTGCGTTCCCGCCAAACGGCCCGGGGTGCTCGACGAGCGGCCTCGAGGTCAAGTCATCGGTCACGCGGATGCCGATCCGCAGGAGTTTCGAGACGGATACCGTGAACTCAGCGAGATTCTCGCTCGATTCTGCCGCGAGGCTGTATAGCTTGGCGAGGCTCAGCACCTCCATCGTCTGCCGCGTGCTGCTCGCCGCGGCGATGTGTCGGGACACCGCGGCGAACGGAATCTCGGGTGCGGTGGCGAGCACGGGAAAGTCGAGCCGATCGGCCTCCGCGAGCATCGCATCCGAGATCGTCGGGCACGTCTCGTGGCGACCGAGCATGAGGCCCGCGAGCCCCGCATCCGCGAGCGAGCGCACGAACTCGACCTGCGCATCCACCGCCTCGGGGACGCAGAGACCGACGGTCATCAGCAGCTCGTTCGGCCCCAGCCAGCGCCACGGCTCCGGTAGCTCGCAGCTGTGGGCCCAAAGGACACTGCGCCACAGCCCGCCGTCGCCGGCCAGCACCTCGGTCTCGAGACTCGCGGTCGCGACGAGGTCGCGAAGGCTCAGAGCATCATCGCTCATGGCACGCTCCAAACGTTAGGGCTCGAGGTTAGGGCTCGACGCGCAGCTCGAGCAGGTCACGCAGCAGAAGGCGGTCGACTTCCGCGCCGTCCTCGGCGAGCCAGTCCCCCGTCTCGCGCAGCAGCGACTCGACGGAGGCCGGGCGGACGCGGCGCCAAGTGCGCGCATAATCGATCGAAAAATCGCCGGATGATTCCGGCACCACGGTGAGCCAGCCGCGGACCTCAGCGACGTCGCCGAAGTACTCAAAGAGCCGTTCGACGCGGTGCGGGAATTCCTGTGCCGTGGCGGGAAGTGGAACGTTGTTGCAGCAGATTTGGCCGCGCGCGTCGATGCCGTACTGTCCGGCCCGCCACAGCACCGAGTCGATCACCGCGAGCCGACGACCGGCGAGTACCGCGTGGGAAATCGTAGCGACATTCGGGTCGCCGCCGGGAAGCCTCAGCCCGTGGACGATCCGGACGCCGGGCATCCGCTCAAGCACACGAAGCTGCTCACCGACGATCTGCTCGGCGTACATGCGACGCACCGCGTTCACTCCGGGAGCCGAATGCGTCATGGCCGTGGCACCGGGCTCGCCCCAAACCCACTGATCCGAGTCGGCGGGCGGTGCCGACTCGTTTGCGAGGTCGGCCAGCAGCCGCTCGAAGTCCATCCGGCGAGCTCGAGGGTCGAGGCCCCACCACGCAAGCGCGGCGAGCGCAACGCCGGCCAACGCGACGATCGCGCGAATGGTCAGCAACAGCGCGCCGTCGCCCGAATCGAAGATGCGCATCATCGCGATGAGGAAGAGCGCCGCCGCGCCGAGCGCGATGACCGCGAGATTGGCCCAGTAGAGAATGCGCGTGATCGCGGGATACCGCCCGGTTGCCCGCAGCACGATCCACACGAGGCCGAGCAGCCACAGCGCCGCGGTTGCCGGCCACCACGGTGCCGCCATCGGCGAGCTCGGGATGACCTGCGATGCAATCAGCACCAAGCCCAGCACCACGAACGGCAGCACGGTGGCATACTCGCGCATCGTGGGCGCGGGCGGCGTCGGGTTCTCGCCAGGCCACACATCAGGATGCTCTGGCCAGGCTCGCCGGTACCACCCCATCTTGCGCGCGTCGGCGCGGGGCTTCGGGATGCGATCGAACGCGAGTTCGCTCGTGCCAGCGGTGCGGCGCCCGGCGGCCGAGCGAGAGGCCGACTCGGCCGAACCGGCCTCGCCTGTCGGCGCCTTCGGTGGCTCGAACGGCCGCGAGCGCGGCGCACGCTGCTGATTGCGCAGACGAACGCCGTCGGCACGCGGTGGCGTGACGACGCCCTGCTCGGTGGCGAGCCACGCGTCGTGTTCGGCGCGGTGTCGCGGATCCGCGAGCACCTCAACGGCGAGGCGCACCCGCGTGAATTCGGCCGCGTTACCGCCGAGGTCGGGGTGGGTCTCGCGCTGCTTGCGCCTGCCAGCGCGCCGGATCTCCTCGTCAGTTGCGGCCGGGGCTACGCCGAGGACGTCGTAGAGGTTCTCCGGAAAGCTCAGCCGCCTACTCATCGGTTCTCGGCTGCGAACTCATCGCTGCGGCCGATGTTGGCGCGCAGTGCCTGTTCGAATGTCCCCGTGAGGTCCGCATCCTGCAGCACCGCGACTGATCGCTCGGTGGTGCCGTTCGGGCTCGTGACCTTCCGGCGGAGCTCGACGACGTCGAAAGTCGGGTCCTGCAAGACCATCTCGATCGACCCCTTGAACGTCCGCACGACGATGTCGAGCGCTACTTCGCGAGACAGCCCGAGCCGCTCGGTCGCCGCCGCCATCTGCTCAATGAGGAGGTACACGTGCGCCGGCCCGGAGCCCGCAACTGCGCCGACAGCACTGATCTGTTCCTCGGGCACCTCATATACGGTGCCGACCGACTCGAAAATGGTGCGGGCGAGCGCCAGAGCCTGCGCATCCGACGCCTTGCCACCGGCGACGCCGGTGGTGGCCAGCCCAATGGTCGCGGGCGTGTTCGGCATGACGCGCACGACGCGGATGCCCTCAGGCACCTGAGCCTCGACCGTCGCGGTCTCGATTCCGGCGGCGACCGTCATCACTACCGCGTCGGAGGCCAGGGAATCCGCGATCTCCGCCGCGACGGCCTTGATCTGGGCGGGCTTCACGCCGAGGATGACGATGCTGGCGCCCTCGACCGCCTTCCGATTCGCATCCGCATCCGCCTCGGTTGAGAACGCGAGGATGCGCGCATCCCCGGCAAACTTTTCGGCGCTCGCTGCTGAGCGCGTGGTGACCCGCACCGGTTCGACGGGCGCAACGGCTGACGCAAGCAGCCCCGCCAAAATGGCACCATTCATATTGCCGGTGCCGATCATCGCGATCGTCGGAAGCGGCGACGGCTGAAGATTCGTGGAGTCTGCTGCGGAAGTCACAGTCACGAGTCTATGGTCCTTGCGGGAAATGCACAGGTTCGGCTCGCGCTCGGAACCAGGTCGTATGCTTTTGAGCACAGCCACCGTCCCAGAGGGGAGCACAATGCCTAACTCCGGCCCCGCCACACAGATTCGTGAAGCGTTGCTGACCAGTCCTTATGTCGAGGAAGTCCTGACAGCCCACGTGGAAGGAGCCGAGGAAGCCATCGCAGTCGCTGGCGTCCGCGTCGCCGTCACGAACGTGCCGGACCTCGCCTCGCTTCCGCAGGTTCTCGCGCAGCTTCGCGCGCTCGTGCGTGAGGTCGTCGGCGATGACGCCGCAGTCTTCGTCGAGCCGGACGTCACCGAGCCCGACCGTAAGCACATTTCGACGGAGTCGATCGTCATTCGCTCCTGGGACTAATTCTCGGTTGCTGCGTCGTTCGCGCGAAAGAATTCGCGCAGTGGCGCGGCACAGTGTTCCTCGAGGACCCCGCCGATCACTTCGGCACTGAGCGGGAGCCGCCGGTCACGCAGCAAGTCATAGCGTGAACCGGCGGCTCCCGCTTTGTCGTCCCAAGCGCCGAACACGACGCGGTCAACTCGCGCGGTGAGCGCGGCCCCCGCGCACATCACGCATGGCTCCAGCGTCGTCACTAGCGTGCAGCCGTCGAGTCTTGAGCTTTCGAGGGCTGCGCACGCCTCGCGAATCGCGAGGATCTCGGCGTGCGCCGTCGGATCGTGCGTCTGCTCACGGCGGTTGCGCCCGCGGCCCAGGATGCGCCCGGTCGCGTCGACGACGAGCGCCCCGATTGGCATGTCACCAGTCCTCGGCGCCGCGAGCGCTTCATCGAGGGCGATGCGCATCAGCGCCTCAAGTTCTACCGGTACTCGCATCCCTGCCGTTCTGTTTCGTGCACGCTTGTCGGTGTCTTGCCAATTCTCTCAGTACGCTAATCACATGCAGTTGCACGTCGCGAACCACCCGCTCATTGACCACAAGATGACCATCCTGCGCGACGAGCGCACGGAGTCGCCGGTCTTCCGCTCGCTCGTATCCGAGCTCGTGAATCTCCTCACCTATGAGGCGAGTCGCGACCTGCACGTCGAGGATGTGGCAATCACCACCCCGGTCACGGACATGGTGGGCAAGCACGTCAGCCGACCGCTGCCGCTGGCCGTGCCGATTATCCGCGCGGGCCTCGGGATGCTCGATGGGTTCCTGCAGCTCATGCCGCACTGCGAGGTGGGGTTCGTCGGTATGCGTCGCAACGAAGACACACTGCAGCCCGAGACCTACGCGAAGCGGCTTCCCGATGACGTTTCGGACCGCCAGTGCTTCGTGCTTGACCCGATGCTCGCGACGGGCGGCTCGCTCGCCGCAACCGTGGAGTTCCTCATCGAAGGCGGAGCGAAGGAGATCACCGCGATCTGCCTCGTCGCCGCGCCCGAGGGTGTCGCGCTGATGCAGGAGCGGTTCCCCGACGACAACGTGCGCATCATCGTCGCGGCACTCGATGAGGGGCTGAACGAGCAGGGCTTCATCGTTCCCGGCCTTGGCGATGCCGGCGATCGGCTCTACGGTGCCGCCGAGTAGGCCTGGCTCAGCATTCGGATTCTTGCAGGGCTCTTTCAAAGTCCGGTGATGGTTCTGATCGTGTTCGGGCGTGTGCCAGCATGGCGCAGGGCCGCGGTGATGTTCGTCGCGCCAGCCAAACGGTGCACGGTGATCGCTAGGTTTCGGATCGTGGCCATCAAGTGCGCGGCGTTGCCGGTACGGACCTGGGAAGCATCTTCGCGGTAGGCGGTATCGCGGATCCAATGCAACCGGTTCTCGATACCCCAATGCCCGCGAATGTAGCTCGCTAGGGCGGCGGGGCTGGCCTGTTCGGGTGGCAGCGAGGTGATCACGAACACGTGCTCGCGCGTGGACTCGCGGGTGCGGGGGTTGGTGCGGTCGCGCGTCAATCGCATTGTTTGTGCCGCGTGCGGGAACCTGATTCGCGTCGGGGCGGGCAGGCAGGTCGCTTCCCAGCGAGTGATCCTGCCGTGTTTCTTCTCGGTGTCGAGAAAGCCGGGTTGGTGGTGGGCCCAGTTCTGCTGCATGATCCGATCGCGCAGTGCTCGCTGGTTCGATTTCACGGTGAAGACATAGTGTGCGCCGTGCTCGTGTAACCAGTGTGCGTGGGATGTTTGGGTGTGGAGCGCGTCCGCAGTGACGATCATCCCCTGCAGGTCACCGAGCCTGGCGAGCAGGATCGGGAAGTGCGGGATCTCGTTCGTTTTCTCCGGGATGGGTTCTTGCTCGATCACACAGCCGGTACCGTGATCGAACGCGGCCATCAGGAACACGCGTTGCCCGTTGGCGTGTTTCGCGCCGCGGACTTCTTTGCCGTCGATGGCGACGACCTTGCTGGTGACGGAGTGCTGGTTGCGGGTCCACGCGCCTAAGTGTTCGTCGAGCCAGACCGGGTCGGCGCTGGTCGCGACGCGGTGCATCGTGGCGAGGGAGGGGGTTCGTCCTGATGGGAACGGCCGGGTTTGGGCTTGGTGGGCGGCCCATTCGGTGATCATGGTGAGGGATTTTGCGCCGCAGAGTACCGCGGCCACGAAGATGCTGAGGAGTTCCGCGAATTCGTACCGGCAGCCGCGTCGGGAGCGTGGGTCTGGGGTGGTCGCGAGGAGATTGCGGAGGGCCTCGAAATCGATTTCGGGGACAGCCTCGAAGTCGGTCGGAGCAGTGGTGGTGGCGCAAATCAGGTCGATCAACGATGATGACATGTGAGAACTCCTGTGTTCCAACGGTTGTGGTAACCACCGGATTAACAGGAGTTCTCATCGGTTAAAAGCGGCCACGCCGCGCGCACGCCTCATCCAGGACTTTGAAAGAGCCCTGGGATTCTTGACTTTTTTCGTCACGTCGTGAAAGCTGAACGTTATGACTGCAACGATTGCTCGCCCTGTGCCCGCCCTCGAGGTGGCAGGTCGTGCCGACATGATGATGGTCGGCATGATGGCGTGCTGTCGAATGTGCCGCTAATCCAGCACCGTTAGCCCTCCCGCCTATTCAGGCATTGCGCATCCGGATGCATCCAATCCGACCTCGGGCAAAGCTGCCCCGCTGACCACGCACGAGTCATTTCAATCATCATTCAAGGATTTTCACGATCATGTCGTTCTCGAACATTGCACCGCTGCCCGCACGTAAGCCAGGCACACACGCTAAGCCCGCAGCCGCTCACGCTCGCCCGAACCTCGCAGCCGTACCGAAGCCCGCCTTCAACGCAGCACCGCGCACGGAACCCAAGGAAGCAGCGGCGCCCGAGGCCCGCGGCTTTGCACTCTATGTCGGCCTCGACTCCGAGGCTTCGCTTCAGGATGGGATCTCGCTCACCGACCTCGTGACCGCGCTTCGCCAGGTCATCGCCGACCGCGCCCCGCACGCCCAGAGCTACGCATCCGTCGCGTTCGCCCCCGGTGACGCGCGTGGCGAGACGATCGACCTCGTGCGCCTCGCCCTGCAGGAGCCGGGTGCCGTTCGCGAGCGCCGCCAGGCACGCCAGGAAGAGGAGCGCGCTGAGGAAGCAAAGCGCGCATCCGCCAAGGTCACGATCGACACGTCGCGAAAGCGCGTCGAGGTGCACGGCGAGAACGCCGAGTTCACCTACAAGGAGTTTGAGCTGCTGCAGGCGCTCGTGCTTCGCGAAGGCCGTACCGTGAGCCGTGAAGAAATCATCGAGGTGCTGTGGCGTGACGCGAGCGAGGAACGCCCGCACGAGCGCACGATCGACGTGCACGTGCGTCGCCTCCGTCAGCGACTCGGCGAGTACGCCGACATCGTTCGCACCGTGCGCGGCGCGGGTTACCGGTTCGACCGCCACGCCGACGTTCGCGTCGTGCACGCGCCGAGCCCTTCGCCGGACCGCGTCTAGCAAATATTCGGTGTACGACCGGCGAACGATTTCTCGCCGAATCGTGACCGGTTTTGCGCGGCGAGTGTAACAAGGCCTGATCGCAGCCGCCTAAGCTGGGTAAATGGCAAACCGATCAGTACGACCGTCTGACGCGTGGGAGGCACTGTTCCGCGCCCAGGTCTCCGTCATGCGTGATCTGCGTGAAGAGTTCACCGGTTTCGGCATCTCGATGAACGAGTACGACGTGCTCTTCAACGTGTATCGGGCGCCGGAGCATCGCCTGCGCCTGCGCGACCTCAATCGCTCAGTGCTTATCACCCAGTCTTCGGTGTCGCGTCTGGTCGACCGGCTCGTCGCCCGGGGCTTCGTCGAGAAGTGCGACGACGAGTCGGATGCGCGCGGCACCATCGTCGAACTCACTAAGGCGGGCGTCCGAGCGTTCCGGAAGGCTGCAGGGCTGCACACTCGGAGCATCGAGGATCACATCGGCCGCGCGCTCACTCCCGAGCAGCAGGAACAGCTCTACGATCTGTGCATGACGCTGCTCCGAGCACACGACGGTTCGGCCGAATCCCCCGAGTAGATACGGAGCTCGGAGCGATGTCTACGTTCGCGTGGCCGGGGTTCCCCGACGCCGCGCCGCTGGGGGCAGAGGATGCGCGCGATCTTGCCGCGCGCATCCACGCCCTTGCGGATCCCCACCGGCTGCGCATCCTGTCGCTAATTTCGGCGAAGGATGCGGTGCCGATGACGACGAGCGAGGTGGTCGGCGAGCTCGGGCTGTCGCAGTCCACCGTGTCTCACCACCTGAAACAGCTGGTCGCTGCGGGATTCCTTACGGTCGAGCGCTCCGGCACGTGGAGCATGTATCGCGTCGACGCGGATGCGTTGGCCGCGGTGGCTGCGCTCCTCGCGCCTCGCGGTTAGTTGCGGTCACCGAGTAGGGCGAAGCGCTTCGCTACGCCGCTGCGCGGCTACTCAACGACCTTCGGTCACCGAGTAGGGCGTAGCCCGTATCGAGGTGGAGCCTACGCCCGAATGTACGCCCAGCCATCGAACTGACGCTGCACGGCGTGCGCAGTCGCCGTCGGCACGAGCCGTGCGCCCTCGACGAGGTCATCCTCCGTGATCCCATGCCCCTTCGCCGCAAGCGAGCAAAGCGTCACCTTCACGGTCGGGAGCTCCTGCAGCGCAACAACGAGGTCGCCAGCCTGTGCCGCCGACTTCGACGCGCCGGTCACCGCGCCACCCTGAGCCAGGATCTCGACCTGTACGTCGTCGCCGAGTGCTGCGATCGCGTTGCGTGCCGAAGCCGTTGCGGCAAGGATGCGCGCGGGGTCGTTGTCAGCGATGTGGAATACGAAGCCGCGAGTGGCGTCGGTCATGAAGACTCCTTTGAGAGATCGATTGTGGCTGATGCCCGAGCGTACTCCGGCCGATTGAATCGGACTTCTTTGTTACGCCGACGGCGTCACGAAGACGATCTCGGGGCTTTGGAAATGAGAATCTGTCCCTCGGAGACTTCAACTGCGCTCGTTCCAAGTACGATCGCGTCAGCTTTCGACCACGGTGCCTGTTCAATGAAGTACGGGACTTCCTCACGCTGCCAGTCCTCCCAGAAGGCCACTGAAGCCTGACGGTCGCCGTTCACGCCGGTCGCCACGTCCCGGTCGATAGCCCGGGTCCGGGCAAGGTCGTAATCGCACTGGACCCAGATCGACAGGTCGAGATAGCGCAAAACTTGATCATCGAGAGTGCCAGTTCCCTCGACGATCAGGATGCGCGCATCCCTCGTGACTCGAATCGCACCTTCCCTGCCTCGCTCGACCCATGCATCCGGGCGGTACTCGACCGGCTCGCCACGACGAATCGGCTCGAGCACGTGCTCCACGAGCAGCGGATGCCACGACAGCACCGAGTGATGCCACGCGATGTCATCTGTAGAGATGATCTCGACTCCCGCCCGAGCATCCTGGATGCGTGTCGCCAGGGTCGATTTGCCAGCGCCGCCGCGGCCGTCGATGCCGATGATGAGTGGGCGAAACTCGGAAACCGTGCTCTCTTCCCCGAGCAGACCGGATACCCACGCGTCGAAATGAATCGACTCCCAAGTGCCGGCGTCGAGTTCGCCCGGACCGGGATCGATTGTGGTTGTCACGACAACTCCTCCCTATTTTCCTGCAAAGGTGTCAATGGTCATTTGTTTCTGCCCGCGGGCGGCCAGTAGAACTACCCACTGGTGGCCACGAAAACTGCCCAGTCATGGCCAGCAGATCTGCCCACCAAAAGGGGATGGTGGCGCCGGCCATGACCCGAACACAGGTCAGCTCATTGACATGACTCCCTTCCCCGCCAGCGCCTGCGTCAACCGGATCGAGTCGCCCGTGGTCTGACACACATGCGCGTGATGCAACAACCGATCTACCGTCGCGGTCGCGAGCGTTTTCGGCATCAGCTCGTCAAACCCAGCCGGATGCAGATTCGACGAAATCGCGATCGATCGTTTCTCGTACGCGGCATCCACCAACCGGTACAACCCCTCGGCGGCATCGGCACCAACTTCAAGGAGCCCGATATCATCGACCACGATCATGTCCGCCCGCAGTACCCGCGCGACGACCTTGCCCACGGAATCGTCCGCACGATGCGCGCGAACCAGCGCGCCAAGGTCTTCTAACCGGAACCACGCCACCCGCAAGCCTTCCTCGACCGCGTGCTGGCCCAGCGCTTCAAGGAAGAACGTTTTCCCCGTGCCCGACGGGCCACACACCACCACGTTCTCCCGCCGGTCGACCCATTCCAGCGTCCGTAACGCCTGCTGCGTGGGTAACGGGATCGAGGACAATCCCTCGTCCCAACTCGCGAACGTTTTCCCAGTCGGGAACCCGGCAGCTTTGCGACGGGTCGCGAGCATCGAACGGGCACGGCCAGCGACTTCTTCCGTGAACAACGCTTTGATCACCTCGGACGGTTCCCAACGTTGCGCTTTCGCGGTCGCGATCAACTCCGGCGCGACCGCCCTCGCATGCGGCATCTTCAACTGCCGCATCAACGCTTCAACCTCGGCAGACAACGCGGGCGCCTGCTGCGACTGCACCGGGCTCATGCGCGATCCTCCGAACCGTTCTCGCCACTACCCGTCAAGGCAGCGCTGGCCTGCCCGATCGCGGCCCACCCCGCGGTGCCCTGCGCCAGCGAGGTCGACTCGTCTGCCCGCCGCGCGGGACCAGAAACACCCGCCTCCAGAAACGACACCAAATCCCCGGTCGCGAACCGGCCATACGTGGCCGCCTCGCCAAGCGCCTCATCAACCCTGGCCACCCCACTGATCTTCGCGAGGGCCACAGCCTCGGCCATCTTCTGCCGCATCCGGGAGGTACCCACCGCGGCCGCTTCCAACAGCCACGCCTCCGCGCCCGCGCCGATCCCGAGGAACTCGACCTCAGCCGCAGTACGCGGCCGAACCGTGTAGTCACCCGGCGTTTTCTGCGGCTGGTCAGGGAAATGCGCATCATCAACCCGCGGGCTGCCCGGCGTGGCCCGCTCATGCCGAGCGGCTTCCACAGGTCCCCGGTCACTGACATGCACCACGATGACCTGCTCGCCCTCGCCGGCACCATGGCTGCGGACGAACACCTCCGCACCCAGTAACCCCGCGGGCACCGAGTATTGACCATTCTCGAACGTGATCATCGGCGTGTTCGCTGGCACCCGGCGCGATACCCCGAACGCGACCGTGTGCGCCCGATCCGGAACCCGATGCAACCGCGCCTGTTCCTCACCAAGCATGTCCACCGGCCGCCTACGCGTGGCTCGATGCTCGCGCTGATTGACCTCGGCCATGAACCGGTCACAGGCCGCTTCGACCTCACCGAACGACGCGTACTCGGGCAGCAGGTTCGTGTCCTTCGGCACGATATCGGCCTTCGCGAGTTTCACCGATGCTTCCACCCCGCCCTTGGACGCGGGATCCGCGGGCTGACACGTCAACACCGTGACCCCGTAATGCCGCGCGAACTCCACCGTCTGCACGTTCCGGACCGGCACGCCCGCGATATGCGACACCGTCACTGTTTTCTCGTTATCCGTCAGCACATACGTCGGCGCGCCACCCAGAATCCGAAACGTCCGATCCAACGCCGCGAACACCGACGACGCGGTACGATCCCGCAACGCGATCACGATCCGGAACCGGCTCCACGCCAGCCACGCCACGAACAAGACCGTCTTCACCTTGTCGATCACCGGCCCATCGCCGAAGTCGTACTGCAACCACATGCCGGGTTCCGTGATCCACGGCCGATGCACCCGTACGCGGCCCGCGCGATACGCGGCACGAACCTCAGCGACCGCGCGCCGGGTCGAGCGTTCCGATCCCGCATAGCCAAGCGCGACCAGTTTCGCGTGGGCCTTATCGGCGCGGATCTTGCCCTGGGACGCCTCGACCCATTCCTCGATCTTCGGCAGGAATGGATCAGTCACGCGTTCTCGCGGTTCGACCGCGCCCACGGGACGACCGCGTCCCTCGCGGCGACGTGGTGCGCGACGGTGTGATGCGAACAGCCCGCCAACTCGGCGGCAGCACGCAACGATCCCGTCAGATCATATGCAGCAAGCATTTCCATAATTTCTCCGTCAGACTTCATACGAGCCTCTTCCCGGGTAACAGTGATGCGACTTGAACATCGCCATCCAACCCGGGAAGGGGCTCCCCGCGATTACGTCACCGCGGGGATTCACTATTCGAAGTGGGCAGATCTTGTGGCCACCAGTGGGCAGTCCGGTTGGCCGTCAGCGGGCAATTCCCTGGCCGCCTATGGGCAGTTTTCCATGGCCGCTAACACAAAGGAACCGCTATCGCCATTGCATCGTCAGAGATCAGATGAATGACAAGTCTCCCCTAACGGACCCGCGAACCTCCAGCAGTCATTCAGCCCCCGGTAATATCGGTCCGGACCGGAGGACAGGCCCATGAACTCTCTTACCGCGGATTCGCTGCTCGAGGCGGCTGGCGACACCATCTTCGATCGCGGCGTCGAGTACGTGCCTTATGTGTTCGGCCTGCGGAGTAGCGCGAAAAGTGCAATGGCAACCATCGGCGTCCGGCAGGTCTACACGTGCCACCTCGATTGGGCGGATGAGCTGACCGGTTCGTGTACCTGCCCGTTCAATGCGAAGGGGTATTTTTGTAAGCACCTCACCGCACTCGGTTTGGCCGTGCTCAACGCGAGCGGAGGCGCGCCCGTTAACGAGGACGGCGCGCGATCGATTTCTGAGACGGCACAAGTCCAGATCGTCTCGTGGCTGGCAGAGCTCTCCCGAGAGCGCCTCGTGGAGCTGGTGCATGAGCTCGCTTCGCTCAGCGATGTTGGACTACTCATTCTCGAGATGAGAGCCGCCGTCTCGGTCGGCGACACCACGAGCGCGGAACAGCCTTACATCGAGGACGCCAAAGCAAGGCTCGCGTTCCGTGGGTACCTTGACTATCGACGATCCTCCGACGTCGCATACGAGATCGAAGCGATTCTCGATGAATACGAAACGATATTGGATTCTGCGCCTGGCAGAAATGATGAGGCCAGCCCAGCCGATGTTCTCCGCCCCGCGCTCGAATACGTACTGAAGCGCGCCCGCACTATCTCCGAGAGCGCCGATGACTCGAACGGCGGTATTGGCGACGCACTAAGTCGCGCGGTAGGGCTACACGCGAGAGCCTGTGCCGAAGGGACGCCTGACCCGAAAAAACTCGCACACTGGCTCGTGTCGTACCGCCGGACTTCACCCGGCTGGCCAGAGACGCCTCTTTCACTTTATGTCGACGCGTTTGATGAGATTGGGCTCAGCACATATCGCCAGGGCATCGAAAAGTATGCGGCTGATCCAGAGACCTCGGAATTCGACCGCCGGACCGTTCTCCTGGAACTCGCCGATCACGATCACGACCTCGACCGAGCGGTGGAGATACTCGGTACTGGCGAATACATCTATTACCGCGAAATTGTTTTGAGACTGCGCGAAGCGAACCGTCTCAGTGAGTCGATGGTATGGCTCGACCGTGCGGTTGCCGCAGGCAAGATCACGCTGAAGGAACCCAGCAGCTTTTGGCTCGGTATCGACGAGGTCGTCGATTGGCTTCATTCCGCAGGACGGCAGGAAGATGCGCTGGACTTGATACACGCACTGTTTGCTGCTCGGCCGAGCGTTTCACTGTTTGGCTCGCTGATCCGGTACGCCGATCGGCTCGGCGTCGATCAGACTGAGCGAGCTTGGGCGCGCGAGTCAGTCGAAGCGTATGCCGACCGCGAAGGCAACGGCGATGCGGCAATCGAGATTGCGCTCGCCGACGACGATATCGAGCAGGCGTGGATGGCTCATGGACGTTGGGGATCCCGGCACGCGTGGCGCAAGCTCGCCGAGGCCAGCGCATCCGAAAAGCCTCGCGAAGCCGCAGACCTTTACCGCCCTTACCTGAACCAGCTCCTGCCGCAGGCCAATACGCAGGTCTACCCCGAGGTCGCGAATGTCCTGCGACGGATGCGCGACGGCTACGCTGCCGTCGGTGCGGAAAAGGAGATCGACTCGCTGATCGCCGAGATCCGAGATACATACCGCCGTCGACCGGCGCTCATGAGAGCGTTGGATGCGGCCGGACTGCGCAGCGTTAAGTAACGGAGGAACCCGGACACCAAGAAGCTGCCCTGGAACCAGAAACGGCCCGCCGCGTTTCACACGCTGCGAGCCGTTCAGTTCTGTCTCCACACAGAATTCTTATCTCTACGAGATACGTGCGCCTGGAGGGACTCGAACCCCCAACCTTCTGTTCTGTAGTCGATATCACACAAAACAACACCGACGCACCCGAGATCGACAACCCCAACCCCGTCATCACCCTGTTCCCCCGCGCCTCATGACCAGGCACATAATTTCGAGCATGAGTCTCGAAAAATGGCCGGTCCCCGCCGAATGGGAAACCGCAATCCACCTGTACCTCCAACACGAGCGCGCCAGCGGAGCACCCCTGACGACCTGCGCGACACGTGAACAACATTTGCGGCAACTCGCCAGGGCCATGAAAACCAGCCCCTGGGACATCGAACCCGAACAACTCCTCGCATGGTTCTCCACCCGCACATGGGCACGCGAGACCCGCCGCGGCCGCCGCACCACCTACCGGTCATTCTGGGCATGGGCAGTCGCCACGGGCCGCACGGACGTCAACGCCGCCGCCGTGCTCCCCGCAGTCAAGCCCGCACCACCCCAGCCACGGCCAATCCCAGCCGCGCCCCTCAGCCTCGGCATTGCCAGCAGTAACGCCCGCACCGCGCTCATCCTCACCCTCGCCGCCGAAGTTGGTATGCGCCGCGCCGAAATCGCACAAGCACACACCCGAGACCTCATCCCCGACCTCGACGGCCACTCGATCGTCGTCCACGGCAAAGGTGGCAAAGACCGCATCGTGCCACTCTCCGACGACCTCGCCAGCGAACTCCGGCAACTCCCCGAAGGCTATTTCTTCCCCGGCCGCGACAACGGGCACCTCTCACCCCGCTATGTCGGCAAGCTCGCAGCCAACGCACTCCCCGGCGAATGGACACTCCACTCCGGCAGGCACAGGTTCGCGACGAACGCACACCGAGCCAGCGGAGATCTCCTCGTCGTGCAAGACCTCCTGGGGCACGCGTCACCCGCAACCACCCGCGTCTACATCGCGCCCGACCGCTCCCGCGCGCGAGCCGTCGTCCAGTCACTCCCACGCGCCGCATAGAAAGGACTCCCCCATGTCTCACAAGGCGAAAGCGATCAAAGGTAATTTCGCGGGCTCTTGGCTGGCCGTCTGCTCGTGCGGTTGGCGCGGGCCGGTCCGGGGCTTCAAGGGCGCGCGGGCGAAGGCTGTGGATGATTACCACGAGCATCTCTACGAGGTTGGCGCGGAGCGGTAGGGAAAACGAAAAACCCCGCCCTCCGGCGTGATGCCAGAGAGCGGGGCAGTGAGGTTGAGTGACGTTCAGTGAGAGGGCAGTGATCGGGCTGACTGTGCCGTCGATTCCGGGTCACTGATCGACGTGAGCAGACTGATCACGACAGCGAGCGCCGTGATCGAGAGCCCGCCAAGCCAGTCGATTTCGAGGATGCCAGCCGTCGGCACCAGGTCACTCCCCGCCGACGTGAGGAGCACCGCAAGAAGCACCTGCGCGGCAGTTTTGATCGCTCTGTCGATTGCGCCCCGGAGGAAGTCTTTCGAGAAGATTTTCATGATCTATTCCTTAGTCCGTATTTCTCCCGTGCCCCCTGCTGAGGGCCACGGTGGGATATCCTTCTCATCCACGCACGGTGCACGGATGAGCATGATTTCGAGACGCGCCGCATGCGACGTGATGATGCGCCGATGCTTCGACTCCCTATCGAACGCATCCCACGCTTTCTGAGAATCGTCGCGCCGTTTCCCCTCCCGGCCAGTCACAGCCCGGTAGGCCCACGTGGAGATGTCTTTGATGATCGCCCCGAGTCCAAGGGCGGTGATGATTGCCGCAATCTCTCCCGCAGTCACGCCCTAGTCCTCTCGGTCGAGTCTCCGTGGGCGGTAATCCCAAGCCTGAATCTGTAGAAAGCGGAGCAGGAAGAAACACAGGCCGAGCGTGAGCCCGAAAAACTGTGTGCCGCGATTCCCGGCTTCGAACCCCCACAGGTAGACGACGACGCCGAGATACACGCCGAGGCCGAGCGCGGCGATCTTGATCCCCAGCCGCTCGAGCCACCACCAGTCCGAATAGACCGTGCACGCCGCGAGCAGGCTCCCTGCGATTAGCAGGCACGCCCAGATCGTCGTGAGCACGTGCCCGAGCTGCCCGGCGATCGTCAACGGCGGGGCAATCAATGTCACCATGCCCATCGCAAACGCGACCACATAGCCGAGCAACACGACGGGCCGCCACTGGGGCGGGTCATAAAACCAATACCTCAGCGCGCGCAACATCAGAGTTCCCGCTTGTTCGCGTCGTTCGCGCGCGTGAGCGCGGCACGCATCACCGGGCCGGGAACATCATTCCCGACGTAGCCCCACCGGCCACGGAGCCAGCGCGCGATGCTCGCCCACATGACCGGGCCGAGCACGTCGTTCTGATTCGCCGGGTAACCCCAATCCTGACGGAGGAACCGCGCGAAACCGTACGCCGATCCGCTACCCCAGATATTGTCGATCTTGCCGGTGTACCCGCGCTCGCGCGCTATCTTCTGCAGACCCCGCACGTCGGGGATTCCGAATGGGTTGTTCGCCGAGGTCTTCGACGCCGCGGCCTTCGGACTCTTCCCGGTCTGCTTGAACACCAGGTGCGCGGCCTCGGTCGCGTCGCCCCAGATACCGTCCGCGGTCACGCCAAGGAATTGCTGGTAACGCTTCACCGCAGCCTGAGTCTCGGGACCGTCCCAGCCGTCCACCGTGATGTCCTCGCCGCGATCGTGCTTGAGGAACCGCTGGCGCGACGCCATGCGCTCGTCGCCCTTCGCCGGCGCCGACGAAACGTTCCGGCCCGCGAGTCGCTGACGCCACTCCCGAACCTTCACGAGGAGGTCGTCACCGTACGAGGCATTGCCGTTGTAGCGCTTGCCAGCGTTACGGATCGCCGCATCAGCGGTCTTTCCGCCGAGGTAATCCACCATCAACCGGAAGCCGTACTTCATGTTGTCCAGCGGCACCCACGGCTTGAGTCCAGCCTTCTCCATCTCATCGAAGAACGCTGGCCACGTGATCTGTGCAGGGCCGACGCCGTTCGATGTCTTGCCGCCTCGCACCTGCTTGATGAAGTCTTTGTATTTCGCTTCGGTGACCTCGCCGCCGCCGTGATACGCGCCGCCCGCGTCGTGACCGAACACGTTGCGACCGCCGGACTCTTTCTGAATCACCGCGGCCGCGATCGCGAGATCCAGGCCGACCGCAGACGCAGCCTTCACGATGATGGTCGAGTTGACCAGCCCGCCAGCTTCAAGCACCTGCGCCGCCGAGGGCTTCGGTGTATCGACCTTCCCGCCGATCTGTCCGCGGTACTCGATGTGCCACGGCTCCACCTGCGAGAACCCATACCCAGCAGGATCGAAACCGTACTTCGACGCGTTCGCCTTGATCCAGTGCGAGCGGACATTCCCGGCGACGGTCACGCCCGCGTCATCCCCACTGTCATGAATGTCGAGAGCTCGAGGGCCAGAAGGATTCGTCTCCACGTGGTACGCCAACGGTGACGACGGATGCAGTGCAAGGTTCCCCTTGCCTGCCTGGTAGTCCTCCCAGAAGTCGAGCTGCTCATCCCACGTGCGCGTCCCATCCGAGACATGCAGGGAATAGCCGGTCGCCTTCTGGAAATCTGCGGCCATCTCGCGGAACGCTTTTGCAACGTTCACCTCGACCCGGTGACCGTCAATATTCGTGTACTCGTAAGCCATTTCTTTGCCCTCCTTTTGGGCATAAAAAAGCCCCCCACCGGTATTGGCGAAAGGGCGGAGAAAAATCCACCCCGGTAGAGGCGGCTGGAAATCTCGTGGATCAGGTTGTGCGCGAAGTTGCGCCTTACTCGGCTAACTCCCTACCGTCCAGAGGAACCCAGAGAATGCTGATGCGAGACGCTCATACCCAGCCGCGTTCGGGTGGAGACCATCCGAGGTGAGCGTGGCCAGAGTGAGTTTTGTGAACCCCGAGTTCGCGTACGCGTCGTACACCGGGAGGCCGTACAGGCCGCCTACCTCCTTCACCGCGTCGACATAATCCAAAAGCTTGTGCCCCACCGCGTTGACGTGGTTCACGTCATACGACGCGTTATCGCGCTGCAGCGGTGTGGAAAGCATGATGCGGATAGTCGGGTTCTGAGTCAGAATGTGCTCGATCGTTGTGCGGTAGGCGCCCAAGAACGTAGCTCGATCGAACGATGCGTCACCGATTTGCCCGAGCGTTCCGACCGGCATGTCCAGCCGGAAATCATTAGTGCCCGCCGCGACAATCGCAAGGTCATGACCAACAAAGCTTTTCGTCAGAGCAGTCGTTACTGTCCCGACACCGTTTGCGGAACCATCCGACATGGGGCGGCCCGCTACTGCTGCGTTCTCAACCGAGGAAAACCCAAGTTCGTCACGGACAGCATTGAGCGCGGCCGCGCCATTCGCCATGACCGAATCACCAAGCACGATGAATGATCCACCAGCCCATACGCTGACACGACCCGAGAGCTCACTCTTCAACGCATATTTCTGGGCATTCGCCGCGTCCGAAAAGTAGTGGTCCCAGTCTGACCAGGTCCCCTGTAGCAGTGAGCGGATCGCGAACGCGCTGTAGCCCGTCGCGTCCGGGATCGCGACCTGAGTGACGTGAGCATTGTTTGCAGACCAAGGTTTCACGTCGATGGTGCACATCGTTGGGAACGGGTAGTTGCGTTCGCTTGTCGCAAACGTTGGCGAGTTCTGGTAAAAACTTCCGGTTGTCGTGAGCGTATCCAGATTCTCAGTGGTGAGTTGCCGAACACGAGATGTGACTTCACTGAAGCTGGACCATCCAGCGGCGCCGTTACGATCCGCAGCCCAAACCCGAGTCGGGTTCAGCGCGACGAGAACCGCTGTTTTGTATGAACTATCCCGGTTAACGAGCAGTAACGAGCCCGCGGCTGGGAGGCCCATTTCGGTCGCCTTTGCGGTAGAGATCCAATGCGTACCACCCGGCAGAGAATCGAGGCTATCTGCCGTCGCCTGCCCCTTGTAATACGACAACTCGCCAAGCAGCAGCGGATCGGCATTAATACCGTCGATCACCGCCTGAGTCACCTCAGGGTTCGACGCGATCACATCGCCAACCATGCCCTCAGCCTGGACACGAATACGCGCATCCACCGCAGACCGCGACGCAGTAGGCGCAGAGAGCTTCGACGCCATGTCCTGATCCGTCACCGCCGCGATCTGCCCTACGAGAGTCCACGGCATTAGTCCATCCTCCGAATCTGCCCCGTCGAAGGGCGCAACCAAATACTGTTCCTCGCGACCGCGCCCTGCGTCGCCGGGTCAGCCTCCTGCACGAAAACCGCGCCAACCCTGGCAGGGAACTGCGCGTGATCAGACAAGGACCCACCCGACGCACGCAAATAGAACGTGCCCCACTCCGACCGTTTCACAGGCTGCCCACCCTCGCCGAGCCACGACTCGGCAACCTCGTACAAGGCGAGAGCGCCAGACCGCGAGCGCAACTGCTCGCTAGGGATCAAATCCACCGAATACGCACCCGAAGACGCGACATCCACCAGCTTCGTCTCCGTATTGACAAGGGTCCCCCGTGGTGACACGCCTCCAACAAACGCACCTCCAACCGAGGCTTGAGCGACGTCGAATGCACCTCATTCGCCGGAGTCGCAACATAACCGGAATAGACAACCAAAAGAGTCTCCTTAACGAGAAAAACCACCCCGAAGGTGGCAGCGAGTGAGGGCTTGCTAGACGAGATAGTTGCGCGGGTTACGCTCGACACCATCGACAATGATTTCGAGATGCAGGTGCGGGCCTGTCGAGTTGCCCGTGGAACCGATATAGCCGATCGTCTGCATCTGGTTCACCGTCTGGCCGACCGACACGACAATGCTCGACTGGTGCGCGTAATACGAGTGGATGCCGCCGCCGTGGTCGATCCTGACGGCGTTGCCGTAGCCGCCTGCCCACCCGGCGAATGTGACCGTCCCAGACCCGACCGCGCCAATCGCAGCGCCGTATGTGGCAGGCCAGTACCCGAAATCGATCCCGAGGTGATTTGTTGACCCGATCCCGCCAGGCGACTCACGCGGCCCAAACTCCGACGTGACCGTGGACCACGGGAACGGTTTCACGAGCCCTGTAGCGCCAGGATTGCCCGGGTCGATCGGTCCCGGCCCTGTACCGATACCGCCAACCTTCGGTCCCTTGAACACGAAACCATTGACGTTCACCATCAGAATGTTGTAGTCATCCGGAGTGGCAGTTTCCATCAAGTTCAAATGCCGCAGGTCACCGCGAGTCGTGAGTGGCCCGTTGATATGGGAATCCACTGGTGCATCTGTCGTGCCGACACGGAATATGTTGTCCCCGGCAGTGGTCGCATTCACCTCAACATTGCCGTTGAGTTCAACATCGCCATTGAAAAACGATGGTATCGAGCCGCCAGGCTCGCCAATCTGCAGTTCAGGCGGCTCAGATGACCAACCGCCGTCCCGCATGCGTATTGGGCCATTGAACCACGCCGCATCATTATGTGACGTCGTACCGTTAAATGTTGACGGCCTTCGGTTCGTAGTCTCCCCGACAACGAGCCCCCCACTCGGAGAGTTCCAGGAGTGCCCGACCGACAGGCCGCCACTAAACACCGCGGTTCCCCGCCAATCGATATGCGCCGGAATGCCGAGGACATTATTCGCAGACCCATAGATCGAGCCCTCGACCAAAAGGCCCTGCTCTGACGCGATCCTGAGCCCGCCACGCTCCACAGAGCTAAAGCCGATCGGCGAGCCAGCTTCGAGGTCGCGCACACGCCGATTCGTGTCGGGGATTGCCGGGTCTTTCAAATTCCGCCAGCGCGCCATTACTCGACCTCCTGCGTCTCCACTCGGACCCGGCCCTTACCGGCACGCGAAACCGACAGCACATACAGCAGATATTCGCCGCGAGAGATACCCTCCGAGCCCGGATGCGCCAACCTGATCCGCATCCCGATACGCACCATGTCCGGCGTAAGCCAGCCGCCCTGCTCGAACTGCAGCTCAAACGAGAACTGACGGCGGGGCCCCCGACTGTCCAACAGTGTTGTCAACGCGATCTGATTCAACTGTGTATTGACGTCCACGTGCTTGTGCGACTCTGTGACGATCTGCCGCGGAACGCCCTCGATCATCGGCAGCTGGTCCGGCCCAGCCCAGCCAACGCGCATGTCAGCCTCAGAGCCAGCGCCGATCACCCACACGTCAGATGCTTGCTCCGAACCATCCTGTAGCTCTTTCAGCTTCGATACGGGAGTGCGGACAGGATTTTCGGGCGTCGCTGCACGCATCCGCACCTCGCCCCAGTCGAACGTGGGCGAACCAATATGCACATCCCACTTCAGTAGGCCACCGACCCACCGCGGGCGAAGGTTCCAGTCCGGGCCGCCCGTAGCGTCAAGGTCAGACATGACCTGAGTGAGGCTCTTGTAGTGGTACCTGAACAGCTCATATGTGAGCTGCCCAGGCTTCTCCTCTGGCCATAGGAACGGCAGCGCATGCCTAGTTCCGATCTCGCGACCGAATGCCCGCCAGAGCACCTCACGCACGATCCGATACATGGATGCGCCTGTGATCGTCAGTTCGTTCGGGCCGCCCTCGCCAGGTACCCACATTTGCCGTTTATCGCCGAGCTTCTTGATTTCGACAAGGTTCAGCGACAGCATTCCCGTGGAGTCGTCCCACTCCGAGTCCGTCACATACCCGGCATATTGGATATGCCCCGGCCCGGAAAACACTTCGTGCTTGACTTCTTCGATGACGATCGCTGTCGCGGCGGTACGCCGCAGCAAGCGCACCGACTCGAAGTCGAGCTTGCGTTTCTGATCCCGCGCGTAGATCGTCACCGAACCAGTCCCCGGCGTCGTGAGTGAAGTAGTCCACGAACCGACCGTGCCGCCGATCTTCGTGAAGATCCGCTCCCCAGTCACCGTATGCACGGGGACAATGCGCTCAACCATCAAACCCCCCCTACACGAACCGGTCAGTAAACGTCACCGTCGCCGAGCCCGAACCCGACCCGGTGAAGGTGACCGTGCCAACGCCAGGCGCAAGATTCGACTCGTACCCGCTGATGCCCTCGGTAATGAACCCCGAAGACGACGACTTGACCCAGCCGTTTTCATGATCGACTGTCACCGTCTCGCCAGATCCAACCGCACGATCGACATACAGCCGGGACGAGCCGACACCGAGACCCCAGTTCACCCCGAGCGGGCCGCGAACGTCTACCATCGGCCAAGCGGGGAGAGTGCCGCGATTCTCAACCGTGACCGTCTGCCCAGGAGTGAGCGTGTACTTTCGCGACTCACCATTCCAATGCGCATCCGCACATCGGAAAGCAATCGTGAACTCTGCGCGAGGCTTGTTGATCCACCGGTCATGCAGCCACGTGACAGCGCCCTCAACGCGAGCCATCGCATACCGGTAGCCACGCTCCGACCGGTACGTGAGCGGCCGGTACGCAGACGAGGCGTTCAACGCCATCAGCCGGTCGTGCATCGCCTCAACCTCACGATGAGTCTGAGCCCACGCGACACCCTGCAGCGTGCGGACAATCCCATCAAGCGAGGAATCACCCCAATAGGAGCCGTCACCAACATCGCGTTTCGCGACCTCGCCCGAACGGCTCGCAGAATCGTCAAACTGCTCGAGCCCGTTCCGCTTGATACCGAACCCTGAAAGGTCATGTGGAGTCGCCTTCCCGCGACCCCACACGGTGAGCCCATCCATTTCGATATAGATCTGACTCACAAGCCACCCCTCAGGATCTTGTCCACCTCGAGCGCAATATCCCGCGCAGACTGACCATCCGTCGCGTTGATCGTGATCCTCACGTCACCGATCGCGGGACGATCCAGGACCGCCGTAGCCGTCGCCTGCTGAGGTGCAGCCGCGAACGAGGCATCAACCGCCATCCGGGCACGCTGCTCAACAGCCATCGCCGCATCCGACGCATACCGTTGCGGGTCAATCACCGCACCCCGAGCAAGCTGGTCAGCAGCCGACTCAACGTCAGACTGCGAATCCCGCATACCCTCAGCGAACCCCTCCACCAACGACTTACCGCGGTGAGGCGTCCAGCCACGACCCGAGAACGGCCCCTTCTTCGCCGGAGACTGAGGTAGCCATGACGACAGCTCCTCGACCACACCGCCGATCGCGTCGCCTACGCCGCCGATCATCGAACCGATACCGTCGATCAACCCCTGGATGATCGTCTTACCGAGCTCGAGCCAATCCACCTCAGTGATGGCATTCCAGATCGCCTCAATGATCTGAGGAATCGCCGCAATCAGATCAGGAATCGCGACCACGAGACCCTCCACGATCGCGAGGATGATCTGAATCGCCGCCTCGATAATCATCGGCAGATTCTCGAGCAGCGTCTCGACAATTGTCGAAATCATGCCCACCGCCGACGTGATCAGGTCAGGCAGCGCCCCGATGATGCCGAGGATCAGCGACATGATCAACGAAATACCGGCCTCGATAATTAACGGAAGGTTTTCCGTGATCGCCGTCACCAGCCCAATAAGCAACTGCAGCGCGCCATCGAGCAGCATCGGCAGCGCATCAATCAGACCGGTGACGAGCGCCATCAGCAGATCAATACCAGCCTGGATGATGAGCGGCAGGTTCTCGACAATCGCCGTCAGTAGGCCATTGATCAGCGACAGTGCCGCCTCGATAATCATCGGAAGGTTTTCGATGATGCCCTGAATCAGCCCCATCAGCAGTGAAATGCCAGCCTGAATCAGCACCGGTAGTGCTTGGATGATTCCTTGCAGCAGTGTCGTGACGAGCGTCAGCGCAGCTTGGATGATCATCGGCAGATTCGCCACGATCGCATCCAGCAGCCCCGTGACGAGCGTCAACGCGCCCTGCATCAGCAGCGGCAGCGCGACAACGATCCCATCAATCAGCGCTTGCACGATCTGCGTCGCCGCCTCCAGCAGCTGAGGCACCGCCGTGAGGATGCCGTCCACCAGCTCAGGGATTGCCGACACAATCGCATCAATCACACCCGGCAGGGCTGAAACGATCGTGTCAACGAACCCCGACACGAGGTCGCCGATCTGTCCGAAATCCCCACCAGCCGCAGCAAAAGCGCCAAGACCTGCCGCCGCAATAAACAGCGGATTCGTCAGCAACGGCAGCTTCGTCGCGAGCCCAGAAAACAGGCTCCCCACAATCGGCAGCTTCGACAGCAACGGCACGAGACCAACCGCACCAATCGCACCAAACGACGCGCCCAGCGGGCCGAGCAGGCTATCCAGCCCGCCAACCGATTCGCTGATCTTGTCAAGACCATCCTGGAACGGTTGCGGAAGAATCGTGACGATGCTCGAAAGAAACGATGGGATCGACTGCACGAGGCTCTGAAGGATCTGCCCCACACGCGGAACAATGTTGCTCAGCGCCGTGCCAATCGACTGGACAAGATTGTCCGTCATCCCCTCAACATCACCATCGGTCTTACCCAGCTCAGTGAGCCAGTTCGACCACGATGCCTTCATCGCGCCAACAGAACCCTCGATCGTGGACGCCGCCTCCTCGGCAGTCGTCCCCGTGATCCCAAGCTCCGTCTGCACGACGTTGATCGCAGACACCACGTCCGAAAACGAGCCAATGTCATACGTCTGCCCCGACAACGCCTGCGCGTCATCCAACAGCCGCTGCATCTCCTCCTGCGTGCCGCCATACCCCAGCTTGAGGTTGTCGAGCATCGTGTAGTTTTGCTTCGCGAACCCTTGATACGCGTTCTGGATCGACGCGATATCGGTGCCCATTTTGTTGGCGTTGTCCGACATGTCGATCATCGCCATGTTGCCGATATCCGCCGCCGCGGCAGTGTCCCCGCCAAGCGAGCTGATCAGCGACGCCGAAAAGCTCGTGACCTGCGACATGTACTCGTTCGCGGACACGCCAGCCGTCTGGAACGCCTGATCCGCGAACCCCTGCACCGTCGCCGACGCATCACCAAACAGTGTGTCGACACCGCCCGTGACTTGCTCCCACGTCGCATACTCCGACATGGCACTCTTCGTGATCGCAACAGTCTGCCCAGCGAGCGCCGCGAGCCCCGCCGCCGCCATCTGCGACGCCGCCTGGATACCAGCGCCGACCCCGTCCAGGATCGCCTTACCGGCATTCCCGGCCTTATCCCCGATCCCAGTCAGCGCGCTCCCCGCAGCATCCTTCAACCGGTCGAAACCAGTGACCGACGTGCCAGCGGCATCACCGGCAGCTTTCGACGCATCCTTCACCGCCGACTGAGCGTCCTTCAGCTTCGTTGAAGCCGTCGCCAGATTGTCAGCCGCGACCTTCTCTTTACGACGAGCCGACTCGAGCTTCTCGCTCGCGCCAACCGCCGCCGCCGAGTTCTCGCCAGACTTACGGATAGCCTCAGCGAGCTTCGCCTCAGCCGTCCGTACAGTCCCCGCGGCGTCTTGCTGCTTCAGTCGAGCCGCGGTGAGCTTGTCCTGCGCAGTCTGCACTTCTCGAGTGAGCGTCTTGAGCGACGCGCCGCCGAGCCCAGCCGACGCCGACGAGAAAGCCGACTTCATGTCCTTGCCGAGCTTCGCTCCCGCCGAGCGCCCAGCACCGCCAAGCGAGGACTGCAGGTTGCGCCCACCCTCACGACCGGCAGCAGTTGACTCGGCAGCGACCGCGCGCCTGAAGCCAGAAAATTTTGGGCTCACGGCGACGAACCCGGCACCGACTTGCTTCACGAGAGACACCGCCTTCCGCGCTCAGAGCGCAAAAAAGGGGCCTCTCAGCCCCTCACAATCATCGACTGTAGTTCCGCCAGCGCCTCGGCCCGCTCATCAGCAGACACCTCCAGCGCCGCTTTACGGCGACTCTCCGCACCAAGCGTCCACGGCATCAACTTCTTCGCCGCAGCAGGAGACCCAGCAGCGGACGCGATCTGCACCAGCTCCGGAAATGAAGCGGGAAACGCCCACCCCTGCACGGCCGCATACAGTGGCGTGGACGTGTCACCCATCGCCGCAAGCACAAGGTCATACGCCTCACCAAACGTCACGCCGTCGCCAACGTCAGCCGGGGAAACCCCATACCGGCGCATCGTCACCGCGAACGCGGACGGATGCTCCAAGCTGACATGGGCGACGTACGCTATTTCCCCAGTGAAGCGTTCTGCTTCTTCGTGAGCGCATCGAAATAACGCTCAACGAAAACGCCTTGTATCGTCACGTCATTCGGGATCTTCTCTAGTTCATCCTCAAGTCCGAGCGCGATCAAAAGCGCCTCGATCTGATCGAACGGGTCCTCGTACTTCTCGGTAATGTCCGAGTAGATCTCGCGGGTGAGCCTCAACGGCACACCAACACGGGTGCCATCCTCAAACTTGGCCGCGAAGAAATCACGCGAGAATCTTGTCTCGACGCCAGGATTCTCGGCAATCTCCGCAAGCACCTTCTCTTCATCGAAGTCGCCGTCGAAAAACTTATCCAGGTCAGTGCTGGTCATTATTCCCTCTCAATGAAACGAAAAAGGGGCAGGCGGTTACCTGCCCCTCAACAAGACGACTAGCCAGCCGGGACCGTCACTGTCGCCGGAACTACGCGCTCCCAATACAGGTCGTCGCCGAGCTCGTCAGCTTCCGACCACTTGAACGTCGCAACCGAACTCTCGAGCGTCCCCCGGTCAGCCGATTCCGGCGCGAACTCGGAAACGCGCGCGTACCCGTTCCGAAGGCGAATCGCACCATCCCGGCGCTTCTGCACAATGAGCAGCGGGAACCGGTGGTCATTCCCACCACCAACGGTCATCTCGCCAGCCACCGGCGTCTTGCCAGTATCCAGCCACCGAACCATCTCGTTATCCTCAGCAAGGGTGAGCGCGACCGTCCGAGAAGTAGCCCCGCCAATCTCATACCCAGGCTGGTAGAACTCGGTCGGGTCCTCAGACTCGCGGCCCTCTTCCGGCCCGCCATCCTTAGTCCACAGCCCAACGTTCTCGTACGACGCAGGAACCACGATCTTCCCGTCGGCAGCGACTAGCGCCGTCCGACCGGCAGCATCCAGCAGCACCGCGTCAGGCGTGCGATCGATATACGCCATACCCGTCTGCCAAATCCGGGCAACGTCAACATCAAATCCTTGTGCGTCGGCCATTATTTACTCCATTCAAAATAGGGCTGTCAATAGCCGACAGCCGCGGTTATGTACTCGACCGTCATATAGCGGCGAGCAACATCACTTGATTCATCAACGGCATACGGCCCGTTGCATCCGTCCCACTCGACCCGAGTGACAGGTGACTGCTCGATACCGGTAATCCCGTCATCGAACAGGACCGCGGCAACCTCACGAGCGAGGTCATTCGCGGGCTTGTCGTTCGCCTTCGTGCCAGCAAGCACAGAGACACCGACCGCGTTCTGAAACAGCATGAAATCCAGGCGCGGCCCGGAATCGTCCCGCACCACGATCAAAGGTTTCGTTAACGGCAAGAGCCGCCCAAGATCGGGCGGCTCTTTATTCGTGACCGTGCAGTGCGGGAACTTCCCCCGCAGATACCCGGTCAGCCACAATTCGATATCCGGGCGTGTATAGGTCATCTGACGCCCCGAGCAAGGTTCCCGGTACGCGACTCGACCAGCATCGCGTGGGGCGCGTCAGCAACCACACGATAGACCGGCCTACCCCCTCGAGGGGACTTCTCGACATGGATTGAATCCTTGTACTCGCCACTATCCCCGACAGGCGCAGTAGCGCGAACCTTCGCCGCGACACGTTCAGCCGCGGCTTGCAGTTCAGCGTTCAAACCCGGATCGTCATACAAGGACTCAATGAACCCCGGACTATTGACAAAGTTCTTCGCCATCATCCCTCGTATCTCGTCAACGGGATCTCCCGCGGCGGCGTCCAATTTGTGAACGGGTTCGTGTCCGCAGCCGGGGGAATCCCGTCAATCGTGTACGTATAGTCACCGTCAACGATGCGGTCACCCTTGCGGATCTCCGCCTCGCCACAAAACAGCGACTTCGCTTCAAGCGCCTGCTCGCGAGTCGCCGTGGCAAGCATCGAAGTAGACGTGTGCGCGACAAACGCCCCCTCGATTTCGAGCGAGGAAGGGCTACCCCAGTCGGAGAACGTTTCTTCACCCGAATACGGGTCAACTTGAACGCCAGCCCTAAGTCTCGTCACAGAGCGGCCAAACGGGAAATCCATCATTCCTCCGGCCAAATCTTGCCCACAGGACGCTCATTCGGGAACGACCCCCGTGATAGCCCAGCGACACCCGAAGCACCACACAGCGACCGCAAAGCCATCGTCGGGGCACCGTCAAACATGGACTGCACATCCGTGTAATCCACCCTCGCCGGACCAATCGACTGCGACTTCACGAACCGCTGCCCACGAGTACGAGTGTCCTTATAGACCCGCTTGAGGATCGCGAGCGCATCCGCTCGACCCTCACCCTCAAGCGACGAGATGCAAGGGGCAATGCCTCGACCGATCACAAGAATCTCGCGAGCAAGATCATCATCCTCGCCAATCTCGATTGGAAGAATCATCGCCCCTTACCCCTTACTTCGTCGTGCGCGATCGAGTCGCTGGCTTCGGATCCTCAGGCGCTTCGGACTTCTCTGGATCCTTGGGAGTCTCGGTAGTCTCCGCCCCTTCGACCGGGACGGGCTCCTTGCGCACGAGACCAACCGACTCGAGGTGCGCGACGCTCGCCGCGTCAGCGCCAGCCGCATCGAAACGACCGTTTCGGTACACGTAACGCTCCGAGCCGTCCAGCAGGCGCACCACGGCCACCGCAGCAGTCACCGCATAAGTACCCTCACCGGGCTTCACGTCAGCCATTACAGCCCCGTCCCGGTGAGCTTCACGCCAGCCTGAGGTTCAGTGACAATCGGCACCGTGACGCGGCGACCACGCACAAGGTACGAGTCGTTATCCGCGATACGAGTAGTCGACGCCTCCACACCAGTCTGACCAGCAGCCGCGAACTCCTCCGAGAGAAGCTTCTCGTCCGCCATACCGCCAAGCTGCGCAGTGTCGAAAAGCCACGGGTCCGTGCCGGTGATGTGCGGCGACGTGAGCCACGTCATGCCGAACGCGCTCACCGGCGCAGTGCCCGAGAGCGCGATATTGCCCTGCTCGCGAGGAAGAGCGCCGTCGTCGACAAGCATGCCGACAAGCTTCGCCCACTTCGCAGACGGCAGCACCACAGTGTCCAGGTCAAGACCCGTAGCGAGCTCGGCGCGAGCCTCACGAACCATCATGAGGTGCCCGAGCACGTTACCCGCGGTAGTCCACGCACCAACGCCATCTGAGGTCGCAGCCGAGGTCGACGAGACACGCGACGCGATAACGCCCCACGCAACCGTGTCGACGTAGCGAACCATCTGGTTACCGACACGCATGAGCGCCTTCTGCACATACTGGTTGCCCTCGCGGCTGATCTTCTCATCCGTGATGACCGAGCCCTGACCGAACTTCACAGTGCGCGCCGCAGACGGTACACCCTCGTCAAGCTGAATCAGCGGGTAGTCACCAGCAGGCTCAATCGCCTCCGGGTCAGTGCCCGTGTACAGGTCAGCAGTCTCGGTCTCGTAGTAGACCCCGCCACCAGCAGCGTCATAGCGGCCGCTCAGGAGATAGTCCGCGAGGAACTTCTCGTTCGTGAGCGACGCAACCTGACGCGCAATCAGCCGCGGATTCTTCAGCAGCAGGTGAAGCTGCTCCGTAGTAAGCGTCCCAGTCTGGTGACGCACAGGGTATGTGTAGCCCATTTTTCGATCCTCCTAGACCAGAACTTCAATGACGTCATCGGCGTTAGTCGCCGCGGTGAGTGCGAGGCCGACAGTGTTAGTGCCAGCGCCGATGGTCGCGACCTTCCCGCCAGTGGCGGTGATGACCTTCGCGCCCGCAGCAATTGCAGCCGACGCAACAAGACGGTGGACAGTGCCCTTGCCGACGAAAACAGCGACCTGCTCGCCCGACTTCGAGTCACGCGCAGCAACACCGACGACCTTCGCCGAATCAGCCGCAGCGTGAGCGACCGTGCCAGCCGCCGAAAGCTCGACAACGTGACCGCCGGTAACATCTGCCGACGTAGTGAGCGTCACGACCGCGCCAGCGGGAAACTTGGGGATGTAGTCAGCCATTTCTAGACCTCCTGAGTCTTGCCGTTGAACCGGTCAAGGAGCGCGTCCTCGGCGGTCTGAATGTCGTCCGAGTGGCCAATTTCAGCCACCGGAATAGTGTTCTTCGGGAACGACTCGATCAGCGCCTTCGCGCCCTCTTCGTCCTTCTCGAGCGCCGAAAGCCAAGTGGCCTTCGATGCGGCAGTGATGCGGCCATCAGCCATCGCGGCCTTCACGATGCCCTCCCGGCGAGCCTCAGCCTGCGCCTCGAGCGCCTCACGGCCAGCAGCAGCATCAGCCTGGAGCTGCGCGAACACATTCGCGTCCACAGCCTGCACACCAGCAGGGAGCCTCGACTCCGGCTCTACAGGAGCCGTCGCAAGATCCACCAGACGGTTAATCTCAGTGATCGTCTCTTCCTCAGTCGTGCCCTCGTCCATGCCGAGAGCTTCGATTACATCGTCCAGATAAGCCACAAGGCCCTCCTTCTGTACGTCCGCCTCGGCGGAACTTTCACCCGACCGGTTGGCCGAGAGGTCTATTCGGGCGAGCACCGGCGCTGGGGCCATCGCTCGACCTCGAAACTTGAAACGCGACAGATCAAACGCCGCGGTAGCCTCAGGCTCGGCATCCACCCAGTCATCAGCCAGGCCAGCCTCAACAGCCTCCTCCGCCGTATACCAGGTCTCCGCCTGCATCAGCTCACGCCAATGCTCACGCGAGCCACCAGCGCGCGCCGCATACGCGTCCGCATAGCTGTCAGACAGTTTGTTGAGCACCTGCGCGGTCTCATCCATCGTCTGCGCGTTACCCATCGCGAAACCCGACGCGTCGTGAATCATCAACTGCGCGCCACGATTCATCGTGATCCGGTCGCCCGCCATCGCGATCATCGACGCCGCCGACGCCGCAAGAGCATCAACCGTCACATGCACCTTCGCCTTATGCCGACGAAGCGCATTCATGATCGCGATCCCATCCCACGCCGCACCACCAGGGCTATTGACGTAGACATTCAGGTCATCGACCTCGAGCGCCTGGATCTCATCAATCAACGCCTTCGGGGACACGCCGCCCCACCAGGACTCGCCAATCTCGTCATAGATATACACATCAGCCGACGCCGGAGCATCCTCAACTTCAGCCTTCATCTCAATGCGGAACCAAGGCCGCGATTTCTCATTCATGCAGCCCCCTCGGCTCTCACTTGTGCAGGTCTCACTCTCGTTGTGGCGCTGTCTTTCACCGGCGCGCCAAAACGTTCACGCAGCCACGCCTCGAGCCGCTCATCAACCTCAATCGCGCCACATTCCACGAGCGCGCGGATCGACTCCGCCGTCACCGGCTGTTGTTCACCAATCGCCGCAGGAACTAGCTTCGGCGCGGGCTCATCCTCCGAGAAAGCAAGGTCCACAAGGTCTTCGATCACATGCTGATTCGTGACCTCAGCAATATGCTGCGCCACCGCATTCAACGAGTCCGTGAAGAAATTCGCGAACGTCGAACCCAGTGCCCAAGATCCCGTCTCAGTACCAAGGTTCAAGAAGTGCGCCAGCACACCACGAGCAATCTGCTCGTCGTAATACCGGATCGGCTTATCCGTATCAGGCAAATCACCCGACACCCCGACAAACTCGAACTTCGCGCCATGCGCGATCGACGCCCCAGCAGACTCACCTGCTCGAGCGTTCTTCACGAGCTCAAGATTCGCCGCGATTTGCTCATCCATCCACGCCTTCAGCTCGTCAAACGACGCATCCTCAGGAGGTGGGGCAGACGTGGCCACCGGCATACCGAGGCCGTTACGTTCCGCCGTGAGTGCTTGGATTCGCAAGACGCGATCCTTCAGCACCCACATCTTGTATGCCGAACGCAATAGCGATTCACCGAGCCAGTTCGCGCCCTCACGCTCATTCGTGAACACCACAAGCCGGTCAACCGGAATCACAACATCGTCTTTGCCGTTCGCCCCGGCCTGCTTGAGCGCGACGAGACCACCGTCAGTGGCAGTCTCAATATCCGCAATCGTCCGCGGCGGACGCCAAGCCAATTTCCGCAGGTGCGTCTCGCCATCCGACTGGTCATACACCTGCTCGAAAAACGAGTGCCCATACACCAGCTCGAGCAGAGCAAGACGAAGAAACTCTTGAAACGAGAACCGGCCCTTCGAGCGGACAGGAGCCTGGAACGCCTCACCCTTCACCTTCAGGCCAAGATCGCGAGCAACATGCTCCACAACCTCCGGGCGGCAACCTGTCCCGTCAATCACCCACTCCGTGCGCATAATCGGCAACGTCACTGCCCGAAGAACCGACTTGACCTGCGTATCCTCGCGCCGCATCCGATCAAACACATCAATCGAATTCGGCCACTGCAAGTCAGGGTTCGTCTCATGCGTCTCCGCAGCAAGCGCACCCCAACCGCTCACGCCAGAGCCCGACTGGTAACCAATCTCAACCAAGACAGACCCCCTCTAGAACCTCACATGGTTCAAATTCGTTTCATCCCGAGCGACAGAATCGCGAGTCAACACAGCAGGCTTCGGCGGCGGCGGGGCAGGCTCACGCTTTGGGCGCGCCTCCTGCTTCCGTAACCCCCACGCAGCCCACGTCACCGACTGCGCATGCGACACCGGAACCTTCGAGTCTGACGCATCCCACGTCATCCCAGCCTGCCCAATCTTCCGAGTCGTCGCAGACGCCAACGACTGCGTGAGCTCAGCCTGCCCGCGGTGCACAATCAGGCCCAGATTCGACCCCTCAATGAACATCGCATGCGCCGCAGCAACCTCGTTCATATCCATCGAAAGGAACTTCACCCCGGCGCGCTCAAGATCGACAAGGATCATCGCCGCATTCTTTGAGTCCAGCACCACAAGCGCATCACCAAGGTCAGCCTTCAACGACTTCACGAACTCCGCGACCCACATCGTTCCGCGATCAGTGCGAACATGCTCAACAAAAATCGTGTCGTCATCGAACCTCGACGCAGCCGACACGGAGCAATACGCTGCATTACGAGCAGCCGCAATCGCGATCACCGACACGTCACCAAGCGTCGCATCCAGCTCTTCACTATCCCGCCAACGGTCAAGATCCAACTCAGACAACGCTTGCGCCTCAACCGGACGACGGTTCGGCCACACAGACAGCCTCTCGCGCAAGTACCCATCAGGGTCTGTGTTTGCTCGCTCAAGCTGATCGACCACCGTCTCGATCGGCATCCGCCAGCCAAGCGAAGGATTAGCCGCCACGAGCGCATCAAGATCACCAGGGTCTATCGCATCCGCAACATCAGGATCGTCCGACCCCTCCGGCGACCACTCCATCCAGCCCGTGCGCGCACCGATACCCTTACGGCCACGATCCCGCAGCGCCTCCCACACCTCAGCATCATTCACGCCATCCTCGGGGACAGTCCCCGTGAACAGCGCCTGCGGATTCGTGATCTGCGACTGCGTATACGCCAAAGCATTATTCGCCTGCAACGACTCTTCCTGAGCCTCATCGTCAATACGAATATCTGCCGTGAAACCTCGACCAGACTTCTTCGTCCGAGCAATAAACCGTACACGGTCACCATTCCGCTGACCCTCGCGACGCTTCAGGACAATGCCCTCTTTGCCGTTCGCCGTGTAAATATTGTCAACGCGCGCCATCAACTGCGGCACCGACTCGACAACGCCCGCGAGGCGCTCAAAAGCATCCACCGAGGTCTTCACCTCATGCGCAGAGTGCAAGATCGTCTTACGCTTCTTGTCCGCGCGCGGAAACATGAACAAATGCAGCAAGTCATACGCGAGCAGAATCTCGCCCTTACCGTTCTGCCGCGCCACAAGTAGGCCAAACTCCGACGAAGCCCAGCGCCCCTCGTCGTCAACCTCAACCAGCGCCGACACGACATACCGCTGCCACTCGTCAAGCGTCAGCCCACACGCATCAAGAAACCGAAGCGCACGATCCGCATGAGACCCGGCAGCATTAGGACGCTTCTCGACCCTTGGCCGAGTCGAACCGAACAACATTTCCTTCTCCAGCGAGGAACTCATCAAACGGGTCAACCTCCTCGACAACCTCAACCGGGCCAAGTTCGGCAATCAGCTCGCGCCGCTCACGAATCAACGGCGCAAGCTTCACCGGGTCATCCCCAATCGCCGCACCAATCGCCCTGTCCACAAACTCCAACGTCCGCAACAGCTCCGCCCGACGATCGAACGCATCCAATGAATCAGCCTCAACCGGAACCGACTCTTCGACGCGAACCGCAGCTTCCTCACGCTCACGGCCAGTTGCAGACACCGACCGCGACGCGTTGTATTCATTCTTAGCGCGAACGCACAGGCCACACGGCTCAGAACCCTCGCGCCGATGGCGACGGTAGGCCGAATACGTGCCACAGGGAGCCTTTTGACGTGCCATCGAATTGACCCCAATCCACGCGCCGCGCAAATTGCGCAGATTCTTCAAAAAGCCGAGAGAGAGAGATGCCAGACAGCGGGCGGGAGACTGGCATCGGATCAAGGTTTCTGGATTTTTTCGACCCTCTCGAGCCTCCGACCGACTTCGCGCGGCCTCTCACGCCCGCCTCGCGGCCTTTCGCGCTCGACCCCTACTTTGAGGTCACCGCGGCCCATGCGGCCGCGAGGAAGAGCCGTGCGAGTCGCCAGCGGTATCGTTTGACTTCTACGCAGACAGCGTACCCACTGTCGTGTTCGGTGAGCGTGCCGTCGATGTCGGTTGTGATCGAACCGACATCGGTGGTCTGGTCTCCGACCTTGACGAGGATGGTGGCCGTGAGTGTTCCGATGGTGCTCATGATGCCCCCCATAGTTCGATGTCGAGTTCTTCAGCGTCGCCCTTGCGTGAATTGCATCCACGGTGGAACGGCACGAGGTCTTGCTTGACGAGGTGCCCACCGTTGGCGAGCGCTACTGGATGGTCGGCCGTGAACGCCAACCGGTCCTTCCACGGCAGTGTCGTGTCGATCGGCTGCCCGCATCCGAAGCTGGACCCGTACCCGCACGGCAGGTTCTCGCGAGCCGTCCGCCGTTTCAGCGCAGCTTGTTTGCGCCGGTATGCCCGATGCCCTTTTCCGTTGCGGATCTCTTTGGTGCTCAACTCGACCCCCCGGACATGCAGAACGCCCCGGCCATCATGGACCGGGGCGTTGAATGGGTGGGGCTATTTCGCCCCGTACTTGACGTGCTTCTTGACGCCGCCTGAGCGCTTGATCGTGTAGGTGATTAGCTGCCCGTCTTTCGAGAACGCGCCGAGTAGCCAGAGGATGAGCGGCACGATGAATGCGGTCACGATGCCGAGGGTGATGAGCAGTAGCCAGCCTGCGCAGCCCCACTCGTTTTGGTGCCAGACGATCAGTGCCTCTTCGTTCGCGGCGCGGATCTCGTCGCCCGCTTTCAAGTGCTTGTCGTAGAGTCGCGCGAGTCTCGGGTTGCTGGGCTTGTCGGGGATGCCGGTAGTCATGTGCTGATCATATCCGCGGCCACCGACATGCTGGCTTCGCTGATCAATTCCGTTGTCTCGCTCGGTGCGAGGTCAGCATTTCTGTTCACCATCTGCCCGTGTCTCGATCAATCCGCTTGTGCTCGTGACGTTCTCGCCGTCGAATTGCTCGCTTGACCTTCGCGACTTCACCAGCACGCCACGCAAATAGCCTGCGTGCGTGGATCGCGTCCTGCTCGTCACCGTTGACGCAGCGTCGCTTCACGATGCCTCCGTGCTCCCGGCAGGACTCGAACTTGCACGCCCTTCGGGCACCGGGTCTTGAATCCAGCGCGTTTACCATTTCGCCACGAGAGCTAAGAATGCAGGTCTTTGCGTCCCGACCTGCAAGGGCTCGTATGCGCGGGGAGTTGGAGGCTCGCGACCGCTTATCGGTGCTCTTTCTTGGTCTCGCCACGGCACCACGCGGCTCAATGAAGGGACCCGACAACCCCGCCAAGCTCTGGAAAATGAGGGAAGCCCCGGCGAATACAACCGGGGCTTCCTTGTGCGCACTATGCGCCTGGCGTCAGCCTACCATCTAGGTGGCGACATTCGGGGATTGGATGAGGTTGAGTTTCGCGCGCGCTACCGCCATCTCGTGATGCTCCCTGCACGAACCCCACTCGACCTGGTTCGTGCGGCCTGACTTGCGGTGCTCCACGAGGTCACCCGCTACCCAACGCTGCACGGTGCGAACGTCCACGTCCAGGCGTTTCGCGGCCTCCCGCACCGACAGCCACACCTCGGCACGCATCACCGCCCCGCACGTCTCGCACACGGCGCTGGCATGCTCCGTGTCCGCCCACGTGTCGAGTGCTGAGCAGACCATGCACCGCCTCGGGCGCTGCGCGAT
The DNA here is from genome assembly GCF_003010915.2 of Gulosibacter molinativorax. Classification (NCBI taxonomy): domain Bacteria; kingdom Bacillati; phylum Actinomycetota; class Actinomycetes; order Micrococcales; family Microbacteriaceae; genus Gulosibacter; species Gulosibacter molinativorax. The sequence continues at coordinate 2,836,145 of NZ_CP028426.1, read as the reverse complement.
CTCCCGAACCTCCAGCCGACGTACCGCGGGGACAAGCCACTCGTCCAGGCCCGCTAGCCAATAGTCGTGCAGCGGGTGCCCCTCAGCGTCTGCCCATTGGGCGAGGAGCCAGTCCACGGCTGGCTGGATGTCTCTTGCCGCCGCGAGCGGGTCGTCCGCCACGCTCCGGGTGTACCTCGGTGCGGTCACCACATCCACAATCGACGGGACCGGCAACAGTTCCCACTCCGTCGAGAACGCCTGCTGCCAGAACCTGACCGACTGCCCGATCTCCCGAAACAGCCGGTCGAGTTCATCGATTGCGACCACACGAGCCGCGTCAGGCCGGTTACTCCCGCGCGGCTGCCCGTCACCCGGCTCACTGCTCGGGATGATCTGCCCCGCGAGCTTCGCGGCAAGCTCCGGCACGTCACGAATAATCTGCCGATAGTCCGTCATACCTCACCACCCTCGTGTACGCCCCCGTTTTCGCCCGCGCGATCGCGTCGTTCTCGGCACTGCCCTGCATCTCGAACCGGGCGACTTTTCGCCACCACCACCAGCGCCGCTCCTGCACGAGGTACGGCAGGGAGGATGCCTCCCAGATCACGCGCTCAGTCACGCTCGT